>NZ_AP019367.1:1200000-1500000 GCF_003966955.1 Parolsenella catena | reverse complement strand
TCCGCGAGGGCATAGAGGGCGACGACAAGCCCGCCAAGGCCGAGGCCACGACCGAGACCAAGCCGGCCGAGGACGTCGTTGACGTTCCCCACGTCGACGCCGATGACGAGGACGCCCCCGCCGAGGCTGCCGAGGACGGCAAGAAGTTCTGCGGCCACTGCGGTGCCGAGAACCCCGCCGACAACAAGTTCTGCAAGTCCTGCGGCGCCAAGCTGGACTAGCACCAACGGCACACCCGCGTGGTGTGCCATCGCATGTACGTACCGCCCTTAAGCAAGAAAGCGAACCATGGCTGACAACGAGATCATCCTTACTCCCGAAGGTCGTCAGAAGCTCGTCGAGGAGCTTGCCTGGCGTGAGGGAGAGCACGACGCCGAGATCATCGAGCGCATCAAGGTCGCCCGCGACTTCGGTGACCTGTCCGAGAACTCCGAGTACGACGACGCCAAGGAGGAGCAGTCCAAGAACGCCTCCCGCGTCGCCGAGATCCGCAAGATCCTCTCGACCGCCAAGGTGTCCGCCGGCGCCGGCCACGTCATGGCCGTCTCCATCGGCTGCACGGTCGAGATCCAGGAGCAGGGCAAGGACAAGACGTGTGCCTTCACCATCGTCGGCACCACGGAGACCAACTCCCTCGAGCACAAGATCTCCAACGAGAGCCCGGTTGGCTCTGCGCTCATGGGCCACGCCAAGGGCGATGTGATCGAGGTCACGAGCCCGTCCGGCGCCACGCGCCACTACACGATCGTCAAAATCTCGCGCTAGGGCGAGATTGGTTCGCTCGCAGGCCGCAACCTGCGAATAGGTCCTTATCGCGCCCCTTCCGTGCCCGTCGCGGGAGGGGCGCTTTCACGTAGAGAGCCAGGCGGGCGCGCCGAGCGCCTGCCCGTGCAGAAGGAGCCATGCATGTCTGAGGAGACCACCAACGAGGCCACGCTCAACGACGAGCGCGCCACGCGTCTCGCCCGCCGACAGGCCATCATCGACGCCGGCGGCAATCCCTATCCCGAGCACTGCGACGTGACCGACCACGTGGCAGACCTCGCCGCGCGCTACGCCGAGCTTGGCGAGGACGATGCGGACGAGCAGGCCCACACGGTCGCCGGCCGCATTCGCGCCAAGCGCGGCCAGGGCAAGGTGGCGTTCGTCGTGCTCCAGGACGCCACTGACAAGATGCAGCTGTTCTGCCGCATCGACAACCTGGGCCAGGAGGGCATGGCCGCCCTGCGCAAGATGGACCTGGGAGATGTCATCGAGGCCACCGGCTCCATGATGCGCACCAAGCGCGGCGAGCTGTCCCTGGCCCCGACCTCGGTGCGCCTGCTCTCCAAGTCCGTGCGCCCGCTGCCCGAGAAGTTCCACGGCCTCTCCGACAAGGAGACCCGCTATCGCCAGCGCTACGTTGACCTCATCGTCAACGACGACGTCCGCGAGACGTTCCGCAAGCGTTCCGCCATCGTCTCCGCCTTCCGCCGTTACATGGAGGAGGACGCCTACATGGAGGTCGAGACTCCGATTCTCCAGACCATCCAGGGCGGTGCCACGGCAAAGCCCTTCATCACGCACTTCAACGCCCTCAACCAGGAGTGCTTCCTGCGCATCGCCACCGAGCTGCCGCTGAAGCGCCTGCTTGTGGGCGGTTTCGAGCGCGTGTACGAGATCGGCCGCATCTTCCGCAACGAGGGCATGGACCAGACCCACAACCCCGAGTTCACCACGATGGAGGCCTACCGCGCCTACAGCGACCTCGAGGGTATGAAGGAGCTCGCTGAGGGCGTCATCAAGGCCGCGAACGCCGCAATCGGCAACCCTGAGCAGATCGAGTACCAGGGCCAGACGATCGACCTGTCCGGCACCTGGCCGTCCATCCCGATGACGAAGGTTGTCTCGAACTCCCTTGGCGTCGAGGTCGACCTCGACACGCCCGTCGAGCGCCTCGTGGAGCTGTGCCACGAGAACAAGATCGAGACGAAGTCCGAGTGGGGCGCCGGCAAGCTCATCGCCGAGCTCTACGACGAGATCGGCGAGCCCTCGCTCGTGAACCCGACGTTCGTCGTCGACTATCCCGTCGAGGTGAGCCCGCTCGCCAAGCGCTACGAGGACGAGCCGCGCCTGACGCACCGCTTTGAGCTCGTCATCGCCGGCCACGAGTATGCCAACGCGTTCTCCGAGCTCAACGACCCCGTTGACCAGGCCGAGCGCTTCCATGCAGAGATTGCCGAGCGCGACTCCGGCGACGACGAGGCCATGCAGTTCGACGCCGACTACGTGCGCGCGCTCGAGTACGGCATGCCTCCCGCGGGCGGTATCGGCATCGGCATCGACCGCGTGGTCATGCTGCTCACGAACCAACCCTCCATCCGCGACGTGCTTCTCTTCCCGCACATGAAGCCCGAGGCCGGCGCCAAGAACGGAGCCGCCGAGGCCAAGGCCGCCGAGGAGGCTGCCGCGGGTGCCAAGGGCAGCGCCTATGCCGCCAACAAGCAGCCCACGCTCGACCTCTCCAAGGTCGCCATCGAGCCGCTGTTCGAGGACTACGTGGACTTCGACACGTTCAGCAAGTCCGACTTCCGCGCCGTGAAGGTCAAGGCGTGCGAGGCCGTTAAGAAGTCTAAGAAGCTGCTTAACTTCACGCTCGATGACGGCACGGGCGCGGACCGTACGATCCTCTCGGGTATTCATGCGTTCTACGAGCCCGAGGACCTCGTGGGCAAGACGCTCGTGGCCATCACGAACCTGCCGCCGCGCGCCATGATGGGCATCGACTCCTGTGGCATGCTCCTCTCGGCCATCCACACCGAGGATGGCGAGGAGCGCCTGAACCTCCTGCAGCTCGATGACTCCATCCCGGCTGGTGCCAAGCTGTACTAGGGTCAGGCATTCCAGCTTTACAGATTGGGACTCCACGCCCGCCGAAGCCAGGATTTGGTCTCGGCGGGCTTTCTATATCGAGGTTTGCAACTTTACATAACGTAGCTCTAATATGGCCGCGGAATGTGACCGGTGCGGGGGGCAATCGAGCCACCCCAGACGGGAGGCATGGATGCAGGCTTTCGGTCAGCATGCTGCCGATGATGACAGCGAGCGCGAGGAGGTCCTGGAGGGCCTCAACTTCTTTGACGAGCAAGATGAGGATGACGTCGATGACGAGCCAGGTCATCGAGTGGTCGAGCCCATCGAGGACTTCGATCTTGTCGAGGACGAAGACGAGGACGAAGACGAGGACGGACGTCTTGGCACATCCAGGCCGGAGTCCGCTCTGGCTCCCGACGCCTTGAGTCACGCGTTGTTTCACCATCACGGCATGCGAGCAAACGCGCTGCACATGAAGACCGTCTGGCACGATGTCGTGACCGAGGGAGACTCTCCCGCCATCTCCGCCCCACTTGCTGACAAGTCCACGATCATTTGCCGCACTGGCATGCTCATGCTCGCGAGCGGAACGGGCGCCTGGCGCGTGCGCGACACGATGGATCGCGTGGCGAGTGTCCTTGGCGTCACCATTCACGTGGACCTGAGCCTGCTGTCGTTCGAATGCACGTGCATCGAGGGACATCATATTTTCAACGAGGTCGTGAGCCTGCCCACAACGGGAGTGAACACGCACCGCATCTGGATGATGGAGAACTTCCTGCGCGAGATTGAGACGTATGGCAGAAACTTCACGGTGCACGAGTACCACGAGATGCTTGCGACCGTTGAGGGGACGAGGCCAGACTATCGTCCCGTTCAGCAGGGGCTTGCTGCCGGCGCCGCATGTGGTGCCTTCGTATTTCTCCTTGGTGGCGGTCCGATCGAGATGCTCGGCGCGTTCGTAGGCGCCGGAATCGGCAACTTCGTGCGTTCCACGATGCTCTCGAGAAGGATCGGGCAGTTCAGTGCGCTTGCGATGGGCGTTGCCGTGGCGTGCGTCTGCTATCTGTTGGCGTTGCTCGGACTCTCGCGCTTTGATCCCATGGCTCTTTCGCACGAGGAGGGCTATATCGGCGCCATGCTGTTCGTGATTCCCGGATTTCCCCTCATCACGGCCGGGCTCGACATCTCAAAGCTCGACATGAGAAGCGGCATCGAACGGCTTACATATGCGGTGTCAATCGTGGTGGTGGCGACGCTCGTGGGATGGGTGGTCGCCGAGTGCGTGGGACTCTCTCCGGATGACTTTGCGCCTCAGGGACTCGGCGTGCTGCAGCTGACGGCGCTGCGCGCTTTCATGAGCTTCGTTGGCGTATTTGGCTTCTCGATCATGTTCAACAGTCCCGTGCAGATGGCTGCGGCGGCGGGTTGCATTGGCGCGGTCTCGAACACGCTGAGGCTCTCGCTCGTCGATCTCAACGCTCTGATTCCGGCGCTTGGGCTGGCTGGTGGCGTCCCTCCCGAGGCGGCTGCGCTCATCGGAGCGCTTGTCTCGGGGCTGCTCGCGAGCGTGGCCGAGCTCAAGCTCACGTATCCGAGGATTGCCCTAACGGTTCCGTCAATTGTCATCATGGTTCCGGGACTGTACCTCTATCGTGCCATGTACTACATGTGTGTCTTCGATACGGCCAACATGTTGAGCTGGTTCGTTCGCGCCGTGCTCATCGTTGCGTTTCTCCCGGTGGGCCTCGGTGCCGCTCGAACGCTCACGGACCCTCGCTGGAGGCATACGTCGTAAGCTGGTCCGAAAGCGACGAGGTATCACCTACCTCTCGCGAGGGTATAAGCTAACAGAGTGCCCGTGCCGCCAGGTGGTCGCACGGGCACCTTGGTTTTGATGGAACGACCGAGGGGGAACCTTCGCATGTTCGACAAGTTCACAGACAAGGCGCGCAAGGTCATGAGCCTCGCCCAGGACGAGGCGCGCACGCTCGGCCAGATGTACGTGGGCACCGAGCACCTGCTTCTCGCGCTTATCAAGGAGGGGGAGGGCATTGCCGCCCAGGCCCTCGCCAGCCTCGACATCACCTATGACGAGACGGTCGAGACGGTCCGCGAGGTCACGGAGCGCTCGAGCGAGCCCGTGCCCGGCGGTCACATCCCGTTCACCCCGCGCGCCAAGCGCGTGCTCGAGGGCGCCTATCGGGAGACGATGAGCCGCGGCGCCACCTACATCTCCACCGAGCACCTGCTGCTGGGCATCGCGCGCGAGGGCAACGGCGTGGCCATGGAGGCGCTCGCGCGCATGGGCGTCTCGGCGGATGCCGTCCGCAATGCCGTGGACGGGCTCATCGAGCAGAACTCCCCGGCAGACGCCGCGCCCCAGGTCCAGGAGGTGCGCATCGGCCCGGAGGGCGTGTCCGTGGGGCCAGCCCGCACCAGCTCCTCGTCCTCTGACGACGGCTCGATGCTCGAGCAGTATGGCCGCAACCTCACGGCCATCGCCGCCGAGGGCAAGCTCGACCCCGTCATTGGCCGCGACCGTGAGGTCGAGCGCGTCATGCAGGTGCTTGCGCGACGCCAGAAGAACAACCCGCTCATCTTGGGCGACCCGGGTGTGGGCAAGACGGCCATCGTCGAGGGCCTCGCCCAGCTCGTGGCTGCCGGCACGGTGCCCGACATGCTGCGTGGCAAGCAGATCTGGACGCTTGACGTCTCCGCGCTCGTCGCTGGCTCCAAGTACCGCGGCGAGTTCGAGGACCGCCTCAAGAAGGTCATCGCCGAGGTGGAGAAGGACGGCAACGTCATCCTGTTCATCGACGAGATGCACACGATCATCGGCGCGGGCTCAGCCGAGGGCTCCATCGACGCGGCGAGCATCCTGAAGCCGCCCCTCTCGCGCGGAGAGATCCAGGTCATCGGTGCCACGACGGCGGAGGAGTATCGCAAGCACATCGAGAAGGACTCCGCGCTCGAGCGACGCTTCCAGCCCGTGAACATCAACGAGCCGAGCGTTGCCGACACGCTCCAGATCATCCGTGGCCTTGAGCCGGCCTACGAGAAGCACCACCACGTGCGCTATACGCCCGAGGCCCTCGAGGCTGCCGTCACGCTGTCCGACCGCTACATCCAGGACCGATTCCTGCCCGACAAGGCCATCGACGTCATCGACGAGGCGGGCGCTCGCACGCGCGTGCACAACATGACGCTTCCGCCGGAGATATCTGCCGTTGACGAGGACCTCAAGCACGTCCGTGCCGAGAAGCGAGACATGGTGAGCGCCCAGGAGTTCGAGCAGGCGGCCCGCCTTCGCGACCGCGAGAAGGAGCTCATCGCCAAGCGGGGCGAGCTCGAGGACGCCTGGCACGAGCGCATGGAGGGCAAGGTCGTCACCGTCGATGAGAACGTCATCGCAGACGTCGTCTCCTCCATCACGGGCGTGCCGGTCTCGAACCTGTCCGAGGCCGAGGCATCCAAGCTCCTGCGCTGCGAGAGCGTGCTGCACGAGCGCGTCATCGGCCAGGACGAGGCCGTGAGCGCCGTTGCCCGCGCCATTCGGCGCAGCCGCTCGCCGCTCAAGGACCCGCGTCGCCCCGGCGGCTCGTTCGTGTTCCTCGGCCCGTCCGGCGTGGGCAAGACCGAGCTCGCAAAGTCCCTCGCGGAGTTCCTCTTTGGCTCGCAGGACGCTCTCATCACGTTTGACATGAGCGAGTTCATGGAGAAGTTCGCCGTGAGCAAGCTCGTTGGCGCGCCCCCGGGATACGTGGGCTACGACGAGGGCGGTGAGCTCACGAAGGCCGTGCGTCGCAGGCCCTACTCCGTTGTCCTGTTCGATGAGATCGAGAAGGCCCACCCGGACGTCTTCAACATCCTGCTGCAAATCCTTGACGAGGGCAGGCTCACGGACGGGCAGGGCCGCAAGGTGGACTTCTCGAACACCGTGATCATCATGACGAGCAACGTCGGCGCGCGCGAGATCGCAAAACCGGGTGCCATGGGATTTGGCGCGAGCGCCGGCCAGCTCTCTGACGCAGAGATCAAGAGCCGTGCGATGGGCGAGCTCAAGAAGCTCTTCCGCCCGGAGTTCCTCAACCGCGTGGACGAGATCGTCGTCTTCAAGTCCCTCACGAGCGCTCAGATTCGCGGCATCGTTGACCTCATGGTGGGCGAGCTGCGCAACCGTCTCATTGGCCAGGGCATGTCCATCGAGCTCACGGACGCGGCCAAGGACCTCCTCGCGAAGGAGGGTACCGACCCGGTCTATGGTGCGCGCCCGCTGCGTCGCGCCATCCAGACCCTCATCGAGGACCCGCTTGCCGAGCAGCTGCTCGAGAACGGCTGGGGTGCCGGCGACATCGTCCTTGTTGACGTTGGCGAGGACGGCAAGCTGGCGTTTGCCAAGGGGGTCGGGGCCATTCCCGAGCGCACCGAGCGCGAGCACATGGACCTTCCGGCTGCCACGGGCACCTGGTCTGCCCCCGCTGCCGGTGGCTCTTCTCACACCGAGGGCGACAGCGGCCTTGCCGCGGCAGGCAACTAGGACATACCCACAGCTGAAACTGAGAAGGCGGCTGCCACCCAATCGGATGGCAGCCGCCTTATTTGCGACGAGAGCTGATCGCGAGTGTGGCTATCCGGTCACTATGGGCCCCCAAGTTTGCCTCACAAGTGACCGATTGGCTACAGTCGCAAGCGCCGAGTCTATTGGGCCAGAGCCGTGCAGAGCGCGTCGATGAGGGAGACGGCGAGCATCTGCGAGTCGTTGACCGTAAACGAGCCGTCGTAGGAGCCGGCCGGCAGCTCCACGCGCACGACGGGAGGCTTTGCGCGCGAGCTCTCGAGCGCCGTGCGAAGGCGGAGCGCTAGATCGTCACCCTCTGTCATCGTGACGCTGGCAACGTTTGAGACGGCCGGCCGCGGCGTCGTGGCAAGCACGAGCACGGCGTCGTCCGCGCTCGTGGCGGCGTCGACGCTCTCGATGAGGCGTAGACCCGTGTGCTCGGACGTGGCGCTCGCGATGTTCCAGATGCGTCCGGCGACGTTTCTGGAGATGGGGTCCTCGGCCGTGAGCGCCAGGTGGGCGTCATCGAGCACGAGCGCCGCACGGGCGAATCCCATGCCGCTCTGCGGATGCGGCCCGTTGGCGGGCTTGCCGGCCCACACGTGGCGAAGTCGCTCGAGGGCATCGAACGTGTCGGAGAAGGCGATGCCGTCTGCGAGCATGCCGACGTTCTCCTGGAACATCTTGACGGCTCCCTCGGTGTGAGGGCCGTAGTAGCCATCGACCTCTCCACACGAGAAGCCCAGCACGTTGAGGGCGTTCTGGAGACAACGGACGTCGTTTCCATGGAAGTTGGGGAGTCGCAGGTAGAGGGTGCGGTCGCCCATCTGGTAGCACTCGTCCACGAGGGCAGACCAGCATGCGACGTCCACCTCGGGCGTCAGCGACAGGTTGTGCTCGAGGCGGAAGCGCGCCACGGCGTTTGCGGTCGACTGCCCAAAGGCGGCCTCACCGCGCTCCTCCATGGCAATCTCGTAGCCAAGCGAGGCCAGGCGCTCCTGAACGTCCTCGACGGCGGTTCCCGTCATGCCCTCACGTATCGGTTCCATCTGTGTCTCCTCGGTATCGTCGCGGGGCGAGTCCCGCGGCCTCGCGGGTGTGTGCCCGCGGATTGCAAAAGTCTAGCTTGCGCGCCTCACGAAGAACTGCGCCATCGCGCAGAGAAGCTCGGCGGCCTCATGTGTGACGAGTCCCCTGCTCGCAAGGTCATGGGCGCCCTGCTCGGCTCGTCTTGCCTCGCGCTCCGCAAGCTGGCTGCAGTGCGCGATGCCACCGCCCGCCTCGATGAGCTCGACGGCGCGGGCGAGCTCGTCGGCGTTGGTGGTGCCGTCCTCGAGAATGGCGACGAGCTCCTCTCGGTCCCGTGTGTCCAGGCTCGCGAGCGCGTAGACGACGGCGAGCGTGCGCTTGCCCTCGGTGATGTCGCTGCGGAAGTCCTTGCCCTGGGCCTCGGCGTCTCCGACGAGGTTGAGCAGGTCGTCCTGCAGCTGGAAGGCGATGCCTGCGCTTATGCCCACCTGGCGAAGCCCCTCGACGGCCTCGGGAGTGGCCCCAGCCGCCACGGCACCCACGGCAAGCGGTGAGGCGGCCGTGTAGTGGGCCGTCTTGCTTCTCACCATGTAGAGGTAGTCTGCCTCGGTGACGTCCCAGCGGCCGTCGCGCGCCCAACCGAGGTCGAGGGCCTGCCCCTCGAGCGTGTGGCGCTCCATGGAGACGAGCTCGCCGAGCACCTTGGCCTTGCGGTCTTGGGGCAGGGCGCCGTCTGCGAGAACGACCTCGATCACCTGCGTGAGCGCGAGATCGCCCATGTTCGTGGCAAGCCCCGTTCCCTCGGTGAGGTACAGGCAGGGCTTGCCGCGACGCAGCTCGCTCTCGTCGGCGATGTCGTCATGGATGAGCGCCGCGCTCTGGAACAGCTCGATGCCCATCGCGGGCGCCAGCGCGAGGTGCGGCTCACCGCCCACTGCCTCGGCGCCGAGCAGGCACAGGACGGGGCGCACGCGCTTGCCGCCACCCTCGGTGAACGCGGCGAGGGGAGCGTAGAGGTAGCGCTCCAGGTCTCTCGCGGGCTCGTTGGCGTGGGCGAGGGGCGCCGCCGCGGCGTTGCCGAGGGCGGACTCCACGAGCGGCAGGCGCCTCTTGAGGTAGGCGACGAAGGGGTTCTCGCTCACGAGCTACTCCTCGAAGCCGTTCGGGTTCTTGGACTGCCAGTTCCAGGAGTCGCGGCACATGTCGTCGATGTCGTACTTGGCCTCCCAGCCCATCTGCTCCTTGGCCTTGGAGCAGTCGGCGTAGTTCTCGGCCACGTCGCCGGGGCGGCGCGGGTCGATGACGTAGGGAACCTCATGGCCGCAGGCCTTCGAGAAGGCCTCGATGATCTGGAGCACGGAGGTGCCGCGGCCGGTGCCGAGGTTGAAGACCTCGACGCCCTCGCGGCCGTTCATCCACGCGAGCGCGGCGGCATGTCCGCTCGCGAGGTCGCAGACGTGGATGTAGTCGCGCACGCCGGTGCCGTCGGGCGTGGGATAGTCATTGCCAAAGACGTGGACCTCGCTGCGCTTGCCGATGGCCGTCTGGGCAACGTAGGGCAGCAGGTTGTTGGGGATACCCTTGGGGTCCTCGCCCATGAGTCCGCTGGGGTGGGCTCCGATGGGGTTGAAGTAGCGAAGCAGCACGACGTTCCACTCCGGGTCGGCCGTGTGCAGGTCGGTGAGGATCTGCTCGATCATCCACTTGGTCCAGCCATAGGGGTTCGTGGCGCTCTTCTTGGGGCTGGCCTCGGTGAGGGGCAGGGAGTCCGGGTCGCCGTAGACGGTGGCGGAGCTCGAGAAGATGATGGACTTGCAGCCGTGGTTGCGCATGACGTCCACGAGCGTGAGCGTGTTGCCCAGGTTGTTCGTGTAGTACTCGATGGGCTTGGAGACGGATTCGCCCACGGCCTTGAAGCCGGCGAAGTGAATCACGCGGTCGATGTCGTTCTCGTCAAAGATGCACTCGAGGGCCTCGCGGTCGTTGACGTCGGCACGGTAGAAGGAGAGGCGCTTGGCGGCCTCGTCGCCCACGATGGTGTCGATGCGGTCGAGGACCTTCTCGGATGCGTTGGAGAGGTCGTCCACGATGACGACCTGATAGCCGTCCTGAAGCAGCTCGACGCACGTGTGGCTGCCGATGAAGCCGGCGCCGCCGGTGACGAGCACGCAGGTGTCCTTGGGGTCCTTCTTTTCGCTCATGGCATTCCTTTCGCCGAGGCGTTCGCAGACATGGGGCTAGCCCCGTCCATACCAGCCTTCCATTATAGAGTGGCGCGGCTGGTTGGGGTGGCGATGGGGCGACTGTTGCGTCTGTGATGCGCCGCATGAGAAGGGCCGCCCCGAGCGAATCGCGAGCGGCCCTTGGTGTTCGATGGGTGCTAGGCGGCCCAGCCCCAGCGCGGGGTGACCGTGGTGCCGTAGGTGTGGATCCAGGTGTCGAGCCCCATGGTCTGGATGGAGCCGACGTTGTGCATGACCATGCCGCCGCCGATGTAGATGCCCACGTGCCCGTAGACGCGGCCTGCGGAGGTCCCCGTCCACGTGGACACGGCCACGATCATGCCGGGCTGCAGGTCTCCCTTGTTGGAGCTCGTGCAGAAGTTCCAGTACATGTTGTTGGCGTTGCCGCCGGGGTAGCCGTAGCCTGCGGCGCTGTAGACCTGCGAGACCCACATGGCGCACAGGCCGGAGCCGGGCGACCCCACGCGATAGCAGGCGTTCACGATGGCCTGGCCCTTGGAACTGGCGTTGCCCGAGCTCACGGTTCCGCTGACGCCCGAGCTGCCGCGGTTGGAGGACGCGGCTGCGGCCGCCTTGCGCGCGGCCTCGGCGGCTGCTGCCTGGCGCTTCTCCTCCTCGGCCGCGGCGAGGATCTCCGCGTCGCGCTTCTCCATGAGGGCGCGGACGTCATCGGAGAGGTTCGCCACGATTGACGAGGCCTCGTCCTGCTTGGCCTGCACGGCGGCGAGCTCCTGGCTCTGCTGCTCCTTGAGCTGTTCGAGGTCCGACTTCTGGCTCTCGAGCTGGGCCTTCTGGGAGTCGAACTCGGCCTTTGCCCGCTTGACGTCGTTGATGAGCTGCTCGTCGCTCGCGTTGATCTTGCCCATGTAGTACAGGTTGTTCGTGAGCTCCTCGAAGTTGGAGGAGTTGAGCAGCACGGACAGGAAGTCCGTGCCTCCCGTCTTGTAGCTGCTCGAGATGCGGCCGGCGAGGACGTCTTGCTTGTCGGCGATCTCTGCCTGCTTGGCATCGATCTGTGACTGCGTGTCGTCGATGCTCGCCTGGACCTGCTCGATCTGGCTCACGGTGTCGTTGAGCTGCTCGTTCAAGGACACGTACTCGTCTGAGATGGCGTCGAGCTTCTTCTGGGCCTCGTCGAGCTGGGCCTGCGCCGAGTTGAGGGCGTTCGTGGTCTCGCGAGACGCCTCGGCGGCGATGGCGCGCAGGGGACTCGAGACGAGACCGGCCGTGACGGCCGTGATGCCGAGCATGGCCTTGAGCGCGGCGCGGCGCGTCATGAGGCCGCTGCGCTCTATGGACGCGCTCCCGGAGGGGCGCTGGGGGGTTCGTGACATGGTGGCTCCAATTGAGATGCGTTTATGCGTGCCACTTGCGTAGGGAAGAGCATAACCCAACGCGCCACAAAACAAGGGAACTTCACGGCGCGATGACGCGAGCGGTGACAGATGGGGATGGGCCAATCTGTCACCGAGACGGCCGCGGTGTCTGGGCCGATTGCTGCCACGACGGTGTCCGGGCTGACTGAGACCGCCGCAGGCTACAGCTCGACGGGCTGCCACTCGTCGTGGTTGCAGATCCATGCCTGGGGCTCCTCGACGCTGAAGAACGTGAGCGTGGGGTCATCCGGCCCGTCATAGCGCTCGCCCAGCCCCTCGAGGTGTCGCCAGCCCGCCTCGCGCATGGAGGGGTTGGCGCGGTCCTCGAGGCCGGCACGCCCGCGCAGGATGAGCCAGCCGTGCCCCGGCCACCAGGCCGTGGCCTCGAAGCGCTGGTTTCTCGTGAGCTCCTCCCAGACGTCCTTGGTGGTGGCGGTGCAGAACCACAGCCTGCCGTCCTGGATGGCGGCAAACGAGAAAGGCCTGACGTGCGGCTGGCCGTCCACGGAGGTTGCGAGATACCACGCCGGGACGGACGTGAGGTAGGTGAGGACCGTCTCGAGTCCGCTCTTGTCCATGCTCATGGGGTCTCCTTTCGGGGAGGGTGACAAGGGCTATCCCCTTTGTCAGCCAAGTGCGTTTATCGCGAGGGTCATGGCGAGAAGGACGACGTAGACAAGCACGGCCACGGCGTCTCGGGTGCCGAGTCTGAGCGGGCGCAGGGTCGTGCGCCCCTGTCGACCGTGGTAGCAGCGCGCGTCCATGGCCTCGCTCAGCGTCTCGGCGTGGCGGAAGACGCCCGCCATCAGGGGGATGGCCACGCTCGAGACCTGGCGGATGCCCCGAACGGGGCTGCCGGCGAGCCTGGCCCCCCGGCTTTGCTGGGCGAGGCGGATGTCGTGCATCTCGGCGACGAGCTGGGGAACAAAGCGCAGGGCGATGCCGGCAATCATGCCCAACTCGTGCGCGGGGACCCCAAAGCGTGCGAGTGGCGAGATCAGCGCCTCCAGGGCCTCCGTGAGGTCGAGCGTGGGCGTGACCATCGTGACGAGGGCCATCCCCAACATCATGAGCGTGATGCGCGCCGCCGTGAGCGCCGCCGCGTGCAGGCTCCCCGTGCTGACCTCGATGATGCCCCAGCTCACAAGCGTGGTGCCGCCCTGCTGCGTGAAGAGCCTGAGCAGGGAGACGAGCACGACGATGCCCAGCGTTGGCGCGAGGGCCCGCAGAGCCCTTGCCGGCGTGATGCGCGCGCATGCGTACAGGGAGACGATGGCGACAAGCGAGGGCAGAAGCCCCGTGAAGTCGCGCGCCTGCAGCACGAGCACGAGAAACGCGACGCCAAGCAGGAGCTTCGTGCGCGGGTCGAGGCGATGGAGCGCGGAGGTGCCGGCAACGTAGCTGCCAAACGTGAAGGTGCTGCTCATCGCTCGCCTCCGCTGACCTGGGCGGTGCCGGTACCTGCGGGGGCGCCAGCCCCCAGGCAGGTGGCGAGGTCCGACGCGAGTGCGTCGGGCGTGTAGAGCGCGTCTCGGCGCAGGGGCCAGCCAAGCTCGATGAGCCGCGATGCCATCTCCTGCGCGCCCGGAAGGCCAAGGCCCGCGCGCCGCAGCTCGTCTGCGTGCGAGAATACCTCGGCCGGCGTGCCCTCGAGGAGCCTCTCGCCATGGTCGAGCACGACCACGCGGTCGCACAGCTCGGCGGCGTCGTCCATGTTGTGGGAGGTCATGACGATGGTGCGGCCCTGCGCATGCAGCTTGCGCAGCAGCCGCAGGAACTCGCGGCGGCTGCGGGGGTCAAGGCCGGCCACGGGCTCGTCGAACACGAGGACGTCCGGCTCCATGGCGAGCACGCCGGCGAAGGCAATGCGCCGCTGCTGGCCGCCGGAGAGCGCAAAGGGGGAGACGTCACCCACGGCCTCGGGGTCGAGGCCGACGCCGCGTATGGCTTTGTCAACGCATGCGGCGAGCTCCGTGCCCGTGATGCCGAGGTTTCTCGGGCCAAAGGCCACGTCCTCGCGAACCGTGCGCGCGAACAGCTGGCGCTCGGGATATTGGAACACGACGCCCACGCGACTCGCGGCCTTGCACGCGACACGCCCGCGGGTTGGCTTCTCGAGCCCGGCCAGCAGCTGCACGAGCGTGGACTTGCCCGACCCCGTGTGGCCGAGAAGGCCGAGGACCTCGCCCTCGCGCACCTCGATCGAGATGTCCCGCAGCGCAGGGCAGGCCCCACGCTCGTAGGCAAACGACACGTCCTCGACCCTCAGCGCGCAGCTGCCCTCGGCGCCCGAGGCGTCCAAAGGCGTCTGCCCCCTTTGGGCCGTCGTGGTGCCCAAAGGCGCCTGACCCCTTTGGGCCGCCTGGGCCTGGAGCTCGCCGAGCATGGCGTCGACGGTCACGCGCGGGGTGAGGCCTGGGAGCTTCTCTCGCAGCTCGAGGCCAATGCGGTAGGGCATCGGGATGTCGAGGCCAAGGCTGGCCAGCGCGTCTGCCTGCGAGAACACCTCGTCAGGCGTGTCGTCGAGCGCCACGCGCCCGTGGCTGAGCACGACGACGCGCTCGGCCTCGGCGGCCTCCTCCATGAAGTGGGTGATCATGACGATCGACATGCCTTGGCTGTGGAGCCTGTGACACGCATGCATGAGCGCGGCGCGCCCGCGGGGGTCGAGCATGGAGCTTGCCTCGTCGAGCACGAGCGTCTGCGGACGCATGGCGAGCACGCCGGCAAGTGCCAGGCGCTGCTTCTGCCCGCCGGACAGGCTTGCCGTCTCGCGCCGCTCGAAGCCGGAGAGGCCGACCGCGGCGAGCGCCTCGGTGACGCGGGCGCGCAGCTCGCCGGTGGGCACGCCGAGGTTCTCGGGCCCAAACGCCACGTCGTCCTCTACGATTCCGGCGACGATCTGGTCGTCCGGGTTCTGGAACACGAGGCCCACGCGGCTGCGGATGTCATAGACGTTGCGGCGCGTCGCCGTGCCGAGGCCATCGACCGTCACGTGACCGGAGTCGGGGACGAGCAGGGCGTCGAGGTGGCGCGCCAGCGTGGACTTGCCCGAGCCGTTGCCCCCCAGGACGCTCACGAACTCGCCGTCCGCGATGGTGAGGCTCACGCCATCGAGCGCGTCATGCGTCCCGTCGTAGGAGTAGTGGAGGCCGGCGCACTCGATCATGCGCGCCCGTTGCCCTTCTCAGGCTTGATGAGGCTGGTGAGGGACCTGAACGCGACGAGCGTGAGCGCTGAGTTCAGGATGGTCTTCACCAGGTTGAACGGCAGCACCGCGGGGAGGATGAGCGGCATGATGGCGTCTGCGGAGCCGTACCAGAACGCAACGCCGATCGTGAGGTTGGCAACGATGGAGCCGGCCGTGGCGAGCACGACGCCCAGGGCCAGGCCACCGATGGCGCCCGCGTTGCTGCGGGCGCGCGCGTAGACGAGTGCGGCGGGCGCCACATAGCAGACGGTGGCGACCACGTTCATGAGCGAGCCCACCCACTCGCCGGTGACCAGGCCGTGGAGGCATGCGGTGAGGATGCCCACGACAAGTCCCGGGCCCGTGCCAAAGGCCAGGCCGCTCACCATGGCGGGCACGAGGGAGGGGTCATACGTGAGGAACGGCGCCGTCGGGATGAGCGGGATCTGCACGAACGAGAAGACCGTGCCCAGGGCGCACATGAGCGCCATCGTGACAAGTTGGCGCGTGGACCAGCGGTTCGTGTTCTCGAACTCGAGGTGTCCCTGAGCGTCTGCATTTGGCTGATGCGTGGATGTGGCCATGGGTGACCCTCCGTTTCTTCCATCCGGACTTTGACCGTTGGCCCCGGACTCGCACCGGGTCAGCCGCGTATTCGCGGGTCGCGGGCTTCTGGGGGCGTGCGCCCTCCCAGTTACCGCCAGTGGGGAATCTCACCCCGCCCTGAAACTGACAAGGCAAGCCTAGCACGCGGCCCCTCGCTGTCAATGGGTACGGTAGGATTGCTAGGAACAAGCCGACACACGCAAGGAGCCGATATGTCACAGGACCGAGAAAGACTGGATGCCCTCGCCCATGCCCTGGAGAGCGTCGTGGGTGCGGACGCCGTGCGCCGCGACGAGCCGATGAGCGCGCACACCACCTTCAAGGTCGGTGGCCCCGCGGACCTGTTCGTCTCGCCCGCGTCCGAGGACGAGCTCGTGCGCGTCGTGCGCGCCTGCCGAGACACGGGGGTGCCCCACTTCCTTCTCGGCCTGGGCTCTGACCTGCTCGTGGGCGACGGCGGCTATCGCGGCGTCATGGTCGACTGCGCGGGTGCCCTCGACGACATCCTCATGCTCGGCGACCCGCGCGAGCGCTGCCAGATCGTGTGCGAGGCGGGCGCCGCCATCGCCGACGCCTCGGCGCTTGCGGCCTCGCTTGGCCTTACGGGCCTCGAGTTTGCCTGCGGCATCCCGGGAAGCGTCGGCGGTGCCGTGTTCATGAACGCCGGCGCCTACGACGGGTGCTGCGCCGACGTCCTCGAGAGCGTGCGCTGCCTCATGCCGAGCGGGTTTGTCGAGGAGATCCCCGCGGGCGAGCTCGAGATGGGCTACCGCACGAGTCGCGTGCGCACGGAGGGGCTCGTCGTGCTCTCCGCCACGTTTGCGCTCGAGCCCGGTGACGCCGCGGCCATCGCCGCGCGCGTGGCGGAGCTCACGGAGGCCCGCGAGAGCAAGCAGCCCCTCGAGCTGCCCAGCGCCGGCTCCACGTTCAAGCGCCCGGAGGGCCACTTCGCCGGCAAGCTCATCACCGATGCGGGCCTCAAGGGCTACCAGGTTGGCGGTGCCGCCGTCTCCACGAAGCACGCGGGCTTCGTCGTGAACGTGGGTGGAGCCACCGCCGCAGACGTGCGCGCGGTCATCTCGCACGTCCAGGACGAGGTCAAGCGCCAGTTCGACGTCTCTCTCGAGCCCGAGGTCCGCTTCGTGGGCGAGTTCTAGGAGCTGGCGCGGAGGGGTCGTCCCTTTGTCAGCCGAGCTCGGCGTGGAGCTCGAGCAGGGGCAGGATGACGCCAGCCGTTGCCGGGAAGTCGACGGGCGACGTGGTCATGACGGCGATGACGACGTCGCCCGTCTCCGTGCGCACGACGCCCGCATCGACCGTGGTGGCAAATCCGGAGGCGTCGTCTGGGTACCAGCCCGCCTTGGCCCACGTCGTGCCCCATGCGCGTCCCACGTGCGAGAGCGACGAGATCTCCGGCGTCTGGAGCTCGTTGGCGAGCCATGCCGCGCCCGGCTCGCCAGACTCGAGGTATGCGCGGCACTGGTCCCACAGCGCAACCATCTGCTCCGGGGTGACGAACTCATAGAAGTTATCGGCGATGCTCTGCCCGCTCTGTGGCTCGGCGGCGGCCTCCACCTCGTCCGTGATTCCCGCATGGGGCAGTTGTTCGGCCCCCGATGCGTCGACGAGCGCCGCCATCGGGTCGTTGCCGTACTGGCTTCTGAGCGAGGCATAGGCGTCGTTGTCCGAGTAGCGCAGGATGGCATCGATGCGGGCATCTGCCTGGACGGTGTCTCCCAGCGCGGCCCTCACGACGCTCGTGACGTAGGGGCCCTTGATCGAGCTTGCCGAGTAGAACAAGCGGTCCGCGTGGTAGGACACGGTGGTGCCCGTCTGGGTGTCAAGCATGAGGAAGCCCACGTCGTGGCCGCCCGACTCGATGGCGCGGATGGCGGCGTTGAGGTCCGCGAGCTTGGCTGCGGGCACGGTGGCGCCCTGCACCTCGACGGGAGAGCCCTCCTCGGCCTGCGATGCCAGGGGATTGAGGAGCTCGTCTGAGAAGCAAACTGAGTCCCGGGCGCTTGCGATCAGCTCGATGCTGGTGCCTGCGCTCGCTCTCTGGCCGGCGTCCAGGCTCGTCACGGGTGCCACGAGCCTGGACGCGAGCAGCGCCAACGCGGCGATGGCGAGCGAGGCGGCTGCGACCACGCCGAAGTTCTCGACCCTCTCCTGCTTGCTCATGCGTTCCTTACCCCGCTCGCTGGGCTAGTTCTTGAGCGAGTTGAGCGGCGCCGGGAAGCGGCCGCCGCGATGCGCCAGGACGGTGCCCGCGTTGGGGTTCACGTGCATGACGGGGGCGCGGCCGAATAGGCCGCCGAACTCGACGGAGTCGCCCTCGGACTTGCCGATGGCGGGGATGAGGCGCACGGCCGTCGTCTTGTTGTTGATGACGCCGATGGCCATCTCGTCGGCGATGATGCCGGCGATGGCCTCCACGGGCGTGTCTCCGGGTACGGCGATCATGTCGAGGCCCACGGAGCACACGCAGGTCATGGCCTCGAGCTTCTCGAGCGACAGCGCGCCCGCCTCGGCGGCGTCGATCATACCGGCGTCCTCGGAGACGGGGATGAACGCGCCAGACAGGCCGCCCACGCTTGAGCTTGCCATGACGCCGCCCTTCTTGACGGCATCGTTGAGCATGGCCAGGGCGCACGTGGTGCCCGGGCCGCCGCACTGGCCAACGCCGATGATCTCCAGGATGCGGGCCACGGAGTCGCCGATGGCGGGCGTGGGGGCAAGCGACAGGTCCACGATGCCCTTCTCCTTGCCAAGGCGGCGGGCCGCCTCGCGACTCATGAGCTCGCCGGCTCGCGTGATCTTGAAGGCCGTCTGCTTGATGCGCTCGGCCACGTCCATCATGCTTGCCGTCTCGGGGAGCTCCTCGAGGGCGGCGGCCATGACGCCGGGACCCGAGACGCCAACGTTAATGACGGCGTCGGCCTCGCCCGAGCCGTGCGTGGCGCCGGCCATGAACGGGGAGTCCTCCACCATGTTTGAGAACACGACGAACTTGCTTGCGCCGATGGAGTCCTGGTCTGCCGTGAGGCGCGCGCAGTCGAGCACGGTCTGGGCAACCATGAGCACGGCGTCCATGTTGATGCCCGCGCGCAGGCTTGCGACGTTGACGCTCGAGCAGACGCGGCTCGTGTTGGCGAGCGCCTCGGGGATGCAGCTGATGAGGCGGCGGTCCGCGTCGCCGATGCCCTTGTGGACAAGGGCGGAGTAGCCGCCGAGGTAGTCGATGCCAAGCGTGGCGGCGGCGCGGTCAAGCGCGTGGGCGAGTGGGACGAGGTCCGCATCGGGACAGGCCGCGGCAATCTGCGCGATGGGCGTCACGGAGACGCGCTTGTTCACGATGGGGATGCCGTACTCGCGCTCGAGGCTCTCGGCCACGGGTACGAGGTTCTCGGCCGTCTTGGTGATGTGGTCGTAGACCTTGGTGCACATGCGGTCGAGGTTGGAGTCCGCGCAGCCCATGAGGTTGATGCCCATGGTGATCGTGCGGATGTCGAGGTGCTGCTCGGTGACCATGTTGAGGGTCTCGGCGACCTCTTCTGCGGTGATTGCCACTGTGTCCCCTTAGCTCTCGCTTTGTACGACGCGTCCATTATGCACGGACGGCCGGTCCGCATGCGCGCTTGTTGCGAGCTGTTTACGTGGAGCGTGGTGACAGATTGGCCTAGCGCCAGGTGGGCTGCACGGCCATGCCCACGAGGCTCGCGCCCGTGTGGACGATGAGGTCTGGCGAGATGCCGCTCTCCACGACGTCCACGACGTTGGGGATCGTCTCGCGGATGCGGGCGGAGAGCTCGCCCAGGCGGTCCTCGGCCTTGGTGCAGCACACGGCGCAGACGACCTTCTCGTAGCGCTTGGCCTGCTCCTGGATGAACGACAGCTCGGCGGCGAGCGCCTTCTCCCAACCGCGTGCCTTCTTGACCGTGGCGTACTTGCCCTGCTCGTCGCAGTAGAAGACGGGCTTGATGTTGAGGGCACTGCCCAGCCGGTACGTTGCCTCGTTGATGCGGCCGCCGTGGCGCAGGTACTTGAGCTCGCGCACCGTGAAGTAGACGCGCGTGTGCTCGGAGAGGTCGGCGAGCCTGGGGCCGAGCTCGCCATAGGGCACGCCGGCCTCGACCATCTCGGTGGCTGCCATGACCACAAGCCCCGCCGCCACGCCGATGCTCTTCGTGTCCACGACGGTGACGGGGAAGCCTTCCATCTGGCTCGCGACGAGCTCGACGGTCTGGTTCGTGGCCGACAGGCCCGAGCTGATCGTCACGAACACGGCGCGCTCGTAGCCGTCCGCGCGTGCGGCCTCGAGCGCGTCCTGGATGTCTTTGGGGGAGGGCAGGCTCGTCGTGGGGATCTCGGTGGCAAAGCGGTCTATGACCTCGTCGGTGGTGATGTCGACGCCGGAACGGAACGTGCCGTCGGAGTAGTTGACGAGAAGCGACACGTTGCGCACGTCATGGGCGGCGGCGAAGTCTGCGGGGACGTTCGTGCCCGTATCCGTGAGGATGGCGATGCGCTGCTCGTTCATGCGTGCTCCTTGCGTGGGATGGGCGGCGCCGCGTGGCGCGCCTCGTGATCGTGCTTGCTGTCGTCTATTCTATCTAGTATTCAAAACTAGATGAGCACATATCGATAATGTGCAAACTTGCCATGAGATGGCCGGCTCGGCCGGGGAGGGTGGCAGCAACATGACGCTTGACGAGGACGATGCGCGCGCCCTGGCGCGTCGCATGCGCGAGGCCCACATCATGCGCATCGACGAGATGCCGAGGATCGAGCTGTACCTCGACCAGGTGCTCGCGCTCGTCTCGCAGAGCCTGTCGTTCATGGCCTTGCCGGGCGAGGAGCTCATCACGGGCTCCATGGTGAACAACTATGTGAAGCAACGCGTCGTGCCCGCGCCGCGACGTCGCCGCTACACGCGCAGGCACGTGGCGACGCTCACGTTCGTCTGCGCGTTCAAGCGCGTGTTCTCCATCAACGAGATAAAGGCGCTGTACGAGGCGTGCATAGACGAGGGCGTGAACGTGGCGAGTGCCTACGACGAGCTTGCGGGCGCCCTCGAGCAGGCCGTTGCCCAGCGCTTCGAGGGCGAGGGGGCGCTTGCCACCCCGCGCGTGACCCTCGTGGGAGCCTCGGGCGCGGAGGTGGCGCCCGGCATCTCCCGCGTCATGGCTGCCGGCGTTGAGGCCGTGGCCGACAAGGTCTTCGTCGAACGGAGCTTGTAGCGGGACCAAAGGGGACGGGTTCATTTGGTCCCGGTGGCATCGGTGTCGGGGTCAACTGTCACCGCGCCGCGCCCATCGAGCTAGTACAATGAATCGTTAGCGTAAATGCGGCAGATGCCCCCGCGGGCGTCGCAGATAGAAGGAGTGTCAATGAGCACGGTCTACGTCTTTGGTCACAAGAACCCCGACAACGACGCCATCATGAGCGCCGTCGTCCTGTCCCAGCTGCTCAACCAGGTGAACTACGACGGCAACGAGTACAAGGCCTGCGCCCTGGGCGCCCTGCCCGCCGAGTCCGCCAAGCTCCTCGCCGAGGCCGGCGTCGCCGAGCCCGAGCAAATCGAGAGCGTCGAGGCGGGCCAGCTCGTCGTGCTGACCGACCACAACGAGTCCGCGCAGTCCGTCGAGGGCCTCAAGGGCGCCGTCGTGGCCGGCGTCGTTGACCACCACCGCATCGGTGACTTCGAGACGGCCGCCCCGCTGCACTACATCTGCCTGCCCTGGGGCTCCAGCTGCACCATCGTCGCCAAGCTGTTCGAGGTCCTCGGCCAGCAGCCTACCGACGTCCAGGCGAAGCTGCTGCTCTCTGCAATGATGACCGACACGCTCATGCTCAAGAGCCCCACGACCACCGACGTCGACCGTGCCATGGCCGCCAAGCTTGGCCAGCAGGTGGGCGTCGACCCCGTCAAGTTCGGCATGGAGGTCTTCCTCAGCCGCCCGTCCGGCTCCTTCACGGCCGCCGAGATGGTGGGCAACGACATCAAGATGTTCGAGCCCGCCGGCAACAAGCTGCTCATCGGCCAGTACGAGACGGTCGACAAGACCCGCGCCCTCGGCATGATCGACGAGATCCGCGAGGCCATGCGCGCCTACGCCGCCGACAAGGGCGCCGACGGCATCGTCCTGTGCGTCACCGACATCATGGAGGAGGGCTCCCAGGTCCTGTTCGAGGGCGACACCGAGCTTGCCCAGAAGGGCCTCGGCATCGCCGACGAGCACGACGGCGTGTGGATGCCCGGCGTCCTCTCCCGCAAGAAGCAGGTCGCCGCGCCGATCCTGGCCGCCGCGGAGTAGCGTCCGCCTCGCGAGTTACGGATGATTTGCGTATCCGCTGCGTAACACCTTCGCCCGGCAATCTCGCCAGGGTATACATTCTGTAGCAAGCAACGGGGCCGCCGGCGCGCACGAGCGCTGGCGGCCCTTCTGAGACGCGGGGCCAGGTTCCCCGCGCAAGGATGGGCGACAAGCCCAGAACGGAGCGACATGACCCAGACCCCTGAGTCCATCATCGACGAGGAGATCATCGGCATCGATGCGGTTGCGCGTCGCATCGAGAAGCGCGACTCGATCCATGAGATCACCTCGAACGGAACGATCGCGGCGGCCGTGATGGTGCTCGCGGCCATCCTCGCCGTCATCGTGGCCAACACGCCCGCCTACGAGGCGGTCCATCACTTCTTCGAGACCGGCGTGACGCTCGGCATCGGCTCGTGGTCTGCGACGCTCACGCTCGAGCAGTTCGTGAACGACTTCCTCATGGCCATCTTCTTTCTGCTCGTGGGCATCGAGCTCAAGTACGAGATGACGGTGGGCCAGCTGAGGCGCCCGCGCCAGGCCGCGCTGCCCATGCTCGCGGCCGTGGGCGGCGTCGCGGTCCCCTCCATCATCTACATGCTGCTGAATCTCGGTGCGAACGGCGCCCCGCACGGCTGGGCCGTTCCCATGGCAACCGACATCGCCTTCGCGCTCGGCATCATGTCGCTGCTCGGCGACCGCGTGGCGCCCGCCACGAAGGTGTTCTTCTCCACGCTGGCCATCGCCGACGACATCCTCGCCATCATCGTGATCGCGGTGTTCTACGGCCAGACGCCGTCCGTCCCGTGGCTCGCCGCCTCGCTGGGTTGCGTCGTGGTGCTCACGGCGCTGCACCGCTGCCACTGCTACTCATCGCGCTGGTACATCGCGGCGGGCCTCGTGCTGTGGGTGTGCATGTTCAACTCCGGCATCCACGCCACGCTCGCCGGCGTCATCCTTGCGCTGTTCCTGCCGGCCCGCTCCGACATCCAGCTTGACTCGCTGCGCGGATGGCTGGGCGACAAGGCCGTCGTGCTTGACGACGCCTATGACGAGGGGTCCCACGTGCTCGGCCAGCACGACTTCACGGTGGTGGCCGAGGGCGTCGAGCGCGTCATGCACCGCGTGACCCCGCCGCTGCAGCGCGTGGAGCATGCCATCTCGGTGCTCGTGAACTTCCTCATCCTGCCGCTGTTCGCCTTCGTGAACGCGCAGGTCTGCCTCGTGGGGGCCGACCCCGCGGCCATCGTCGCCGACCCGGTGACGCGCGGCGTGTTCTTGGGTGCGTTTCTCGGCAAGCCCATCGGCATCATCGGCGTGACGTTCGTGCTCGTGAAGATCGGCTTTGCCAAGCTGCCGCGCGGCGTTGACTGGAGGCAGATCATCGGCGTGGGCCTCATGGGCGGCCTGGGCTTCACGATGTCCATCCTCATCGCGGGCCTCGCGTTCAGCGTCGAGAGCGAGGTGCTGGCTGCCAAGTGCGCCATCCTCGCGTGCTCGGTGGCGAGTGCCATCGTGGGCAGCGTGTTCATCCTCGCGGCAACGCACGGGTCCAAGCACGTGGACGGAGCTTCGGAAGCATAAGGCCCTTGGTGGGCGCTCGTCTCTGCGGGCGCCCGCTTTTTTGTGGGCGATGGCGATGGGCGGGAGCTACTCGACCGTGCCGAAGCGCTGCGTCCAGCCGTGGGCGGCAAGCGCGGAGTTGAGCTGGTCCGCGATGCGGGCGCGCTCGTACAGGCCGCTCGGCAGCATGGAGACGATCTCGATGAGATCCTCGGGCAGGTCGAACGTCTGCGCCATGACCTGCACGTCAAGGTTGTCCACGAGCGTCTCGGAGGCATACAGCGCCTCTACGAAGCGCTGGAGCTCTCCGTACTCGTCTGAGTTGGGAATGTAGGGCGGCTTTTCCATGCGGCCAATGGTAACGCATATACTCATCTGAGACGGGCGCGCTCGCGCGTGAATCCAGGTGGATGGAGACGAACATGGCAAACGCCTACGAGAGCATGACCACCGAGGAGCTTGACGCTGCGATCGCGCAGCTCGAGGCCGATGTCGAGAGGCTCAGGGCCAAGGGCCTGTCGCTGGACATGGCGAGGGGCAAGCCCTCTCCCGAGCAGGTTGACCTCTCCCGCCCGATGCTCGACGCCCTCGCGTCGACCTCGGACCTCACGGACGGCGGTGTTGACGCGGCCAACTACGGCTGTCCCGACGGCCTGCCCTCGGCCCGCGCCCTCATGGCGGACATCCTTGACGTGGACGTCGCCAACGTGGTTCTCGGGGGATCGTCGAGCCTGAACATCATGAGCGACGTCGTGCTGCACGGCTGGGTCAAGGGCGTGCGCGGCTGTGAGCCCCAGGTGCTGCAGGCGCAGCGTGGCCCGCTCAAGTTCCTGTGCCCCAGCCCCGGCTATGACCGTCACTTTGCGGTCTCGGCCAACGCCGGCTTCGAGAACGTTCCCGTTGCCATGGGCCCGGACGGCCCCGACATGGACGAGGTCCGCCGCCTCGTCGAGGGCGACCCGGCCGTCAAGGGCATCTGGTGCGTGCCCAAGTACTCCAACCCCACGGGCATCACCTACTCTGACGAGACCGTGCGCCGCATGGCCGCGCTCAAGCCCGCGGCGCCCGACTTCCGCATCTTCTGGGACAACGCCTATGTCGTCCACGACCTCACCGACACGCCCGACGAGCTGCTGGAGGTCTTTGGCGCCGTGGCCGAGGCGGGCAACGACGACCTCGTCTACGAGTTCGCCTCCACGAGCAAGGTGACGTTCCCGGGCAGCGGCATCGCCGCCGTGGCCGCAAGCGCGGCAGACGCCGATGACCTGCGTGCCTGGTTTGGCATCGAGCGCGTCTGCTGCGACAAGATCACGCAGCTCGCCCATGCCCGCTGGCTGCCCAACGCCGCCGCGGTGCGCGCGCACATGGCCGAGCAGGCCCGCGTGCTGCGCCCGCGCTTCGAGCTCGTGGAGAGGAAGCTCACCGAGGGTCTCGGCGAGCTGGGATGTGCCACGTGGTCTCACCCCAAGGGTGGCTACTTTGTCTCGTTCGACGGGCCGGAGGGCTCGGCGAAGGCCATCGTGTCGCTTGCCGCCGAGCTTGGCGTCAAGATGACGGGCGCCGGCGCCACGTGGCCGTATGGCTGTGACCCGCGTGACACGAACATTCGCATCGCGCCGTCCTATCCCACGCTCGACGACCTCTCCGCCGCGCTCGACGTGTTCGTCGCCTGCGTGCGGCTCGTCTCGGCTCGTCTCGCCCGCGCGAAGAGGGCGTGACGAAGGCGACGTGTCCCTGCCACGCTGCCGGCAGGTGGGTCAAAGGCGCGACTGCATGGACGGGCCCTCTGGCGTCTGGCGAGCCGGAGGGCCCGTCCCTCCCTGTCCTGCGGATGGTTATTTGGTGGCTTGGGGTAGAATGTCCGCCATGTGTCCAACTTGGCCCTAGGGTTGACGCGGGGACATACTTATAGGTAACGGCGTCCGAATCGGCGGGCAGGAAGGTCACGGCATGGCATCCAAGGCCAAGAAGAGCGACAAGGAAATGGGCGCGGACGAGCAGTCCGAGCGCACGGTCAACCCTGCGTCGCGCAGGCCGCTCGTGCTGGTGGCCGTCGTCCTCGTCTCCATCATCATGGTGGGCTCCATCCTGCTGCCGTCCCTGTCCGCGATCGTCTCGGGCATGAAGGCCTCCTCGAGCTCGGCGGACGGCTCCGATGTCGCCTCCTCCGATTCGGCTGCCGCCACGACGAGCTCCTACATGGACCAGCTCGACAGCCGCTACTCCGCCACGGCCAGCTCGCTCGAGAGCAAGCTCGAGGCAAACCCCGATGACGCCGCGTCGCTCATCAACCTCGCGAACACCTACCTCACCTGGGGCGACATGGCCCGCAACTATGCGAGCACCGATGACGAGCAGGCCCACGTGACCGACCTTCTCCAGAAGGCCGAGGGCTACTACGACACCTACCTTGCGAGCAATGACGCCAAAGCGGCGCACGTGAACCGCGCCCTGTGCCAGTACTACCTTGGTGACACCGACGGTGCCATCGCGGCGCTCGAGCAGTTCTGCGCGGGCACGGCGGACTACGCCCCCGCCTGGGCCAACCTTGGCATGATCTACGAGGATGCCGGCGAGACGGACAAGGCCACGGACGCCTACAACAAGGCGCTCGAGGTCGACCCGGACGACACGTGCGGCATGAAGAGCTTCGTCACCTCGAAGCTCCAGTCCATCACAAGCTCGGACGCTGCCACGGACACCACCGCGGACGCCGAGTAAGGGAAGGGAGAGGACATGGACCTTTCCATCAAGACGACCACCGATGCCGGCGCGTCCACCGTGACCGTTACGGGTGAGGTTGACGTCTCGAACGCCAACGAGCTCCGCGAGGCGCTCGACGCCGTCCTCGGCCAGACGCCTGCCGGCATTTCCGTCGACCTGGCCCAAGTGGCCTACATCGACTCGACGGGCATCGGCGTGCTTGTGGGTGCCGCCACGCGCAGCGCAGACGCCGGCGTGACGTTTGCCGTGACCAACCCCCAGCCCAACGTGAGGCGCGTGCTTGGCCTTCTGGGCGTCGAGGGACAGCTCAACATCAGCGACTAGAAAACCGTCGCGCCTGGCACATGTGCCGGGCGCGCGACGCCGTAGGAGGCATACGTGTTCGGCATCGGAGACCAAGAGCTCGTACTCATCATCCTGTTCGCGTTCCTGCTGTTTGGCCCGGACAAGCTCCCGGGCATGGGGCGCACCATCGGCCGTGCGCTGCGCCAGTTCCGCACGGCGTCCGAGGGCGTGACCAAGGTCGTTCAGTCAGAGATCATCGACCCCATCCAGAATGCCGCGGACACCTCCGCCGGCAAGGCCGCGGCCAAGGCCCAGGAGGAGGACGCCGACCTCACGGAGGAGGAGGTGGCCGCCGCCAAGCCCGCCGAGACGTTCGCCGAGCGCCGTGCCCGCCTCGCCGCCGAGAAGGCCGCGGCCGAGAAGGGCAAGGACGCCGAGCAGGGCGCTCAGCCTGCCGCCGACCCGGACTCGGACGAGGACGCCGGCGCCGAGCCCCAGGCCACCCCTGAGCCCGAGGCCGATCCCGAGCCTGCCCCCACCTCCGTGGCCGCCCTGTACGGCCTCGATGACGAAGATGACGATGACGAGGAGGACGCGTAATGCCCGTCGGACCCGCAAGAATGCCGCTGCTCGATCACCTGAGCGAGCTGAGGCGTCGCCTCACCATCATCGTCATGTGCGTCCTCGTGACGACGCTCGTCATCTACATGGCGTCGCCGGCGCTCATCCAGATCCTCATCGACCCGATCCGCCAGTTCATGCCTGACGGCGGCAAGCTCTACGTTACCACGGCGCTCGGCGGCTTCACGCTGCGCTTCAAGGTCTCGGCGTTCTTTGCCGTCATCGTGTGCTGTCCCATCATCATCTTCCAGGTGCTGGGCTTCTTCATGCCGGCGCTCAAGCCAAGCGAGCAGAGGTGGGTGGCGCCCACGGTGGCCGCCCTCGTGTTCCTGTTCTTCTTTGGCATGCTGTTCTGCTACTTCATCATCCTACAGGCCACGTTTGGCTGGATGCTCGAGCAGACCTCCGACTTCGCGGCCGTGTTTGCCAACGCCGAGGACTACATCAACATCATCACGCTGCTCGAGCTGGGCTTTGGCGCCGCGTTCGAGCTGCCGCTCATCATCTTCTACCTGCTCGTGTTCCACCTCGTGCCCTACAAGACGATGCGCGAGCAGTGGCGCTTCATCTACGTGGGCATGCTCGCCGCGAGCGCCGTCGTGACGCCCGACGCGAGTCCCATCACGATGTTCCTCATGTTCGCCGCAGTCATCGTCCTGTATGAGGCCTCCCTGTTCGTCGCTCGCCGCGTGCTCATCGCCCGAGACGGCAAGGAGTCGCTCAAGTGGACGCGCGACGAGTACCAGGAGCACAAGTTCAACGAGGAATAACCCATGAAGCTCGTCATCACCGAGAAGAACGACGCCGCCGAGAAGATCGCGGCCCTGCTCTCTGAGGCTGGTAAGCCCAAGAAGGACAAGGTCTACGACACCCCCGTCTACCGCTTCACGCGAGAGGGGGAGGAGTGGGTGACCATCGGCCTGCGCGGCCACATCCTGGCACCCGACTTCCCGACGGAACTCAAGTTCACGGACAAGCAGGGATGGTTCGCCATCTCCTCGGAGGGGGAGGTCCTTCCGGCCGACGTGCCGGACGGCCTGCCCCGTCCGCCGTTCAAGAAGAAGAAGCCGTTCCTCGAGGACGGCGTCGACATCAAGGGCTGGAAGGTCCCGAGCCTTCCCTACCTCGTGTGGGCGCCCGTCGAGAAGCTCCCCGCCGAGAAGGGCATCATCCGCTCGCTCAAGAACCTCGCCAAGAAGGCCGACTCCGTCGTTATCGGCACGGACTTCGACCGCGAGGGCGAGCTCATCGGCTCGGACGCCCTGGCTCAGGTGCTCGAGGTGAACCCGGACGTGCCCGTCTCTCGCGCGCGCTACTCCGCCTACACCCGCGGCGAGATCGAGCATGCGTTCGCGAACCTCGTCGAGCTTGACCAGAACCTTGCCGACGCCGGCGAGAGCCGCCAGTACATCGACCTCATCTGGGGCGCGGCGCTGACGCGCTACCTCACGATGGCGCGCTTTGGCGGCTTTGGCAACGTGCGCAGCGCCGGACGCGTGCAGACGCCCACGCTCGCCCTCGTCGTGGAGCGCGAGCGCGAGCGCATGGCGTTCGTGCCGCAGGACTACTGGGTCATTGGCGGCCGAGCCTGCGAGCAGGGCGCCGATGATGACGCCTCGTTCAAGATCTCGCACGCAAAGGGACGCTTCTCGGTCGAGGAGGAGGCCAATGCCGCGTACTCCCACGTGGAGAACGCGACGAGTGGCACCGTGACGGCCGTGACGAAGCGCTCGCGCACGCAGCGTCCGCCCGCGCCGTTCAACACGACGAGCCTGCAGGCCGCCGCGGCCGCCGAGGGCCTCTCGCCCGCGCGCACGATGCGTCTGGCCGAGAGCCTCTACATGGACGGCCTCATCTCCTATCCGCGCGTGGACAACACGGTCTACCCGCCCTCGCTTGACCTGCGCGCCACGGCCAAGATGCTCGCGGGCGTGCCGCAGTACGCGCCCTACGTGGCCAAGCTCACGGCCGAGCCGGAGCTCCACGCAACGCGCGGCAAGCAGTTCGACACGGACCACCCGCCCATCTATCCCACGGGCGTGGGCGACCCCTCAAAGCTCCAGCCCGCCGAGTGGAAACTCTACAACCTCATCGCGCGGCGCTTCCTCGCCACGCTCTCCGACCCCGCGACCATCGAGGGGACGAAGCTCGCCATCGACGTTGCCGGCGAGCCGTTCGTGGCCTCCGGTGACGTGCTCAAGGTGCCGGGGTTCCGCGCCATCTACCCGTTTGGCCTCAAGCGAGACGAGCAGCTCCCGGCCCTTGCCGAGGGTGACGTCGTGGACGTTCGCGACCTCTCGCTTGACGCGAAGCAGACCGAGCCGCCCGCTCGCTACAGCCAGGGCAAGCTCATCCAGGAGATGGAGAAGCGAGGCCTGGGCACGAAGTCCACGCGCGCGAGCATCATCGAGCGTCTCTACACCGTGAAGTACCTCAAGAACGATCCCGTTGAGCCCAGCCAGCTCGGCATGGCCATCATCGACGCCCTGCACACGTATGCGCCGCGCATCACGACGCCGGACATGACGAGCGAGCTCGAGCAGGACATGACGAAGGTCGCCGAGGGCACCGATACGCAGGACCAGGTGGTCCACCACTCCCGCGCGCTGCTCGCCGGCATGCTCGACGCGCTCATCGAGCACAAGGACGACCTGGGTGAGGCCATCGCCGACGCCGTCACGGCGGACGCCCGCGTGGGCACCTGCCCCAAGTGCGGCCGCGACCTCGTCGTGAAGTCGAGCGCCAAGACCCGCGGCAGCTTCGTGGGATGCATGGGCTGGCCCGACTGCGACGTCACCTACCCGCTCCCGAGCGGCGTGCGCTACGAGGCCATCGAGGGCGAGGCGGGCGTGTGCCCCGAGTGCGGCGCCCCACGCATCAAGTGCAAGCCGTTCCGCGCCAAGGCCTACGAGATCTGCGTGAACCCCAAGTGTCCCACCAACTACGAGCCCGACCTCAAGGTGGGCGAGTGCAAGGTCTGCGCCGAGGCTGGCCGCCACGGTGACCTCATCGCCCACAAGTCCGAGCGCTCCGGCAAGCGCTTCATCCGCTGCACGAACTACGACGAGTGCGGCGTGAGCTATCCGCTGCCCGCGCGCGGCAAGCTCACGGCCACCGACGAGACGTGCCCCGAGTGCGGCGCCCCCATGATTATCGTGGAGACGGCCCGCGGCCCGTGGAAGAAGTGCGTGAACATGGACTGCCCCACCAACGAGCGCAAGACGCCCGCTCGTGGGCGCGCCGCCGCGGGCAAGGCCTCGGGCGCCAAGAAGGCCGCCACGAAGAAGGCCACTGCCAAGAAGTCTGCGGCCAAGAAGACGACTGCCAAGCGCTCGAGCTCGAAGAAGAACTCGAGCGAGGCCGGCGAGTAGGAGAGGACCGAACATGTTTGAGGTGAGCCCGCAACCGGCAGACCTCGGTCGCGTGCGGCTTGCCGTGACCGACCTCGACGGCTCGCTGCTGCTCGATGACAGCACGCTTCCCGAGGGTGTGGAGCAAAGGATCGCTGCGCTCGAGGGTCTTGGCGCGGAGTTTGCCGTTGCGAGCGGCAGGCCGCTGTACACGCTGCACGACAACTTTGGCGCCCTGCTCGACGAGCTCATGGTCGTCGCCGACAACGGCGGCCTCGTCGTGGACCACGGCAAGGTCATCTTCAAGGCCGACATGCCGGTCGAGGACTACCGCCGCATGGCGCGCATAACGTCCGAGATGGGCGACTACGGCTTCATCTGCGGACTCGATGGCTGCTACGTGGACGCGAAGGCCAAGCCCTACGAGGACTTCATCAGGACGTTCTACACAAAGTGCGAGTTCGTCGATGACCTCACGCAGGTTGACGTGCCCGCCAACAAGTTCACGGTGATGTTTCCCAACAACGACGCCCTCGACCAGATCGGCGCATACCGCGATCGCATCGGCGGCAACTTCCAGTACTGCTGCGGCGGCGTCATGTGGGTCGACATCGTGCCCGAGGGCGTGAGCAAGGGTGCCGCCCTTCGGCGTGTCTCGGACATCACGGGCATCGACACGGCTGACATGGCCGCCTTCGGCGATGCCCCCAACGATGCCGACATGCTCGAGACCGTGGGCTTTGGCTACATGATGGCCAACGCCGTCCCTGAGATGCGCGCCCATGCGGACTACGTTGCGCCCAGCAACGAGGAGCGCGGCGTCCTTGCGGTCATCGACCAGATCGTCGCCGCCAGGAGGGCGATGCTTCATGCCTAGCGACCGCGGCGCGTTCATAACGCTCGAGGGTGTGGACGGCTCGGGCAAGTCGACGCAGGCGGCGATGCTCGTCTGTCGCCTGCGTGAGTCCGGCTTTGAGGTCGTCTCCCTTCGCGAGCCGGGCGGCACGTCCATCTCCGAGAAGATCCGCGGCCTTCTGCTCGACCCCGCAAACGCCGAGATGTCCGACGAGTGCGAGCTGCTGCTGTACGAGGCCTCGCGCGCCCAGCTCGTCCGCGAGGTCGTCGAGCCTGCGCTCGAGAGGGGAGCCGTCGTCGTGTGCGACCGCTTCCTGGACTCCACGCATGCCTACCAGCATGGTGCGCGCGGCCTGCCAGACGAGCTTGTGAGGCGTGCGAACGAGCTTGGCAGCTGCGGCGTCATGCCAGACGTCACGCTCGTGCTCGACATGGACCCCGCGAGCGCCTTCTCGCGCGCAACGGCCGGCGGCCAGGACCGCCTCGAGGCCGAGGGCCTTGCGTTTCAGCAGCGGGTGCGCGCGGACTACCTGGCCTGCGCGAAGGCCGACCCCGCCCGCATCCGCGTCATCGACGCCGCCGGCGAGCCCGCTGACGTCGCACGTCGCATTGATGGCGCTCTCGCCACGGCGAGCGTCCTTGAGGGCGTGAGCCACCATGCCTAGCGAGCCGGTCGTTCCCGGGGCGCTCGGGCGCATCGAGGGACAACCGCGCGTGAGGGACTTCCTGGCCGCCGCCGTGCGGGAGGGCAGGCTCTCCCATGCCTACCTCTTCCTCGGCGCCCCCGGCTCTGGCCAGTCCGAGGCCGCGCTTGCCTTGGCCGAGTGCGTCGTGTGCCCAACCGGCGGCTGCGACGCCTGCGACGAGTGCATCCGCGTGGCGCATCGCACGCACCCCGACGTCCACTGGATCTTTCCGGAGGGTGCGAGCGGGTATGTGGTCGAGCAGGTCCGCTCGCTCATAGCCGACGTGTCTCTCGCCCCCGTGCGGGCCAAGGCAAAGGTCTACATCCTCGACCGCGTGGAGACGCTTCGGGAGTCGTCAGCAAACGCCCTGCTCAAGACCATTGAGGAGCCGCCTGACGGCGTCATCTTCGTCCTCATGGCCCGCACGGCCGACGCCGTGCTGCCCACGATCGTCTCGCGCTGCCAGCTCGTGCCGTTCCGCGTCTCCAACCCCGGCGAGACGGCCCGACGCGTGGCGCTTTCCTGCGGCGTCGACCCCAACGACACGGCCGCCCGCATCGCCCTCGCCGTCGCGGGGACGCCGGAGCGCGCCAGCGACTTTCTCGGCAGCCCGGCCCGCCGCGAGGCGCGCCGGCTTATGGTTCGCTCCATCGACGCGCTTGCCCGCGACGATGCCTGGGATGTGCTGTGTGCGGCTCGCGACCTCGTTGTGGCGGCGAAGGCGCCGCTCGACGACGTGCGCGCCAGCCAGGACGAGCAGGCCGCCCAGGGCGCGGACTACCTGTCGAGCAAGGCCATGAAGCTCGTGGAGCAGCGCAACAAGCGCGCCCTCTCGGCGCAGGAGCGTTCGGGTATGATGGAACTTCTAGCGGCGGCGAGCTCGCTTCTGCGTGACTGCCTCGTGCGCCTCGAGGGCGTGGACCAGCCCATCGTGAACGCCGACGCCGCAGACGTCGTCGAGCGCATCGCCACACGGGCGAGCTGCGCCGGCGTACTCGCGGCACTCGAGGCCGTTGACCGCGCCGCGGACGGCCTCGCCCACAACGTATCCCCCCAGCTGGCCCTCGAGGTCATGCTGTGCTCTTGCAAGGAGGCACTATGCCCACCGTCATTCCGGTGAAGTTTGCCTATGCCACACGTGACCTGTGGTTCGACCCCAAGAACTCCGACGCGGTCGAGGGAGACCACGTCATCTGCTCCACGGAGCGCGGAACGGAGATGGGCCTGGCCACGGGTGACCCCATGGAGGTGGACCAGACCGAGCTCAACCGCAAGACGGACGGCGCCGCGCTCAAGCCGGTGCTGCGCGTCGCCACGCCAGACGACTACGCCCTCGCCGACAGGCTCGCCGAGAAGGGCGAGCGGGCGTTCCCGACGTTCCGCCGCCTCGTCTCCAAGAGCGGCCTGGACATGAAGCCCGTCGCCGTCGAGTACCTGTTCGGCGGCGAGAAGTGCGTCTGCTACTTCTCGGCCGACGAGCGCATCGACTTCCGCCAGCTCGTGCGCGACCTCTCCCGCGAGCTGCGCGAGCGCGTCGACATGCGCCAGATTGGCGTGCGCGAGGAGGCCGCGCTCATGGGCGGCTTTGGCCACTGCGGCCAGGAGCTGTGCTGCACGCGCTTTGGCAGCGGCTTTGAGCCCGTGTCCATCCGCATGGCAAAGGAGCAGGACCTGCCGCTCAACTCCAACAAGATCTCCGGCGCGTGCGGCCGCCTCATGTGCTGCCTGCGCTACGAGTTCGAGGCGTACCGCGACTTCAAGCAGCGCGCGCCCAAGAAGAACGCCGTCATCCAGACGCCGCTTGGCACGGCAAAGATCGTGGAGTACGACACGCCCAAGGAGCAGCTTGCCCTGCGCCTGGAGAACGGCAAGCAGATTCGCGTGCCACTCGGCGAGATGGAGGCGAGCGACGCCGCCAAGAAGAAGAGCGAGGAGCTCGGCTGCCCGTGCCGTCCCGACACGGTGCTGCGCTCCACGATGGAGCACCTCAACAGTCCCGAGGTGCGCGCCGCCCTCGAGGAGCTCGATCGCAAGAACGGTCTCATCCCGGAGGAGACGTTTGCCTCCGAGGACATCTTCGTGAGCGAGAGCCGCTCCGGCCGCCGCCGTCGCAACAAGGGGGGCAACAAGGGCCAGCGCCCCGAGGCCGCCCAGCAGTCCGCGGAGAAGCAGGCAGACGCCGCGCAGGGCCAGAAGCGCCGCCGTCGTCACAAGACCGTCGAGGTCTCGGGCGACGTCGCAGAGAACCTGCCCGGGCAGGCAAAGGCCGCGCCCGAGAAGCAGAGCGCTCCCGGCGAGGGCAGGCGCTCGAGGCGCCGCCACCACGTTGAGGGCGAGCAACAGGCCGAGCAGCGCGAGCAGCAGCGCTCCGAGGCGCGCCGCGAGCGCAGGCACAACGCGCCCAAACAGGATGCCGAGAAGGCCGGCGAGCAGCAGGCGTCCGAGGGCCAGGGACAGCAGAAGCGTCGCCGCCGTCGCCGTCCGGGCGACAAGGGCGGTGCGGCCGCCGAGGGCCAGCGCCCGCAGCAGACGGTCCCGTCCGAGGCCAGGAAGCCCAAGCACATGGCTCCTCAGGCCGACAAGGCCCAGCAGGGTGCCACCGACGGCGACGCCCCCAAGCGCAAGCGCCGTCGCCGCCACCGCGGCGGCGGGAACGGCGGAAGCGCCCCCAACCCCGGCACCCCCGCTTCTGAATAGCTAAGCCAAGGCCCCGATGGCGTCTAATGCGCCATCGGGGCCTTTCTCGTGCCCAAAACAAGGACTGTCGTTCGCGATGGCCTTCAGCAGCTATGGCCGAGGCGGGGCCCACCCCTCAGCAAGCAGGGAGGGGCAGCCACCCGTCGAACGCGAGTTCTTCGCAACGCGAAGCTGTCTGAGTGGACGATGGGTGGCTGCCCCGCCCCCTCCACCTTTGGGACGGTCCTGCCTCTCGCTACAGCTCGTCCGTATCGAGCCAGATGGTGAACGGCCCGTCGTTCACGAGCTCTACGTCCATCATCGCCCCAAACACGCCGCGTCCCACGTGCTCCTCGCCAAGGTCCTCCTCGGCCAGCCCGCAGAAGTGCTCGTACAGCTCGTTGGCTCGCGTGGGCTTGCCGGCCTCGGTGAACGAGGGCCTGCGCCCGCGCCTGCAGTTGGCGTAGAGCGTGAACTGGCTCACCACGAGCGCCTCGCCTCCCACATCGAGAAGCGACAGGTTGGTCTTGCCTGCCTCGTCATCAAAGATGCGCAGGTCGCGAGCCTTGTTCCAGAGCTTGGCGGCCACGGACTCGTCATCGTCGTGCCCCACGCCAAGCAGGATGAGCAGTCCCTTGCCGCAACTGCCCACAACCTGCCCGTCCACGGTGACGCTCGCGTGCCTCACGCGCTGGATGAGTGCCCTCATCGAACGTCCCTCCCATGTGGCAAAGGGGAAGCCCCGTTACCACGCTTCTCGTCGTTACAGGTCGTAGATGGCCGAGAACTTTTCGGTGAGGTAGCGCGTGTAGTGGCTCGCGTCGAGCCGCTCGCCGCAGGCGTCCTCGATGAGCGGCATCGGGTCGATGGCGCGGCCGTGGCGCCACACGCGCTCGCGCAGCCAGTCGCGAACAGGCGCGAGGTCTCCGGACGCGCAGGCGCCGTCGAAGTCCACGCCGCTCGCACGCATGGCGTCGAGCAGCTGGGCGCCATAGGCGCCGCCGAGCGCATAGGTGGGGAAGTAGCCCAGGTCTCCGCAGGACCAGTGGACGTCCTGCAGGCACCCAAGTGTGTCGCTGGGCACCTCAAGGCCAAGGTAGCTCGCGTAGCGCTCGTTCCACAGCGCGGGGACGTCGGCGGCCGTCGCGGTGCCGTCGAACAGCATCTGCTCGATCTCATAGCGGATGAGGATGTGCAGCGGGTAGGTGAGCTCGTCCGCCTCCGTGCGCACGAGGCCGGGCTCGGCGCGGTTCACGGCGAGGTAGAGCTCGTGGGCGTCCACGTTGTCGAAGCGCCCCGGGAAGCGCCGGCGCAGGGCCGTGAGCAGGACGGGCGCAAACGCCTCGCTGCGGCCGACGTAGTTCTCGAAGAAGCGGCTCTGGCTCTCGTGGACGCCGCTCGAGACGCCGCCGTTCAGGATGGTGCGGTCATAGCTGGGGTCGACGTTCTGCTCGTACATGGCGTGGCCGCCCTCGTGCAGCATCGAGTAGACGTTGCTGATGACGTCGTCCTCGTAGACGTGCGTGGCGATGTAGGCGTGCGCGCTGCAGACCGAGTCGGTGAAGGGGTGCTCGGTCTCGGAGAGCGTGAGCGCGCTCGCCCGCAGCCCCTCCAGCTCAAGCAGGTCGCGGGCAAGCTCCATCTGCGTGTCGTGGTCGAACGTCCCCTCGATGCAGGAGCGGCTCGGCTGCCAGCCCCGCTCGCGGATGGCGGCAACCATCGGCACGACGCACTCCTTTACCTGCGAGAAGAACGCGTCATAGAAGGCGCGGGACGTCCCGCGCTCAAAGTCGTCCAGCAGCGTGTCGTAGGCGTCGTGGCCCGGGCGGCGTAGCTCGGCGATCGCGCGCATGCTCGCGACCATGCGGTCGAGGTATGGCGAGAAGCTCGCCCAGTCGTTCTCGCGCTTGGCGCGCGTCCAGACGCTCTGCGCCTCGCAGCACAGGCGCGCGAAGTCGGCCTGCACGCCGCCCGGCACGTCGACGCGCTCGGCGCGCTCGCGCCCGAGCACCCTCACCTGCGCGGCGCGCGTCTCGTCCAGCTCGCCGGCCTCGGCCGCCTTGCCCAGGCGCTCGAGCAGCTCGCCCGTCTCGGCGCGGCACAGCAGCTCGTGGACCTCCTCCTCGAGCGTCGCGAGCGCCTCGGCGCGCGGTGCGGCGGCCTCGGCGGGGTCGGTGGTCTCGCCGGCGAACATGATGGACGTCGTGGCGTGGCGGTGGGCAAACAGGTGGGCCTGCAGGGCGTCGAGCGCCGTCAGGTCTTCCTCGATGGTCATGGCTTCTCCTTCTTGACGTTCCTACGCAGCCAAGTGTACTCGCGGTTGCGCGTTTTTCGTCCGCATGGGTGGCACCGCGCGCGTGCGGTGCATAATTGAGTTCGCTTCCTAGCAAGCGGGGCACCGTCTTTCGGGGCGCCCCATAACTGACTTAGGAGAACACGCATGAAGTACTTTGGCACCGATGGCTTCCGCGGTCGCGCCAACGAGGGCCTCACGGTTGACCACGCGTTCGCGATCGGACGCTTCGTGGGCTGGTACTACGGCCTGCGCGAGGGCCGCAAGGCGAAGGTCGTCATCGGCAAGGACACGCGTCGCTCGAGCTACATGTTCGAGTATGCCCTGGGCGCGGGCCTCGTCGCGAGCGGCGCGGACGCCTACCTGCTCCACGTCACCACGACCCCCTCGGTGAGCTACGTCGTCCGCAGCGAGGACTTTGACTGCGGCATCATGATCACGGCGAGCCACAACCCCTACACGGACAACGGCATCAAGCTCATCAACTCGGGCGGCTACAAGATGGAGCCCGAGGTCCTCGAGCTCATCGAGGACTACATCGATGGCAAGTCCGAGGTGCCCCTGGCCACCGGCGAGGACATCGGTCGCACGATCGACTACGTCGAGGGCCGCAACCGCTACATCGGCTTCCTCATCTCCTCGGCGAGCTTCTCCATGCACGGCATGCGCATCGGCCTGGACTGCGCCAACGGCTCCTCCACGCCCATCGCCAAGGGTGTGTTCGACGCGCTGGGCGCCAAGACCTACGTGGTGTCCAACGAGCCCAACGGCTTCAACATCAACCGCGGCTGCGGTTCCACGCACATCGAGCAGCTCCAGAACCTCGTTGCCGAGAAGGGCCTCGACGTGGGCTTTGCCTATGACGGCGACGCGGACCGCTGCATTGCCGTCGACGAGCACGGCAACGTCGTGGACGGCGACCTCATCATGTACGCGTGCGGCGTCTACCTGCACAAGAAGGGCCAGCTCGCCGATGACACCGTCGTGACTACGGTCATGAGCAACCTCGGCCTGTACAAGGCGCTCGAGGCGGCGGGTCTCAGGTACGAGCAGACGGCCGTGGGCGACAAGTACGTCTCCGCCTGCATGGTCGAGAACGGCTACTCGCTCGGTGGCGAGCAGAGCGGGCACGTCATCTTCTCCAAGTACAGCAACACCGGAGACGGCATCAACACGAGCCTGCGCATCATCGAGGCGATGCTTGGCTCCAAGAAGACGCTCTCCGAGCTCACCGAGCCGGTGAAGATCTACCCGCAGCTGCTCAAGAACGTCGTCGTGGCCGACAAGGACGCCGTCATGGCAGACGAGCGCGTCAAGGCCGCCGTCGCCGGCGTCGAGACGGCGCTCGAGGGCGAGGGCCGCGCGCTCGTCCGCGCGAGCGGCACCGAGCCGATGGTCCGCGTCATGGTCGAGGCCGCCACGCCCGCCATCTGCGAGCAGTACGTGGGCGAGGTCGTGCGCGTCATCGAGTCGCTGTAGGCATCGTGCGGCCCGCTCGCGTGAGGCGTGCGGGCTGCACTCACCCTCGTTTGGAGGCACGGATGAGGCTCATCCTCACCGACATCGACCGCACCATCCTGCCCTATGGCATGAGGTCGGTTCCCAGGCGCACGCGCGAGGCCATGCGCGGGGCAATCTCGCGAGGATGCGCCGTGGGCCCGTGCACGGGCAGGGCGCTTGCCTGGGCCTCCATCCTGTTCGATGGTGACGACGAGTGCGTCTCCACCTGCATCGCCACGAACGGCCTGCAGGTCTACCATGCCGGCGAGAAGGTGCTCGAGAAGACGATTCCCGCCGAGTGCGTCCGGCGCATGGCGGCCCTCGTCTCCGAGCTTCCCCACGCGGGCCTCGTCTACTTCGACGACGCCCAGCCGCTTCTGTGCGCGGGCACGGCCGAGGACCTCACGGCGGCGTTTCCCCGCTACGGCAAGATCTGCGAGCCCGCGGGCCTGCCCGCCCATGACGTCGTGAAGGTGAACGCGTTCGTGGCGGGCGACGATGCCCAGACCCGCGAGCTCGCGCGCCTGCTCTCCCACGAGCTGCCCGAGCTTGACTTTGACGTTCCGCAGACGGGCTTCACCAACATCATGCCCAAGGGCTGGAACAAGGGTGCGGCCGCCCTGTACCTGCGCGACTACCTCGGTGTGGCGCCCGAGGACGTCTTTGTCTTCGGTGACGCCGAGAACGACCTGACGATGCTCGAGGCCGTGGAGAACTCCGTGGCCGTCTCCAACGCCACGCCGGCCGCCGCCGAGGCCGCCCGCTGGCACATCGGCGCGTGCGAGGACCTCGCCGTAGCAGATGCCATCGACGCCCTCTCCCGCGGCGAGTTTCCGTTCGAGCGCTAGGCTGAAAAACGAGACAAAGGGACAGTCCCCTTGTCTCATCAAGCGAGGGGCCGCCAGCGTCATGCCGGTGGCCCCTCGTCGTCTTCTCTCGCTTTGCCCTACTTCACGACGCCCTTGCGCAGCAGGATGTTCGCGTAGGTGGCCTCCTCGGACGTCGCGACGATCGCGTAGCACTTGCGTGCCCGCTCGATGAACGCGTCGTGCTCGATGTGGCTGATCTTCACGTCGCCCGCGTGCTTGGCGATGATCTCGCGGTACGTTGCCCAGATGGGGGGCTCCTCGGGCGTGGGGCTCTCCATCATGGCAACCGGACTCTCCACGTAGTCGTCGAGCGGCATGAGCGTGAGGATGGAGTCCAGAAGCTCGGGAACGCCCAGACCGATGCAGCGCACGAGGGTGTTGCCGCTCGAGGTGGCGGGATAGTTGCCGTCGGAAAGGATGATCTCGTCTCCGTGGCCCATCTCCATGAGCACCTTGATGAGCTCGGGCGAGACGTTCTTGGGAATACCGTTCAGCATGCTTGCTCCCTTATCCGGACGCGATACGTATCACCTTTTATAGCCTCGCTGGCACTTGCGGCCGCCCACGCATCCGCCAGCGGCAGCGCTAGCCTCGGGACAGCCCGCCGCGGTCGAGCGATGAGAACTTGAGGCCAAAGTAGTCCCAGCGAAGGTATGACAGCGCGTCCTCCACCACCTCGCCGGTGGCCAGCGTCGTCTGCTTGTGCTCGCGGACGACCGGTACGTCTCCCGTGAACCCGAGGGCTGCGGCAACGTCGGGCGGCGCGGGAAACACCACGTCGTCCTCCTCGGTCGCGGCCTCGTCGTTCAGCGAGATATTGAAGTCCTCGCGCACGCGGCGGTAGACGGAGACGTAGTCGCCCGGGTCCAGGTCGCCGCGCACGAGGCGGCTGGGGATGTAGGAGCGCTGCAGCACCACCGGGACGCCGTCGCAGCTGCGTATGCGCACGATCTTGTGGTAGCCCTCGTTCGCGGCAAGGTGTATCATGCCCTTGATCTCGGGGTCGCATCCCGGCTCCATCGAGATGACGCGAACGCTCTCCTTGTTGGTGGCACCCTCCCAGGGCTCCATGTCCGTGAGCTCCACGAGCCTGCGCTTGCGCGTGCGCGAGACGAACGTGCCCTTGCCCTGGCTGCGCACGAGGTATCCCATGTTCACGAGCTCGCGAAGCGCCCGCACGATGGTGATGGAGCTCACGCCATAGCGCTCGATGAGCTCGGACTCGCTGTAGAAGCGCTGTCCGTTCTCGAACTTCTTGCTCTCGATCTCTCGGCGCAGGTCCTCCTTGATGAGGGCGTACTTGGGCGTTCTCATGGCTTTCCACCGCCTACGGACGTCGTCCGCGGCTTTAGCGCGAAGCTGGTGGCGGACGGAGACAAACATACTATATTGAGTGTATCGAACGGCAGTCCCCGCGGGGGTGGCCCCTCGGTGGATGACAGGTTGTGCGGCGTGTGCGTCGTATGGCGCCGTCGCGCGCGGGCGAGCCCGCGTTTGAGAGAGGACAGACATGGCAACGTATGCGATCAAGGCCGACAGGTTCTTCCTGCCGGGCTCTTCCGTCGATGGTGGCTTCCTCACCGTGCGCGATGGCGCGTTCGGCACGTGGAGCGCCGAGGCGCCCGAGGGCGTGGAGGTTCGCGACTACACGGGCAGCTGGATCGCGCCGGGCATGGTGGACACGCACATCCACGGATTCTTTGGACACGCCACGATCGACGCCGATGCCGACGGCATGAACGCCTCGAGCATCGAGCTCGCCCGTCGTGGCACCACCTCGTGGGTGCCCACGACGTTCACCGACGGTGTCGAGCACATCGGCGAGTGCTGCGCCGCCATCGCCGCGGCCGACGACTCCCGCGACTCGGGTTTCCGCGGCGCGCACATCCAGGGCATCTACCTCGAGGGTCCGTTCTTCACGATGAAGCACGTGGGCGCCCAGAACCCCGAGTACCTCATCGATCCCAGCTACGAGGTCTTCAAGGGCTGGCAGGAGAAGGCCGGCGGCCGCATCGTCAAGAGCGCCCTGGCCCCCGAGCGTGACGGCTCCGAGGCCTACATCGCCGCGCTCGACGCCGAGGGCGTCGTGACCTCCATCGGCCACTCCGATGCCACCTACGAGGAGGCGCTTGCCGCCGTGAACGCCGGCGCCACCTGCTTTGTCCACACCTACAACGGCATGCGTGGCCTTCACCATCGCGAGCCGGGCACGCTCGGCTGCGCCATGTCCACGCCCGAGACCTATGCCGAGGTCATCTGCGACGGCAAGCACGTGCAGCCCGCGGCCATCAAGGCGCTCGTGCGCGCAAAGGGCTGGCAGCACTCCGTGCTCATCACCGACTGTCTCGGCTGCGGTGGCCTGCCCGAGGGCCACTACATGAGCGGCGGCCTGCCCGTCGTCATGGACGGCGGCCTGTGCTACCTCGAGAACGAGGATGGCACGAAGGGCAACATCGCCGGCTCGGTGCTCACGCTGGCTCGTGGTGTCAAGAACATCGTCGACTGGGGAGTCGCGAGCGCGGACGAGGCCATCCGCATGGCAACCGAGGTCGCGGCCCGCTCGGCCCGCATTGACGGCGTCTGCGGCTCCATCAAGCCCGGCCGCGACGCGGACTTCGTCGTGTTCGACCATGAGCTCAACCTTCGCGAGACCTATCTGGCGGGCGAGACGCTCGGCTCTCCGCGGAACTAACTAGGCTAAGCATTGGGGTAAGACCCTCTTATCGAGTGCCCTAGCAGTGACTTTGGGCTCGCAAGCGATTGGACACGCTTGCGAGCCCCATTTGTGACCCAACCGTTCACGGCGCGTATTGAAACGGTTACAGAAGCGACACACCAGCTCACAACAAAGTTCATATACTAAATCGCAGACCCAAGGGCCCGGGTCTGCCCATGCGCCTCCGGCGTGGGGGCGCATAGGTAAACAGGCGTCTCGTCCTCCTGGGGTTTACGAGGCGCCAGGGATCAAGGGATCCCGAGAAAGAGAAGAGAGGGTGAATTGGAATGGGCTTTCCGCAGATCATAGCTCTTACTGTGTACGCGGCGTTTGTCACCTGGGAGATGCTGGGACCGAACTTCTACCTGTCGAAGCCGGTTATCGCTGGCCTGTTCGCAGGCGCCGTCATGGGTGATGTGGCCACGGGCCTCTTCATCGGCGGTACGCTTCAGCTCATGGTCCTCGGCGTTGGCACCTATGGTGGCTCGTCGATCCCTGACTACATGTCTGGTGCCCTGATCGGCACCGCCTTCGCCGTCACGACCGGCTCGACCGAGATTGGTCTTGCCGTCGCCGTGCCCGTGGGCTTGCTGCTCGTTCAGTGCGACATTCTCGGCCGCTTCTGCAACACCGCGTTCCAGAACATGGCCGATGCCGGTGCTGAGGAGAAGAACTGGCGCAAGGTCGAGCTCGGCTGCCTGCTGGGCACGATTCCTTGGTGCCTCTCCCGCGCCATCCCCGTCTTCCTGTGCCTCGCCCTTGGCCAGGACGTCGTCGCTAGCCTCGCCGCCGCCGCTCCCGAGTGGCTGCTCAACGGCTTCAAGTGCGTCTCCGGCATGCTCCCCGCTGTCGGTATCGCCATCCTGCTTCACTTCATGCCGCTCAACCGCTTCTGGCCGTACGCCCTTCTCGGCTTCGTGCTTGCCGCCTACCTCAACGTCCCCATGCTGGGCGTTGCTCTCGTGGGCCTCGCCTTCGCTGCCGTGAAGTACTACGAGTTCACTCAGCAGAAGCCGGCCGTTGCCGCTGTGGCTGCTAGCACCGAGGGAGGGACCATCGATGACGACGAGTAACACCGCTCTTTCGCAGAAGACGCTCAACAAGGTCTTCTGGCGCTGGTACTTCTGGGGCCAGATCGGTTGGAACTACGAGAAGATGCAGGGCTCGGGCTACTGCTACGCCATGATGCCCGCCCTGAAGGAGATCTACACCAACGAGGACGACCTGCAGGTTGCCGTGAAGAACCACCTTCAGTTCTTCAACACGACGCCCGACATGGCCTTCATTATCCTCGGCATTGACTGCGCCATTGAGCCCGAGCTCAAGCTCGACGGCATGGAGGCCGTCAGCGGCATCAAGACCGGCCTCATGGGCCCGTTCGCTGGCGTGGGCGACTCCATCTTCGGCGTCGTCATCCCGACGATCTTTGGCGCCATCGCCGCCTACATGGCTCTCGACGGCAACCCCGTGGGCTGCTTCATTTGGATTGCCATGGGCGTTGCGACGACTATCATCCGTTGGCTCCTCTTCAAGATCGGCTACACGCAGGGCCAGTCCGCGGTCGGCACGATCGCCGAGAACATGAAGCCCATCACCGACGCCGCCTCCATCCTGGGCCTTGTCGTCGTTGGCGCCCTCGTGTGCTCCGTCGTCTCGATCCACGCGCCCGGCACGTTCACCTTTGGTGACGTCTCGCAGCCCGTCCAGGACCTGCTCGATGGCATCATGCCGTCCCTGCTTCCCCTGTGCGGTACCGCTCTCGTGTATTGGCTGCTCTCCAAGAAGGGTATGACTTCCAACAAGGCGATCCTGATCGTCATCGTTGTTGGTCTGCTGCTTGGCTGCACCGGTATCCTTGCTAAGTAGACCCTAATCTGAGGAGGTAGCACTATGGCTGACGAATTCGAGGGCATGCCCGGCATTGTTGCGATCCGCATTGATGACCGACTGATTCATGGGCAGGTCGTGGCCTATTGGTCGAACTCGCTCAAGCTCACGCGCATTATGGTTGCCAACGATCAGGTGGCTGCCGATGACATGCGCAAGTCGGTTCTGAGGATGGCGGCCCCTGCTGGCATCAAGACCTCGATCATTCCGGTCGAGCGTGCTGCCAAGCAGATTCTCGAGGGCAAGTATGCCGGACAGCGCGTGTTCCTCATCGTGAACAAGCCGGCCGACATCATCCGCCTCATGGACCTTGGCCTGCCCATCAAGACGATCAACATCGGCAACATGGGCGGCAAGGATGACACGAAGCCCATCAAGAAGTACGTCAACGTCACCGACGAGCAGGAGCAGCAGTTCCGCGACCTGCTGGCCAAGGGGGTCGAGATCACGACTCAGCTCGTGCCACAGGATCCGGTGACCCACCTGACGGACTATCTCAAGTAGGGTCCAGTGAGAGGGGTCGGGCGCCTCGCGCGACCCGGCCCCTCTTTTTTGCGCGCTTCCCGTCTCCTCGACGGGAGAGCGGGTCAATGGAAGCCAGGGGCGAAGGGCGCCTGGCTTCCATGGGCTCATGTCCGCAAAGCTATGGCAAGGCGCACGTGCGCATCACTCATGGGAAAGGTGGAGACATGTACAAGACCGCTGAGCGTTTCAAGGAAGAGATCATCAAGCGCATCGATGAGGTCACGGAGGGCCAGGACGAGGCTATCCACGAGGCCGCGACGATCTTTGCCGACACGATCGAGCGCGGTGGCATCATCCGCGCCTTTGGCTCCGGTCACTCCTTCGGCAATGCGCTGGAGATTTGCGGTCGCGCTGGCGGCTACATCCAGACGCGCATCATCCGCGAGCCGTCCACCGGCATCTACGAGATGCTCAACGGCACGGGCGTCGAGTTCATGAAGAAGCTCGACCTGCGCCCGCAGGACTGCCTCGTCGTCATCTCCAACTCCGGCCGCAACCCGCTTGGCATCGAGATGGCCGAGCTCGCCCAGAAGAGGGGCGTCAAGACCATCGTGGTCACGGCTCTTGAGGTCTCCAAGGCCGGCACCTCCCGCCGCTCCGACGGCAAGCTCCTCTACGAGTTCGGCGACGTCGTCCTCGACAACAAGAGCTCCTTCGGCGATGCCTGCATCGAGGTCGAGGGTCTCGACACCAAGGTGGGCGGCACCTCGCTCTACACCGGCTGCATGCTGCTTGACTGCGCCATCATGGAGTCTCTCGACATCCTGCTTGACCGCGGCGTCACTCCGCCGGTGTTCATGAGCGCCAACGTCGACGGTGGCCCGGAGTTCAACCAGAAGCTGCTCGACAAGTTTGCCGACCGTCTGGCAGAGTACTAGGAACAGAACAGATCACTGCGCCCCGGATGTCCGTCTGGGCATCCGGGGCGCGCGTTGCTTGAGGAGTCTTGCATGGGGGTTACGAGCATCGACAGGCAGCCGGCCGAGGGCGGCTTCGAGACGTGGAAGGTCTCGTATGACGGCGACGTCTCGCGCGTTGCACAGGCCGACGAGCCCGGCGCCGCGCCCGAGGTCGACGAGGCGCTCGAGCATGAGGGCGTCGTGCCCCTGTTCGTGCCCAAGGTGAGGAATGCCTGGGGAAACGAGCTCGAGCTCTCCGTATTTCCCTGCCCACAGGTCCAGATCGCCAGCTCCGACCCCTACCCGCTCGGTCCGGTGAAGGCCCCGCACGTGAGCGAGGCCGAGGTCGATCAAAACGTGCAGCAGCTCGTCGCCGGCCACGGTGCGCTCGCGCCAGCCCTTGGCGTCTCGACGCCGCGCATGGGGGACACGGTCGTCATCGACATTCAGGGCAAGGCGCCCAGCGGAAAGGTCGCTGACCTCACCAAGACGAACTTCCGCTACCTCGTTGGCTCGGCCGCCCTGCCCGGTAAGGTGACGACGCTGCTTTTGGGCATGCGCATCCGCGAGACGAAGCGTTGCAACCTCTCCCAGGGGTGGCGCATCCACGGCGAGCTTGGCGATGACGGCCGTTCGCGCGCCTGCGAGCTGCGCGTGGCCGTACGCGACATCCTGCGCGTGAAGGCGCCCAAGCTCACGGACGAGTGGGTGGCACAGAACATGCCAAACGCCAAGAACGTGCGCGGCCTCAAGGACATCGTTCGCAAGACGCTGCGCGCCGAGGCCGAGAGTGCCCAGCATGACGAGCTGCTCGAGCGTGCTGCCAACCAGCTTACGGGCCGCGTGACGTCCATGCCGCCGGCGGACGCCGTCGCGGAGATGGCGAACTCCTCGTTCGAAGGGCTTCTCGAGCAGGTCCATGGCGGCGGTTACACGATCACCGAGTACCTCAACTCCCAGCACACGGACGAGGAGAAGCTGCGCAAGATGCTCAGGGCCCAGGCAGGCTCCGAGCTCACGCGCCTCATGGCGCTTGACGCCCTCGCAAGGGAGAACAGGCTCGAGCCGGGCGAGCAGGACTATGCCCAGGCCGCGCGAACGGTGGGGAAGGCCGGCATCGAGCACCCGCGCGAGGCGCTCGAGGCGTCGTTCGGGCGCGTGTACGCCCGTCAGCTCGCCCTTCGCGCCCGTGCAAACGAGTGGCTGCTCGAGCGTCAGGGGCTCGGTCGCAAATAGGGAAGTCAACAGGGGCGCTGCGGTGCCCGGACATCAGGAGGAATCACAATGATCGGTTTCATTCTCACGGGTCACGGCGAGTTCGCCCCCGGTCTCGCAAGCGCGCTCGAGCTCGTCGCGGGTAGGCAGGAGGGCTTCAAGGTCGTTCCGTTCGACGTCGACAAGGCGGCAGACTATCCCGAGCTCATCCACTCCGAGATCGCCGCCATGCGCGAGCAGACCGACGGCGTCGTCGTCTTCTGCGACCTTCTCGGCGGCACGCCCTTCAACCAGGCCATGATGGCCTCCCAGTCCACGCCCGATGTGGAGATCGTCGTGGGCGCCAACCTGCCCATGCTCATCGAGACGCTCTTTGCGCGCAGCTCGGATGCCAACGCCACGATCGGCTCGCTCGTCGAGTGCGCGGTCAACGCCGGCAAGAACGGTGTGGACACGCGCAAGTTCGAGGCCTGCGCCGAGGACGAGGACGACGAGTAGGGATTCGTGATACGCGGGGCATCGACCCCTACATGAAAGTCTGGAGGCGGGACCGTGGCTACCATCAGGGACGTCGCAAAGCGAGCGAACGTGTCGGTTGCCACGGTCTCGCGCTATCTCAACGGGGCGCAGCTGCGCGAGGACAATCGGGCTCGCATTGCCGAGGCCATCGACGAGCTGCGCTACCAGCCCAACCTCATCGGCCGTGCGTTTGCCACGGCGCACAGCTACACCGTGGGCATCCTCATCAACAGTGCCACGAACCCCTTTGCCGGCTCCTTGATGGGCCTGATCGAGCGGGAGCTCGAGCGGCTGGGGTATGCGGCCGTGTTCGTCGAGTACCAGGGGGACGCCGACTTCCTGCGCGAGAAGGTCGACTTTCTCCAGATGCACCAGGTCGACGGGCTCATCGTCGTGCTGTCTGACGTCGAGCTCGCGAGCGTGGGGTTCCTGCGCGAGACGGACGTGCCGCTCGTGCTTGTGGACAACCCGCTCGTGGGACCGAGCGCTGACTCGATCGTCGTGGACAACTGCGAGGCCGTCCGCAAGGCCGTGGGCGCCATGCTCGACGCGGGCCACAGGCGGGTGGGTCTTGTCGCCATGCTCCCCCACACCCACGTGGGTGCCGAGCGAGCCCGCGGCTGGCGTCTCGCGTTCGAGGAGCGCGGCCTGTGCGCGGACGAGGGGCTCGTGCGCGCGTGCGACAACGTGAAGGACGCGGCCGCGCTCGCGACCGACGAGCTGCTTGGCGCCGGGGCGACGGCGGTGTTTGCCTGCAACTACTACCTTGAGCTCGGGGCGCTCAAGTCGATGCTACGCCGCTCGCTGCGACCTGGGATCGACGTGGGCTTCGCGGGGTTCGACGAGATCGACTTCGCCGACATCTTTGACCCAGTCCCGACGTGCGTCATCCAGCCCATCGTTGCCATCGCGTCGCTCGCAGCCAGCCTGCTCGTGGGTCGGATTGGTCGCGGCTTTGCGCCGGACGGCATCCACCGCCTTGCCTGCGAGGTGCGCATCACCGACTCCATCCTCGGCGGGCTGCCGGCGTAGGTGGGTTGCTGCGAGTGGGCGGGCGGGGTGTCTGTCGCCTGCTCAAACAGCTTTGCTTCGCAAAGAACTCGCATGCGACAGACACCCCGCCCGCCCTTTAAGCCCCACGTTGTCGACGTGCGCGAGGCCGCCCGCTGACGGGCTCCGGGCCACCTTTTGTAGGTCTTACCCCATCAGCTCGGAGACGACGCTGGCCACGAGCGTGCGGGGGAGCAGCACGTCAAGGCCGCTCTCGCGTCGGGCGGCGTCGCGCATGGCAACCGTGAACCCCATGCAGTCGAGGCACAGGAACGCATCGTCATGGCCACGCAGCGTGCGGGCCGCGGCCATGACGCCGTCGATGCCCTTGTACGGGCTCGCGGACACCACGTCGATGTCAACGCCGCTTGCGGACCACCGCTCGCGTGCCTGCTCGGCCTGGGAGGGCTCGGGGACCATCACGGCGATGCGACGGCCACCGGCGAGCGCGCGGGCGCAGGAGTGGAGCAGAGGCTGGGGGAATACGAGCGGCACGTTATGCCTGAGCTCGGGAAACGATCCCGTGCACAGCACGATGACGGCTCGACAGCCGTCCCTCTCGGCCTCGTCGACCTTGGCCTGGACGAGCGCGACCACCTTGTCGCCGGAGAAGGTCGCCTGTTGTCCGTCCCTCATGCGGGAGACGAGGACCTCCTCGCCGGGCTCGGGCGCGAGGTCGCGCTCGATGTCCGCGAGTGTGAGGCCGTCGAGGGCGCCGTACTCCACGAGCTCGAGGTTGAGCGCGAGCTTGGGGATGAGGTCGCAGGTCATGTCCGTCCGGGGCGACTGGCCCACCGTGATGCCTGCGATTTTCGTGTGCTGGGACATGGATCCTCCTCGTGACGAGCGGTCGTGCGCCGTGCAAAAGAAAAGCCCGCCGGAGCTGCCGGCGGGCTTGTGGTGAGCGGCTTGGGGCTACTTGGCCTCGCCCATGCCCTGGAAGCGGGTCATGTCGCCATACAGGTCCTTGAGGTGGGCGAACTGGCCCTCGTCGAAGAACTTGCAGGTGCCGGGGCCATAGACCTTGGCAACCTCAACGGCGAAGCGCGCGGCCTCCTCGACGTCGGTGCCGTGCGTGGCGCCCGTGGCGCATCCCGCGACCATCTGCTCGGTAGCGATGGCCACGCCCACGACGGGGGCGCACGTGGCGGTGGCGGGCTGCAGGATGCTGTTCAGGTGGTACAGGTCATTGCCATAGGGCGTGATGTCCTGCTGGGAGAGGGCGAAGACCACGGGCATCTTGCCGGTGACGCGCGTCATGACGTCCATGAGGTCGTTGGAGACGGACAAGATGTAGCCCTGCATGACCGTCGGCGAGATGGCGATGCCGTTCAGGTTGATGACGCGGTTGCCCTTCGTGGTGTCGATGGAGACGATGGCGTCCATGCGCTCGTCGACCTCCATGCGGTTCATGGTCTGCATGTCGATGGGGGAGTCCATGAAGGGGACGGGCTCGTGGGGCAGCGTCGGGGCGTCGGGGCAGATGTGGGTGGCCACGATGACGTCGCCCTCGAGCACGTCGCCGTTCTCGTTCATCTCGACGAGCTTGAGCGCCGCGGTGAGGGCCGCGACCGCGCCGTCGCCGTCGGACACGGCGCCGATCATCTCGGGGCGGGCGCCCAGGCCGCCGAGGCGGCCGACGATGCCGAGCGTGGGGGCGCTGCCGCCGGTCGACTTGCCGTTCGAGCCGGGGATGAGGACCTTGATGCAGTCCGTGCCGCCACGCTCACCGCTCACGCGCTCGACGGTGACGTCCGTGGCGCCGTGGGCGCGCAGGAAGTCGGCAACCTCGTTGCCGGAGGCCTGGGGCTTGTCGATGAGGTCATAGATATCGAGCATCTGACGCAGAAGCATGGCGGCTCACTTTCGTTTGGTCGTATTGGTCTGGCCTGTCCGGCCATCCGAACATGATAGGACAAGATGAGCGTTTCGAGCCCTTCCAAGCGCTATGCTGACTACCAATGTTGGAATAATGCAACCAAGGAGAATAACGTGGCTTCAGACGAGCTTGACCTCTCTGCCGTGAACGAGCTGACGAACGAGTTCGCCAGCGTGCGCGCCAACCGCGTGGCACGCAACTCCGTCACCGCGCTCGGCGTGGTCGAGGCCAGCGTCGACCGCAGGCAGGCACGCAACTACCAGGACACCTTCGGCGTGTCGCTCAAGGCCGCCAAGACCGTGACCGGCCAGCGCCACTCAGGTCGCTGCTGGATGTTCTCGACGCTCAACGTCCTGCGCTCCAAGGTCCTCGCCAACCTCGACATCGATGACTTCGAGTTCTCGCAGAACTACATCCAGTTCTACGACAAGCTCGAGCGCTGCAACTCTCGCCTCGAGTACGTCATCGACACGGCGGACCGCCCCTGGAACGACCGCGAGGTCACCCAGCTCATGCTCACGCCGGTCGAGGACGGCGGCCAGTTCGTCTTCTGCTGCAACCTCGTGAAGAAGTGGGGCGCCATCCCCAAGGCCCTCATGCCCGACACTGCCTGCAACAAAGACACGGCGCAGATGAACGCCCTGCTCACGACCCTCCTTCGCAAGGACGCCACGATCCTGCGCAAGATGGCTGCGAACGGCGCCACGCTCGAGGAGCTTCGCGCCAAGAAGCAGGAGATGCTGCCCGAGTTCCACCAGATCCTTTGCTGCTGCCTGGGCGAGCCGCCCGTGACCTTCGACCTCGCGATTGAGGTGGGCGAGGGTGCCGACGTCGACGCTTCCAAGGTCGAGGAGGTCGTCTCCGCCAACGGCGGCGAGCCGCGACGCGTCCTGCGCGACGCGGGCATCACCCCGGTCGAGTTTGTCGAGCGCTACGTGAAGCTTGACCTCTCGCAGTACGTCGAGCTCGTCAACTTCCCGGGCGAGACCCGTCCCTACGAACACGCCTATGGCATCCGCTACTTCGATCCGGTCATCGGTGGCCAGCGCCTGCGCTTCCTCAACATGCCGATGGAGGACCTCGAGAACGCCGCCGTCGAGTCGCTCAAGGCCGGCGTCCCCGCGTTCATGATGTGCGCGGTCAACAAGAACCTCATGCGCAAGGACGAGGACTTCTCCGGCGTGCTCGCGCTCGATGGCATGGACCTCGACGGCACCTTTGGCGTCGACCTCTCCCAGACCAAGGCCGAGATGATCGATGACCGCGAGTGCGGCATGACGCACTGCATGGCCTTCCAGGGCGTCGAGCTGGGCGAGGACGGCAAGCCCGTGGCCTGGCGCGTCGAGAACAGCTGGGGCGACGACTTTGGCTTTGACGGCTACCTCGTCATGGACGCGGACTGGTTCCGCCTCTACGGTGGCGACGTCGTGGTGGAGCGCCGCTTCCTGCCGCAGCGCATCCTCGACCTCTGGGACACCCTGCCGCTCGAGGACGTTGCCTATTGGGATAACATGCTCGCGATCGGCTAGGGGCTTCAGGGCGGAAATCCCCAAGGGCAGCGTCGCCTCTAAGAGCCTTATTCACATATGCGTGATGAAATGTCCGCAGGCGGTCAAACAGTGCTTTGCCGTCTGCGGCTTTTTTACACCCATCACGTCAAAATTTGCACCAACTAGAGACAATCATAAGGTAAAGTAGAAAGTTACTGTCTTATCCAAAAGCAGCCTAGTATTTCGCCTGAGTAAACCATCGCGTATCGCTAGCTCAACGTGATGCCGTTTCAGATATCTTTTATGAAGCGAATTGCATGGCTGGTAAGGAATTTGCAGTTTCCAGGCATATCCGCGTTTTTCAAGAGGGCACTAGCGTCCTGATACCAAAATGGGAGGAACCATGTCTGACCTCAAGATTTCCCGTCGTTCGTTCGTCGGTGGTGTGTCCATCTTTGCGGCAGCGATGGCGGGTACCGCACTCTCCGGCTGCAGCTCTGATGGTGGCTCGACTTCCACCGGTGCTGGCGCCGATGGCGGCACGCTCGTCCTCAGCCTGCCCTCCTCGCCCAAGTACCTCGACCCCATCAAGTACACGGGCGCCTATGAGGCCCAGATCATCTGGTGCGTGTGCGACACCCTCGTCGACTACAACATCGACCTCACCGAGATCGTTCCCCAGCTCGCCACCGAGTGGAAGGTCTCCGACGACGGTCTCACCTACACCTTCACCATCCGTGACGATGCCAAGTTCCAGGCTGGCCAGTACCAGGAGGGCCGCGCCGTCGTCGCCGAGGACGTCAAGTACTCCCTCGAGCGCTCCGCGACCGAGTCCTCGATGAACCGCCTCGCCATGCTCGACCACTGCAACGTCGTTGATGACCACACGGTCGAGTGCGTGCTGAAGGCCCCTAACGCCTCGTTCCTCACCGCTCTTACGGATGCCGGCAACGTCATCGTCCCGAAGGAAGAGGTCGAGGGCTGGGGCGATGCCTTCGGCGACCACCTCGTGGGCTCTGGTGCGTTCAAGCTCGACCAGTTCGTGAAGGACCAGCAGAGCGACCTGTCCCGCTCTGATTGCTACTGGGGCGAGAAGCCGCACCTCGATGGCCTCACCATCAAGGTCGTTACCGACATGACCCAGTCTGCCAACGGCCTGGCCACGGGCGAGATCGACATCGCCACTTCGCTCACGGGCGAGGCCACCCAGACCATCAAGAACAATGACCAGCTCGTGCTGGACCAGAAGCCGGCACTTCACGTTGCCTACGTCTACATGAGCCAGGTCAACGGCCCCACCGCCGACCAGAAGGTCCGCAAGGCCATTCTCATGGCTGTCAACCGCGATGACCTGGTCAAGGGTGTCTATCCCTATGGCGAGGCTACGACCGCCGTGCTGCCCCTGCCCAAGGATTCTTGGGGCTATGACGAGTCCGTCGAGGCTGACGTCCCGGCCTATGATCCCGAGGGCGCCAAGAAGCTCCTCGCCGAGGCTGGCTACCCCGATGGCCTTTCCCTCAACATCTACATCTCCAACACCGAGGCTCGTGTGAAGATGGCCACCATCCTCCAGCAGGCTCTCAAGGAGAACCTGAACATCGACCTCGCCATCAACCCGAGCGACTGGGGCACCTTCAGCGCCGCCGCTGCCGCCGGCAAGGCTGATCTGTACGGCATGAGCTGGTCCTGGTTCCCCGACCCCTACTTCTTCCTCAACAAGCTGTTCAGCTCCACGGAGATTGGCGCGCTTGGCAACGGTGCTGGCTTCAGCCACCCCGAGGTCGACGAGCTGCTCGACAAGGCCCTCGAGGTCACGGACCAGAACGAGCGTGCCAAGTACTACAAGGAGGCCCTGAAGAAGATCGTCTCCTATGACCCGATGCTCGTCTATGGCTCCGAGTTCGTGAACACCGGCCTTACCAAGAAGGTTGAGGGCTTCCAGAGCCGTGCTGACAACAAGACGGTCATCGTCTCCAGCGAGATCAACATCTCCAAGACGGCGTAATTTGAGTTTTTCATTCAGTTAAGAATGATGGGGGCATGGCCCAGAGCCGTGCCCCCATCACATGGTTACGCGGGCACAAGGTCCCGCCAGACTCCGCTCAGGGGGTGTTGCAAAGGTGGCAAAGACAATCCTCAAAAGGATTCTCCAGACGATTCCGGTTCTGTTCGTAGTCGTCACCATCACCTTCGTCCTCACGCGCATGATTCCGGGCGATCCAGCTGCGCAGATGCTGGGTCCGCAGGCGTCACCCGATGCGATTGCGACGATGAGAGTAAAGATGGGCCTCGATGAGCCCATGCTTACGCAGTACATCAACTATTTGGTTGGTATCCTGCACGGCAATTTCGGCTATTCGTACTCTTACAGTGGCCCCGTCATGCCCATCATTCTGAGCAGGCTTCCCTCCACGCTTTCGATCACCCTTACGGGCCTCGTGCTCGCGCTTCTCGTCGGCGTGCCCATTGGCGTCGTGTCCGCCGTGAAGCAGAACACCATCTTTGACTACGTTTTCATGGTGCTCGCCCTCGTTGGCGTGTCTATGCCTATTTTCTGGCTGGGCCTCATGCTCGTCCTCACCTTCTCGGTGAATCTGGGCTGGCTTCCCGCCATGGGCATGGGCGCGATGTCAAAGGGCGTCTGGGATGTCATTAGTCACATGATCCTGCCGTGCTTCTGCCTGGCGACGATCCCCGCGGCGACGTTTGCCCGCATCACGCGCTCCAGCATGCTCGAGACGATCAACGGTGAGTACATCAAGGCCCTCCGCGCCCGCGGCATCAAGGAGTCCAAGATCATTTGGAAGCACGCGCTTAAGAACGCGCTCCCGCCCATCGTGACCGTACTTGGTCTTCAGCTTGCCAGCGCCTTCGCCGGCGCCATCCTGACGGAGACCATCTTCTCCTGGCCTGGTCTTGGCACGCTTATCGTCAATGCCGTCAACGGCCGTGACTACTCGCTCATTCAGGGCGTGGTCCTGTTCTCCGCCGTTGTCTTCGTCTTCGTTAACCTCGTTGTTGACATCGTCTACATGGTCATCAACCCCAAGGTCAATTATGAGGGGGGTAGCAACTAATGGCAGATAACGCTACTGGCGCTAGCCTTTCTGACGAGGCAACGCTCAAGATGCTCGAGCGTGAGCGCAAGGCGAACAACGCCTGGCACAAGCTCGCTCGTAACAAGATGGCGCTCGTGGGTCTTGCGATCGTCGTCGTGATGGTGATCCTCGCCGTCTTTGCGCCCCTGCTTGCTCCGTGTGATCCCAACGCCACGGATACCGGCAACATGTTTGCCGCTCCCGGGGTGGGAGGCCACCTGTTTGGCACTGACGCCTTTGGCCGCGACCTTCTCTCCCGCGTGATCTATGGTGCGCGCATTTCGATCTTCATCGCCATCGGCGGCACCATCCTCGGTGCCATCGTCGGCATCCTGCTCGGCCTCGTCGCTGGCTTCTTCGGCGGCATCGTTGACTCTGTGATCATGCGCATCATGGACGGCATGATGGCGTTCCCGTTCATCCTGCTCTCCCTTATCCTCATGACCATCCTTGGTCAGGGCACCATCAACGTGATCATCGCGATTGGCGTTGCCAACGTGCCTAACTTTGCTCGTGTCGTGCGCGGTCAGGTCCATGTCGTGAAGAACGAGGAGTACTGCAACGCCGAGCGCGTCATTGGCGCCAGCCCCGCTCGCATCCTCTTCAAGCACATCTTCGCCAATGCCATGAGCCCGGTCATCGTCTACTTCACGCTCAACATCGCCAGCGCGATCATCTCTGAGGCCGCGCTTTCCTTCCTCGGCCTTGGCATCCAGCCGCCCACCGCTTCTTGGGGCTCGATTCTTTCCGAGGGCAAGAGCTGCCTGCAGGGTGCTCCTCACATCGCCACGATTTCTGGCATGTTCATCCTCGTCACCGTTCTTGGCTTCAACCTGTTTGGTGACGGTATTCGTGACGTTCTCGACCCGAAGCAGAAGAGGTAGGCCCTATGAGCGAGAACAACTCTCAGGCTACCGAGACCAGCGCAGCTACCGAGCAGGTCTCGGAGCATCTTGTTGAGGTCCACGACCTTAAGACGTACTTCCACACGGCTGCCGGCGTCGCCAAGGCCGTCGACGGCGTGAGCTTTACGCTCGATCGTGGCAAGACCCTTGCCATCGTGGGCGAGTCTGGCTCCGGCAAGTCCGTCACCTCGAGCTCTCTGATGCACCTTCTGCCCAAGACCGGCAAGATCGAGGGCGGCAGCGTCATGTTTGACGGCAAGGACATCGTGCATGCCACCGAGGCTGAGCTCCGTGAGCTTCGCGGCAAGGACATCTCGATGATCTTCCAGGACCCGATGACGGCCCTTGACCCGGTGTTCAAGGTTGGCACCCAGATGATCGAGAACATCCGCCTGCATGACGGTCTCGACAAGGAGGCCGCGCGCAAGCGTGCCATCGAGATGCTGAAGCTCGTGAGCATCCCCAACCCCGAGAAGCGTATGGACTCGTATCCGTACGAGCTTTCCGGTGGTATGTGCCAGCGCGTCATGATCGCCATGGCAATGAGCTGCCACCCCAAGTTCATCATCGCCGACGAGCCCACCACTGCCCTCGACGTGACGGTGCAGGCCCAGGTCCTGAGCCTGCTCAAGGGCCTTCAGGACACGCTCAACACGGGCATTCTGCTCATCACGCACAACCTCGGCATCGTCTGGCAGATGGCTGATGATGTCATGGTCATGTATGCGGGCCGTACCTGCGAGTATGCCCCCATGGAGGAGCTCTACGCCAATCCGCTTCACCCCTATACCTGGGGCCTGCTCGACTCCATGCCCAAGCTCTCCGATAAGGCAAAGACCGACCTCAAGACCATTCCGGGTGTTCCGCCCGATCTGAGGCTCACCGGCACCTGCTGCAACTTCTACAACCGTTGCCCCTACGCCTGTGAGAAGTGCAAGAACGAGGTTCCGCCGCTGGTCGAGGTCAAGCCTGGCCACTTCGTGGCGTGCCACAGGCAGAACGGCGAGGAGAGCCTCGTTCGTGGGGAGGCGAACTAAATGGCCAACGATAATGTGATTCTTGGCATCAAGAACCTTAACAAGGAGTTCCGTCTTCGTGGTGACGGCCTCTTCGGCAAGCCTCAGACGCTTCATGCGCTGTCCGGCGTTTCGCTTGATGTCTATGAGGGCGAGACCCTCGGCATCATCGGCGAGTCCGGTTGTGGCAAGTCGACCCTTGGACGTTGCATCGTTGGTCTCCATGAGCCTACGAGCGGCGAGATCATCTATAACGGCCAGGATATTTCCAAGCTTAAGGGCGCCGCGCGCAAGCCCGTGCACAAGGATCTCCAGATGATCTTTCAGGACTCCTATTCGAGTCTTGACCCTCGCTTCACCGCGGCGGCTTCCATTGAGGAGCCGATGGTCATCCATGGCATCGAGCCTGATGCCGCGAAGCGCCAGCAGAAGGTCCTTGACCTTATGAAGGAAGTCGGCCTCGACATCCAGCACCTGCAGCGCTACCCGCATGAGTTCTCCGGCGGCCAGCGCCAGCGCATCAACGTCGCTCGCGCCCTCTCACTCGATCCGAAGATCATCGTGTGCGACGAGCCCGTCTCCGCGCTTGACGTGTCGATTCAGGCCCAGGTCCTGAACCTCTTCCGCCGACTCCAGCGCGAGCGAGGCCTGACGTACATCTTCATCAGCCACGACCTTTCCGTGGTCAAGCACATCTCCGACCGCGTGGCCATCATGTACCTCGGCCGCGTCATGGAGATCTCGCCTGCTCACGGCATCTATGAGAACCCGCTGCACCCCTACACGAAGGCTCTGCTCTCGGCCATTCCGCCCGAGAATCCCTTCGAGCGTCACCCCGAGATGAAGCTCGAGGGCGAGATTCCCAGCCCGGTGGGCAAGCAGGTCGGCTGTCCGTTGGCCGGTCGTTGTCCCAACGCCACGGAGCGCTGCCACCACGAGCGCCCTGCGCTCATGGAGGTGGAGGACAACCATCGCGTCGCGTGCTTCCTCTATCACGATAAGGTCGCGGAGTAGGTCTATTATCTTGGGGCCAGTCGTTTCCGGCTGGTCCCTTTTTGTTTGTTTGCAAGTCATGCGTTTGTCTAATGGCTGGTGTGCCGGGGACCGGCATGCCTTGAGGGAAGGCGGAACCGAAGTGACGGTTACGAAGGAGCAGCTTCACGAGGCTGTACTTGCTCACCAGGACGATCTGCTCAAGCTTTGCCAGCAGCTTATTCAGATCAAGAACCAGAGCCCGATTGATGACCAGGAGCCCGCTATCAAGTTCGTTCGTGACTACCTTGCCGAGCACGGCATCGAGTCTGAGCGCATCGTTGCGGACGGCGGCGAGGACTATCCTGTCGTCTATGCTCGCATTGGCTCCGATGAGGGCTTCCGCGTCGTCCTGAATGGTCACGTTGACGTTGTGCCCGTTGGCAAGCTTGACGGCTGGGACTTCGATCCGTTCGGCGGCGAGATCCGCGACGGCAAGATGCTCGGCCGCGGTACCTCTGACATGAAGTGCGGCCTCGCGGTCCTGCTCTTCTCGATGGCCATGCTCAACGAGAGCGGCGCCGAGCTCAAGGGCGACATCCGCCTGCACGTCGTCTGCGACGAGGAGATTGCCGGCACCGGCACCAAGTGGTTCTGCGAGAACGGCTATGCCGACGGCGCTGACGCCGTCATGATCGGCGAGCCTACCGGCCACGACACGATTGAGATTGGCCAGAAGGGCATCCTCCACCTCACGTTCACCGCTCATGGCGTGCCCGGCCACGGCTCGACCGGCAACTACAAGGGCGATAACGCCATCAACAAGCTCGCGAAGGTCATCCCCTTCATCGACGAGATCACCGCTGTTCCCGGTCACTATGACGAGTCCCAGGCTCGCGCCGTCAAGAACTCGCGCACCATCGCCGAGCGCACGATCGGCACCCCTGGCGTCGGCAACGTCATCGACCACTGCTCCACCAACGTCGGCATCATTCAGGGTGGCGGCAAGATCAACCAGGTGCCGGACTTTGCCTCCTGCAGCGTCGACGTTCGCCTGCCGTATGGCTGCAAGCACGAGGAAGTCGTTGCTGCGGTTGATGCCCTGATTGCCAAGAGCGGTGTCGAGGGCGTCGAGGCCAGCTATAACTGGACTGCCGAGGGCAACTACACCGACGATGAGTCCAAGCTGGTCACGAGCCTCAAGAAGAACATCGAGGACGTCTGGAACGAGGAGTGCCTGCCGGCTTACCAGTGGGCGAGCTCTGACGCCGCGCACTACCGTGCGCTCGGCGCCCCGACGATCCAGTTTGGTCCGGCCAACAACGAGGGCATCCACGGCTACAACGAGGATGTGGACGTTATCGATATCGTTCACTCGGCGGAGATCTATATGATGTCGCTGTGCGACATGCTGGGGGTGGAGTAGATGAGCGAGCAGTTTGCGGCGCCCGTCGCCGATGCGAACGCGGTGCCCGAGGCCAAGAGCAGCGATACCCTGACCTGGAGCGTGGGCGAGGAGTCCATCGACTACGTGGCCAGCGCCGGGCACCTGGACATCTATGACCCGCAGCGCGTGCTCGAGGGCAAGATGTTCAACGTGAGCTACGTCGCCAGCTCCGTGAACGGCGAGGCCGTTGACGTGGCGCGCCGTCCCGTGACGTTTGCCTACAACGGCGGCCCGGGCTCGGCGTCCGTGCCCATCAACTTTGGTGGCCTTGGCCCGAAGCGCGTCGTGAGCGAGGGCGAGCAGTTCGCCGGCGCCAACTACGAGGTCGTGGACAACCCCGGCACTCTGTTGCGCGAGACGGACCTCGTGTTCCTCGATGCCCTCGGCACCGGCTGGTCGTTCGTGGCGGACGGCTATGACACCAAGCGCGTCTACGGCCTTGAGGAGGATGCTCGCACGTTCTGCCGTGCCATCGTTCGTTGGCTTGACGAGAACAACCGCTGGGGCAGCCCGCTGTACATCTACGGCGAGTCCTACGGCACGATGCGCTCGGCCGTCCTTATGCGCTATCTCGGCGAGGCCGGCGTGCCGCTGGCCGGCGTTGTCATGCTCTCGGCCTACTTCGACTGGTCCCAGAACCTGCCGGGCAACGACCTGTACTACCTCGGCATGCTGCCGAGCTTTGCGTCGACGGCCCAGCACTTTGGCATCACGGGCCGCGGCGTGGACCCCGACAAGTGGTTCGACGAGGCAAGCGAGTTCACGGCTGGCGAGTACGCCGCCTCGCTCATGAAGGGCGACCGCATCGACCCGCGCGAGAAGCGCCGCATCGCCAAGAAGATGGAGCGCTACATCGGCATTCCGGCCGAGCTCCTTCTCGCGCACAACAACCGCATCGAGCTCGAGGACTTCCGCGCCAACCTGCTGCGTGACAAGGGGCTCATGTGCGGCCGCCTCGACATGCGCTACACCGAGACCATGACGCTGCCCGTGCAGCGCAACACCTTCTACTTCGCCTGCGAGGACCCGGCGGCTCACGCTCTCGAGAAGGTCTGGTACGGCGCGTTCCGTAGCTTTCTTCGCAGCACGCTTGGCTACGTCAACCCCGCCGAGTACCGTCTGTCCGTCTGGAGCGAGATCGGCATCGGCTGGAACTGGGTGCACGACGAGCCGGGCATGGACGACACCAAGACCGCCGCGCCCAACCTCGCGTTCGACATCGCCACGGCCCTGCGCCGCAGCCCCACGACGAAGCTCGCCATTCTCGGCGGACGCTATGACGCGGCCACGCCCTGGTGGAACATGGACCACACGATGAGCCAGCTGTTCCTCCCGGCAGAGCTCAAGGACCAGATCACCTACCACCGCTACGGCTGCGGCCACATGGCATACACCGACGTCCCCACGCTCATGCAGATGGTCGATGACATGCACGAGTTCTACGCCAAGTAGGAGAGCCATGGATATCCAGACGCTCATCACCACCGCGGGCATCTGCGCCGTCGTCTTCATGCTGCTCGTGTCGGTGCTTCCCGGCATGCTTCGCGGCGTCATCGCGAACAAGGCCCAGAACCAGTTCATGGCCGGCGACTTCGACGCCGTGCTCAAGACGCTCTCTGGTCCCATGGCGAGCTTCTGTCTGCCCAAGTACAACCAGGAGTACATGCGCCTGAACGCCTACGAGGCCAAGCAGGACGTCGAGGGCGTCCAGCGCACGCTCGACGTCATGCTGGGCCTTCGCGCCACGGCCCAGCAGCGTCGCATCCTGCTGTCCCGCGCGCTCAACTTCTACGAGACGCAGGGCGACGAGGGGCGCGCCACGCATGTGCTCGAGCTCATCGACTCTCACGTGGCCGAGTGCAAGGGCGAGGCCCTCGATGCCGCCAAGGAGCTCAAGCGCGACTCGCGTCAGACGTTCAACATCGCGTTTCGTGGCAGCTATGCCTACATAGCCGAGATGGAGCACGCCCTGGCGAGCGCCGATGCCGACGAGCGCGCGCGGCTCAACTACTACCTGTCGCTGCAGTACGGCAACAAGGGCGACGAGAAGCGAGCACGCGAGTACCTCGACCGCATCGCGAAGTCCTACGGGCTCGTGCCCAACGACAAGGACGACGAGGCGCCCACGGAGGATGCCGGCGAGGGTGTCGGGGACGATTGTCACGAGGAGGGCGGCGCGTGCCGGCGCTGATGCGCTGTGCTAAACTACGCAGCTAGGCTATGACGGAGAGGTTTGGCTGTCGCGTTGCCAGCGGATGAGAGATGGGACCCACCGGCTGAGAGGTCCCTCCAAGGCAGACGGCCAGAGTTCACTCCACCAGCTGCGAGCTTAACGTGCGCCCGAGGCGCGCAAGTAGGCAAGCCGTAAGCCCCACGGAACGGGGAGAAGAGTGGGTACGCCGGGCAGACATCCGGCGGCCAAGCAAGGTGGTACCGCGGATAAGCTCCGCCCTTGCTCGCACAGGCGAGCGGGGGCGGTTTTTTGTTGCCGTGACAGGGCTCGCGCCAACACCGGGCATATGTGCCCGAGAAGGAAAGGGGCAGGTAGGAATGACGATCATCGACGACCTCAAGGCCATCGAGAGCGAGGCGGCCAAGGGCATCGGCGGCGTGGGAGACCTCGCCGAGCTCGACCGCATCCGCGTGGCCGTGACGGGCAAGAAGGGCTCGCTCACCGGTGTGCTGCGCCAGATGGGCCAGCTGGACCCGGCGGACCGCCCGCGCGTGGGCAAGCTCGCCAACGAGGTTCGCGCCCGCATCGAGGCGTCGCTCGAGCAGCGCCGCCACGAGCTTGAGCACGCGGCCCTTGAGGCTCGCATCGCCGCCGACTCCGTGGACGTGACGCTTCCCGGCCGCGTCCCCAACGTGGGCTCCGAGCATCTCATCTCCCAGATCATCGAGGAGATCGAGCAGATTTTCTGCGGCATGGGCTACACCGTCGAGGACGGCCCCTACATCGAGACGAGCTACTACAACTTCACCGCGCTCAACGCCCCGCTCGACCACCCGAGCCGCAGCGCCCGCGACACGTTCTACGTCGAGGACAACAACCCCGGCAGCCTCGAGCACTCCGAGGCCCACGCCAACGGCGAGTCAGACATCCTGCTGCGCACCCAGACCTCCGGCGTCCAGGCGCACACGATGGAGAGCCACGAGCCGCCCATCTACATGATCTGCCCGGGTACGGTCTTCCGCCCCGACACTCCCGACGCCTGCCACCTGCCCCAGTTCAACCAGATCGAGGGCCTCGTGGTGGACGAGGGCATCACCTTCGGTGACCTCAAGGGCACGCTCGACTACTTCTGCCGCGAGATGTTCGGCAAGGACCGTGCCACCCGCTACCGCCCGCACTTCTTCCCCTTCACCGAGCCCAGCTGCGAGGTGGACGTCTCCTGCGGCGTCTGCGGGGGCAAGGGCTGCCGCTTCTGCAAGGGCACGGGCTGGCTCGAGATTCTCGGCTGCGGCATGGTCGACCCCAACGTGCTCGACAACTGTGGCGTCGACCACGAGAAGTACACGGGATTCGCCTTCGGCATCGGCGCCGAGCGCGTTGCCGCCCTTCGCTACGACCTGCCCGACCTGCGCATGCTCATGACTGGCGACATGCGCTTCCTCTCCCAGTTCTAGGGCTTCCCACGGCACCCAATCTGGTCGCTCAAACCGTCGCACGCGTACCTTACGTACGCTTTCTCCTCTTTCGCGACCATCTCGGGCACCGTGGAAACCCCTAGCCGGTTTCCTGCGGCGTTTCTCGTTTGGACTCATCTGACGCACCGCGGAAACCCTGGCTGAAGAGGCTGTGAATTATCCTGCGCAACAGAAAGGCGTAAGACATGCGCATCTCATATGAGTGGCTCGGCTCCATGGTGGACCTGCCCGATGACCCGAAGGTCCTCTACACCGAGCTCATCCGCACCGGCACCGAGGTCGAGACGATCGAGCGCGTTGGCGCCGACCTCGAGCACGTCGTCGTGGGCCAGGTGCTCTCCAAGAAGCCCCACCCCGACTCCGACCACATGTGGCTGTGCCAGGTCTCCGTGGGCGACAAGAACGTTGACGAGAACGGCGATCCTGCCCCGCTGCAGATTGTGTGCGGCGCCCAGAACTTCAACGAGGGCGACAAGATCGTCGTCGCGATGATCGGCGCCGTGCTTCCCGGCGACCTCAAGATCAAGAAGAGCAAGCTGCGTGGCGTCGAGTCGTGCGGCATGAACTGCTCCGAGCGCGAGCTTGGCCTGGGCGGAGACCACTCCGGCATCATGATCCTGCCCGAGGACGCCCCCGTGGGCATGCCGTTCACGGACTATCGCGGCACGTCGGACACCGTGCTCGACTGCGAGATCACGCCCAACCGCCCCGACTGCCTGTCCTACGTGGGCATGGCCACCGAGGTGGGCGCCGTCCTCGACGAGGACACGCACATCGAGCTCCCCGCCATCCAGCGCGAGGAGGGCCCCAAGAGCGCAGACCTCGTGGACGTCAAGATCGCGGACACGAGCCTGTGCAGCCGCTACGTGGCGCGTGTCGTGCGCGGCGTGAAGATCGGCCCGTCTCCCGAGTGGCTCGCCCGCCGCGTCATCGCCGCAGGCAGCCGCCCCATCAACAACGTCGTGGACGTCACGAACTACGTCATGTACCTCACGGGCCAGCCGCTGCACGCGTTCGACCTCGGCAAGCTCTCCGAGCGCGATGGGCGCCGCCACATCGTCGTGCGCGCCGCCCGCGAGGGCGAGCAGCTCACGACGCTCGACGGCCAGCAGCGCACGCTCACGAGCGACATGGCCGTCATCACCGACGACGGCGAGCGTGCCGTTGCCCTGGCCGGCGTCATGGGCGGTCTCAACTCAGAGATTGACGACACCACGGTCGACGTCCTGCTCGAGAGCGCCTGCTTCGACAAGAGCCACATCTCGCGCACGAGCCGCAACCTCAACCTCATGAGCGAGGCGTCCATCCGCTTCGAGCGCCAGGTTGACGCCGCGAACTGCGAGGAAGTCGCCGACATCGCCGCCGCACTGTTCGAGAGCTGCTGCGGCGCCACCGTCTGCCGTGGCCGCGTGGACGAGTATCCCGTGCCCGTGAAGGCCGTCCGCATCGCCCTTCGCGGTGAGCGCGTGCGCAGCATGTGCGGCGCGCCCATCACCAACGATAAGATCAGCCACCTGCTCGAGCGCCTGGGATGCGCCGTCGTGGCCCAGAAGGGCGGCAACGACTTCGAGGTCGTGGCCCCCACGAGCCGTCCGGACCTCACGCGCGAGGCCGACCTCATCGAGGAGGTCCTGCGCCTGTGGGGCATGGATCGCGTGGAGCCCACGCTGCCCGCGGCCAAGAACCACCACGGCGGCCTCACGGTCGACCAGCAGCGCACCCAGCTCATCGGGCGCACGCTGCGTGCCTGCGGCCTGTCCGAGACGTTCACGTACTGCTTCGCCGAGGATGGCGACCTCGAGCGCGCCAACATCTCCGAGACCGGCCGCGGCGTGCCCGTGCGCATCAAGAACCCGCTGCTCGCCAACAACTCCGAGATGCGCCGCTCCATCCTGCCTGGCCTGCTGCGCTCCGTTGCCTACAACCTGGACCACGGCGTGCCCAACGTCGCGCTCTATGAGCAGGGTCGCGTCTTCTTTGGCCACGAGAAGCGCACGCTTCCCGACGAGCCGCGCTACGTTGCCGGCGTGCTCTGCGGCGCCTGGGGCCTCGACGGTTGGAACGAGAGGCACCAGCCGCTCGACTTCTTTGACGCGAAGGGCGTTGTCGAGCGTCTGCTTGCGGCCCTGCGCATCACGAAGGTCCGCTTCAAGGTGGCAGACGCGTCCGAGTACCCCTGGCTGCAGCCGGGTCGGGCGGCCGAGGTCTATGCTGGCGGCGAGCTGCTTGGCTGGGTGGGCAACGTGCACCCCACGAGCCTTGCGAACTTTGGCATCGACGAGGACGTCGTGGCCTTCGAGCTCTCCGAGGCGCACCTGCTGCGCCTTGCCGCCCGCGAGCTTCCCTACCAGGACGTGCCCACGCTTCCGGCCATCACGCACGACCTCGCCATCGTCGTTGACGAGGACGTCACGTGCGAGATGCTCACGCAGCGCATCACGAGCGCTGGCGGCAAGCTGCTCGAGAGCGCCCGCCTGTTTGACGTCTACCGCGACCCGGTGCGTGTGGGCCTGGGCAAGAAGTCCATGGCCTTCCAGCTCACGTATCGCGCGAACGACCACACGCTCACGAGCGAGGAGGTCGAGCGCGCCCACGAGAAGCTCGTCAAGAAGGTCTGCCGCTCCACGGGCGGCGAGGTGCGCGGCTAGTCTGGTGCGCCTTGGGCGGTCGAGCGCGGCGCTGCCCTCGTAACATACGAGTTGTGTAACGGGCGGCCCCACGGCATTCGTGGAGCCGCCCGTGCGTGCTACCATAGGCGCCATGCCAAGCTGGAACGTACATATCGCCCACGCTCAGCGTCTGCTGTCCGAGTGCCCGGCCTCCTCGCTCGGCATACGCGACGCCAACGCGTTTCTCTTTGGCAACCTCGTCCCAGACGTCTACGTGGGCTACATGCTGCCCCATCCGTCTGGCATCCTGCCCTACTCGCTCACGCACTTTGCCGACCCCTGCTCCATTCCCGTGCCTCGCGAACGCGAGTTTTGGGACCTGTACGTGGAGCCTGCGCTCGAGTTGCCCAGTGACGTTCCCCTGGGCCCGGCGAGCATCACGGTGGAGGAGGGCGTGGAGATCTCCCGAGCGGGTGGTCATTTTGCCATTCCGGCAACTCCCGAGCGCCATGAGGCCGTTGCCGCGATGCTGCGGGCAGCTGGGTACCGGGCCTCGGACGTCGTCCTTGGTGCCTGGGCCCACCTCATGTGCGACCATGCCTACAACGAGGCCACGCACGCCTGGCTGCAGGAATACCACGTGCCCGCCGGCGAGCGCACGCGCATCCGCAAGCAGGGGGACTTCGACAAGTTTGGCAGGACGCTACCCATCGAGCTTGCGGGCGAGGCAACGGAGGCGCTCGTGGCGCAGGCCGCGGCGTTTCCGCAGTATGCGCTGCGTCGCTCTGACGTCGAGCGTTCCGTCGAGGTCGCCAACGCGATCGTGACGAACAACCGGGCCAATCACATCGACGGCGTGCCGGACTACAGCCTGTTCACGGCCGCCTTCTTCCACGAGGTGTTCGAGCATGCAAATGAGTGCCTCGTGAGGCGTCTGACGTCGTATGGCAAGCGTCTCTCGGATTGCTCATAGAGCAAACCGCTTGTTAGCCGAACATACATAATTGCAGGTAGAGCATGGTTGACCAGTCTATGTGTTCGCGCCTGTAGATTTGATTGAGCGTGCCTGTGAGCGGTAAACTTTTCGATGTTGTGGTCAACTGGTCAAGTTGACCTGAGCATGCGCCGCGCGCGCCCGCGAGGAAGGCCTTCGCATGTCGGACTTCGAGAGGAAAGACACCTCCCTGCTCTATGTGCAGGTGGCCGACTACGTCCGTGAGAAGATCTACTCCAAGGAGTGGGGCGTCGACGAGCGCATTCCCTCTGAGCACGAGCTCATGGCGATGCTGCACCTCTCGCGCGGCACGGTGCAGAAGGGCATTCGCTCGCTTGTCGAGGAGGGTCTGCTCGTCCAGCAGCGCGGCCGCGGCACGTTCGTCATCGAGCCGGTCATGGCGCGTCCCTCTGGCAACAAGCTCCACTCGTTTGCCGAGTCCATGACCGAGCAGGGCATCGACTTTGTGACGAAGGTCGTCGACAAGCGCATCGAGCGCGCGAGCCGCGTCTGCGCCCGCAGCCTCGAGATTGCCGAGGGCTCTCCCTACCTGTACCTCATGCGGGTGCGCTTCGTGGCCGAGGAGCCCGTCATGCTCATCGAGAGCCGCGTGAACCTCGAGCCGTGCCCGGGACTCGAGAACATCGACTTCGAGCGCGAGGGCCTGTTCGATGCCGTAGAGCGCACGAGCGGCCAGCAGATCGGCACGGCCGAGATGACGTACAGTGCCCGCGCGGCCGGCAAGAAGCGCGGCCGCTGGCTGCAGTGCGGGGAGCGCTCGCCGGTCCTCGACCTTGATCAGCTCGTGCGCCTCGAGGACGGCACGCCCGTCGAGTGGGGCAGCGTCTGGATGCCCGCGAACCGCTGCGTCATCAGCTCCGTGCGTACCCGCTAACCTGTGGTGACAATGGCGCCGGGGTCGTGGTTACCGTCGGCGCCCTACATTAACAGTGCAACAATGCGGGCCTCGATGCCTCCTCGCAGTCCTAGAATTGGGTCGCAATCCAGGGACGAGGAGGACGCATGGAACTCACCAGCACAAACTACCTGCCCAGTTACACCGTAGGCGTCGATGCCTATAAGGCCGTGCCCGAGGTGACGCGCCGCTTTGGCTCCACCGCGGTGATCATCGGCGGCAAGACGGCCATGGAGAAGGCCGCCCCGCGCCTGCTTGCGGCCCTCAAGGGCACGGGCGTCACGGTCACGGACCAGATCTGGTATGGCGGCCAGCCTCGCCACTCCGTTGCCGAGAAGCTCGCCGCTGACCCGCGCGTCCAGGCGGCCGACATGGTGTTTGGCATGGGCGGCGGCCGCGCCATCGACGAGACCAAGGAGATTGCCGAGCTTGCGGGCAAGCCTCTGTTCACGTTCCCCACGGTTGCGTCCAACTGCGCGCCCGTGACGGCCATCGGCGTGTTCTATAAGGAGGACGGCTCGGTCGACAACTACTTCCTGCCCAAGGAGCCGCCGATTCACTCGTTCATCGACACGAAGGTCATCTCCGAGAGCCCCGACGACTACTTCTGGGCGGGCATTGGCGACGCGCTCTCCAAGCAGCCGGAGGTAGAGCTCTCGAGCCGCGACCTTGACCTGCCGCACACCCCGCTCATGGGCCGTGCGCTTGCGGTCTCATGCGAGCGCCCGCTGTTCGACTACTCCGCCAAGGCGCTCGAGGACAAGCGCACGCGAACGTCGAGCTATGAGCTCGAGCAGGTCATCCTCGACATCATCGTCTCCACGGGTCTCGTCTCGAACATGACGACGAACCTCGGTGCCGAGAAGGGCGCCTACTACTTCAACTCGAGCACGGCGCACGCGTTCTACAACGCCTACACGGGAATCGGTGAGGCCGCCGAGCGCCACCTGCACGGCGAGGTCGTCTCGTTCGGCGTGCTCGTGCTCAAGGCGTTCGACGACAAGCCCGAGGAGCTTAAGAAGTTCGCCGCACTTAACGTGTGCCTCGGGCTTCCCACGACGCTCGCCGAGCTCGAGTGCCCCGAGTCCGCGCTCGCGGGCATCGTCGAGCGCGCCCAGAAGACAAACGAGTGGGGCCGCGCCCCGTACGGCTTTTCGCCCGAGCGTTTCGAGCAGGCCATTCTTGATGCCGATGCCTATGGGCGCGCGCTTGCCGCCGGCGATGCGGCTGCTCAGGCGGCGGCGCTTTCGGCCGTGCACGCGCATCGCTGCGTGGAGCCCACTCCTCGCAAGCTCTAGGTGACAGGCGGACCAGAGGGGACGGGTTCATCTGGTCCGCCTGGCCTCGTGGGGACCAAACGAACCCGTCCCGTTTGGTGCCTAACAAGAAGCGCCCCGAAGTCCGTGTGGGCTTCGGGGCGCTCTGCGTTCGCCTGTGAGCGTGTGGCGGCTGGCCTACTTGCTCTCGGGGACCTGGGCCACGAGGAGCATGTTCGTCGAGGTGATGTAGTCACCCTGCGACGGGGCGGTGTTGGGGTCACCGGCCGTGACGCAGACGAGGTCGCCGGCGTCGATGAGGCCGTTGTCCTTGGCCAGCGTGAGGGCCTGGCGCACCGTCTCGTCGATGGCGCCCTGGGCAGCGCCCTTCAGCACCGTGACGCCCCAGTAGAAGCAGCACTTGCGCACCGTCTCGTCGTGCGGGGACACGGCAAAGATCGGCAGGGTGGGGCGGAAGTTCGAGATGAGACGGGCCGTGCGGCCGCTCTCGGTGGGCGTGAGGATGCACTTGGCGCCCACGCGGTTTGCCGTGGTGACGGCGGCAAAGCCGATGGAGCCGTTGACGTCGCGGACGCCGCCGCGCTCGTGGTAGTTGTGACGCTCCTCGAGGTACTGCTCGGTCTCGTGGCAGATGGAGGCCATCATCTTCACGGCCTCGACGGGGTACTTGCCGGCAGCCGTCTCACCGGAGAGCATGACGCAGTCCGTGCCGTCCATGATGGCGTTCGCGACGTCGTTGACCTCGGCGCGCGTCGGGCGCGGGTTGCGAATCATGGAGTCGAGCATCTGCGTGGCCGTGATGACGGGCTTGTAGGCGGCGTTGCACTTGCGGATCATCTGCTTCTGCGCGTGCGGCACCTTCTCGGGCGGAATCTCGATGCCCAGGTCGCCGCGGGCCACCATCACGCCGCTGGAGTGGGCGAGGATGTCATCGAAGTTCTCGATGCCCAGCGCGCACTCGATCTTGGGGTAGATGGAGACGTTGTCGCGACCGTGCTCGTGGCAGATCTGGCGGATCTCCTCGACGCCCTTGCCGTCGCGGATGAACGAGGCGGCGATGGCGTCGATGCCAAGCTCGCAGCCAAAGATGATGTCCTCGCGGTCGCGCTCGGTGACGGCGGGCAGGGAGATGTCGACGCCGGGGATGTTCACGCCCTTGTGCTCGCCCAGGTCGCCGGCGTTGCCGAGTGTGCAGTAGATGTCCGTGCCCTCGATCTTGTCGACGTTGAACTCGAGCAGGCCGTCGTCGATGAGGATGCGGTCGCCGGGCTTGACCTCGTTGGGGAGGTTCTTGAAGTCGAGCGAGAAGCGCTCGTGGTTGCCCACGACGCCGTCGTCGGTCGTGATGATGGTCTTGTCGCCGGTCTCGAAGTGTACCTTCTCGCCATTCTCGAGCACGCCGGTGCGCACCTCGGGGCCCTTGGTGTCGAGCAGGATGGCCACGGGGATGCCAAGCTCTGCCGAGACCTTGCGGACGCGCGCGACGCCGGCGCGGTGGTAGTCGTGGCTGCCGTGCGAGAAGTTGAAGCGGGCGACGTTCATGCCGGCCTTGATGAGCTCGCGAAGGACGTCCTCGCTCTCCGTGGCCGGTCCCATGGTGCAGACGATCTTGGTCTTCTTGGACTGCATTTCTTTCCTTTCGAATGACGGGCGACGGGCCGCTTGTCCGGCGTCCGGGGGCGGATGGGGGATTTCCGCCTGCTTGGCCGCGTGCATCCTTTTGCGCGGGCCTCTGATATCAAAAGCGCCGCCCCGTCGGGAGGGCGGCGCGCGTTTTTGCTAGCAGACGACGGCGGGGCCGGTGAGCTCCTCGCCATTGGCGAACGCCGTGGCGTTGTCGAGCGTCGTCTTGGCGATGGAGGCGAGGGCCTCCTTGGTGAAGAACGCCTGGTGGCTCGTCATGACCACGTTCGGGAACGAGCACAGCGTCGAGGTGACAGACTCGATGATTGTGTTCGAGCAGTTGCGGAAGACGTTGTCGCCCTCCTCCTCGTACACGTCCAGGCCGGCGGCGCCGATCTTGCCGGAGCGGATGCCCTCGATGAGCGCCTTGGTGTCGACGAGGCCGCCACGTGCGGTGTTGATGAAGACCACGCCGTCCTTCATCTTGTCGATGGCGTCGGCGTTGATCATGTGGCGGTTGCTGTCGAACAGCGGACAGTGCAGGGAGATGAGGTCGGACCTGCGGAGGAGCTCGTCAAGCTCGACATACTCGACCATGCCCTCGAGGGAGGGGTTCTGGTAGACGTCATAGCCCAGTACCTTCATGCCAAAGCCGTTGCAGATGCGCACCATGGCGGCGCCGATCTTGCCGGTGCCCACGATGCCGGCCGTCTTGCCGTGCAGGTTGACGCCGAGAAGTCCCTGGAGGGAGAAGTCATTCTCGCGCACGCGGGCGTAACCCTTGTGGATTCGGCGGGCGGCGCACAGGCCCAGGCCGATGGCCTGCTCGGCGATGGCCTCGGGCGAGTAGGCCGGGACGCGCAGGACCGTCATGCCCAGGTCCTTGGCGACGGGCACGTTCACGGCGTCGAAGCCGGCCGAGCGCATGAGGACGAGCTTGACGTCGAAGCCGCGCAGGATCTCGAGGGCCATGGCGGAGGCGTCGGAGTTCACGAAGGCGCACACGGCGTCATAGCCGCGGGCGAGCGAGGCGGTCACGGGCGAGAGGTCGGCCTCGATGTAGTCGATCTTGATGTTGGGGTAGTTCTTGAGCTGCGCGTCAAAAGAGTCGCGGTCGTAGTCACGGGCGTCGTAGAACAGGATCTTCATACGTCTCCTCTTTCCGCGTCCCGCCCCCGGGACGCAAGATCGATGTGATTACCGACTAGGAATTGTAGCGCGTCATCTAAACGCATAACTCGATTTTTGCGTAATGAACGCAATTAAAACCGCAGGTAGAACTAGTTGTATATGGCAGAGTGGCCATCTTGGCGCACAGGTTAGCAACATAACCTGTGCGCCGCATATGTTTGTGCGCCCGCGTGCGCGCGAGCGGGGCGCGTGGGCGCATTCGGGGTATCATGACCCAGACGGCACGTGGGCGACGCCTACGTGCGAGACAACGCGCGCGTCACGGCAACCTTGATGAGCCCTTGCCCTTCCTGGGAATTATGATCGGGCATCAATCTGGCGTGCGCCCTAAATCCAGGAGGGGAATCTTACGTGAGAGAGTATCTGTCGAGTGCCGCCGACGTCCTGCGCGAGCAGGGCAGCGACGGGCAGGCCGGCCTCGCCTCGGGCGTCGCCGCCGAGCGTCTGGCCAATAACGGCCCCAACAAGCTCAGGGAGCAGGCAAAGACGCCCCTGTGGATCCGCTTCTTCCAGCAGATGGCGGACCCGATGGTCATCATGCTCATCGTGGCGGCCGTCATCAGCGCCGTGACGGGTGCCATCCAGGGGGAGATCGACTTCGCCGACGTCATCATCATCATGACGGTCGTCATCATCAACTCCGCGCTCGGCGTCATTCAGGAGGCCAAGAGCGAGGAGGCCCTGGCGGCCCTGCAGGAGATGAGCGCCGCGCAGTCCAAGGTCATGCGAGACGGCAGGCTCGTCATGCTGCACTCCTCCGAGCTCGTGGTGGGAGACGTGGTGCTGCTCGAGGCCGGCGACTCGGTGCCCGCGGACTGCCGCGTGCTCGAGAGCGCGACCATGAAGATCGAGGAAGCGGCCCTCACCGGCGAGTCCGTGCCCGTCGAGAAGCACGCCGAGGCCATCGAGCTTGCCCCCGGCGCCGACGACGTGCCCCTGGGAGACCGCAAGAACATGTGCTACATGGGCTCGACGGTGGTCTACGGCCGCGGTCGCGCCGTCGTGGTGGCCACGGGCATGGACACCGAGATGGGCAAGATCGCCGGCGCCCTCACCGAGGCCAAGGAGGAGCTCACGCCGCTGCAGGTGAAGCTCGACGAGCTCTCCCGCATCCTCACGAAGCTCGTCATCGTCATCTGCGTGGTGATCTTTGCCGTCGACGTCCTGCGCCACGGCTTCGGCAACATGGCCGAGGAGCCCGCGCTTCTGCTCAACACGTTCATGGTGGCGGTGTCTCTGGCCGTCGCCGCCATCCCCGAGGGCCTCGTGGCCGTCGTGACCATCGTCTTGTCGCTCGGCGTCACCAAGATGGCCAGGCGCCAGGCCATCATCCGCAACCTCTCCGCCGTGGAGACGCTCGGCTGCACCCAGGTGATCTGCTCGGACAAGACGGGCACGCTCACCCAGAACAAGATGACGGTGGTCGCCCACGAGCTGGCTGCGCCGGAGGAGAAGTTCCTCGCCGGCATGGCCCTGTGCTGCGACGCCAAGTGGGATGCCGAGGCGGGCTGTGCCGTGGGCGAGCCCACCGAGGCGGCGCTCGTCAACGATGCGGGCAAGGCGGGGCTCACGGGCCTTGCCGAGGAGCACCCGCGCGTGGGCGAGGCCCCGTTCGACTCAGGCCGCAAGATGATGTCGGTCGTCGTGGAGACGCTCGACGACGAGTACGAGCAGTACACCAAGGGCGGCCCCGACGTGGTACTGGGCCGCTGCGCCACCATCTACGAGGACGGCAAGGTCGTGCCCCTCACCGAGGAGAGGCGCGCCGAGCTGCTGGCCGCCAACAAGGCCATGGCAGACCGGGCGCTGCGCGTGCTCGCACTGGCGAGCCGTCACTACGTCGAGTGCCCCGACGACTTCTCGGCCGAGGCCCTCGAGCACGACCTCACGTTCTGCGGCCTGTCCGGCATGATCGACCCCGAGCGCCCCGAGGTGGCCGCCGCCATCGAGGAGGCCCACGCCGCCGGCATCCGCACGGTCATGATCACGGGCGATCACATCGACACGGCCGTGGCCATCGCCAAGAACCTCGGCATCATCGAGGACCGCTCGCAGGCCATCACGGGTGCGGAGCTCGATCGCATGAGCGACGAGGAGCTCGACGCCCACATCGAGGACTTTGGCGTGTACGCCCGCGTGCAGCCCGAGCACAAGACGCGCATCGTCGAGGCCTGGAAGAGCCGCAACATGATCGTGGCCATGACGGGCGACGGCGTGAACGACGCGCCGTCAATCAAGCGCGCCAACATCGGCGTTGGCATGGGCATCACGGGCACGGACGTCACGAAGAACGTGGCCGACATGGTGCTTGCGGACGATAACTTCGCCACGATCATCTCGGCGTGCGAGGAGGGTCGTCGCATCTACGACAACATCCGCAAGGTCATCCAGTTCCTTCTCTCGGCCAACCTCGCCGAGGTGTTCTCGGTGTTCGTGGCCACGCTCGTGGGCTTCACGCTCTTCCAGCCCGTCCAGCTGCTGTGGGTCAACCTCGTGACGGACTGCTTCCCGGCGCTGGCACTGGGCATGGAGGACGCCGAGGGCGACATCATGCGCCGCCGTCCCCGCAAGGCCACAGACGGCGTCTTCGCCGGCCACATGGGCGCGGACTGCATCGTCCAGGGCATCGCGATCACCCTGCTCGTGCTCGCGAGCTTCTTTGCGGGCGTGTACTTTGACATGGGCTACATCAACGTGGCGGACATGATCGCCGGCACCGCCGACGAGGAAGGCGTCATGATGGCGTTCATCACGCTCAACATGGTCGAGATCTTCCACTGCTTCAACATGCGCAGCCGCCGCGCGTCGCTCTTCTCCATGAAGAAGCAGAACTGGTGGCTGTGGGGCGCGGCGGGCCTGGCCCTCGTGCTGACGCTCATCGTCGTCGAGTTCGAGCCGCTTGCCATGATGTTCTTCGGCGTGCCCGGTCTTGAGCTCCAGGGCTCGCTCACCGCCCTGGGCCTTGCGGTGCTCATCATCCCGATCGTCGAGGTCCAGAAGGCCGTCATGCGCCGCATCGAGAAGGAGGACTAGCTTGGGGAAGAGGTCCCACAAGGCTAGGTCTGGCAGCACGACGAGGCGTCGCTCCCACGGGGGCGGCGCCTCGCGCCCGTCTGCGGAGGACGTGCTCCGCGGTCTGCCCGTCGTGGGCGAGCTCGAGAACGTGCCCTCGTTTGCGGACATGGCGCCCACGCAGCTGCGGCGCGAGCAACTCGAAGAGGCCCGCGAGAGGATCGCGGACCGCCTGGGCCGCGAGGCGGCCGATGCCGTCGAGCTTGGGTGCGTCGTGAGGCTCGACCGAGGCTTTCCGCTCGTGGCCTGCGAGGGGCGCACGCTTCGTGCCGAGCACGCGCCGGAGTTTGCCAAGGGCGATTCCGCCGAGGCGGGCATCATGCCCACCGTGGGGGACTGGGTGGCCGTCGCCGTCCCGCCCGAGCACGACATGGGCGTCATCCACGAGGTGCTTCCCAGGAGAAACGCCTTTGCCCGCTGGCGGGGAGGTAGGCGCGGAGAGTTCCAGACGCTTGCCGCCAACCTCGACGGCGTCATCGTCGTGGCCGCGCTGGGGGCCGAGGAGCTGCCGCTTGCGCGCATCGCCCGCTCGGTTGTGCTGGCACGCGACTGCGGCGTGCGCCCGAGCGTGGTGCTCACGAAGGCCGACCGCAAGCAGACGGCCGAGGCCCTTGAGGCCGATGCCCTGCGCGTCCACAGGCTCGTGGGCGAGCAAGGAGACGTCGTGGTGACGTCGTCCGTGGCGGGCGAGGGCCTCGACGGGGTCTGCGCCCTCGTGCCGGCCGGAAGCGTTGCCATGATCTTGGGCGAGAGCGGTGCCGGCAAGTCCACGCTGCTGAACGCCCTGCTCGGCGCGGACGCCCTCGCGACGGGCGCCGTGCGCGAGCGTGACGACATGGGGCGGCACACCACCGTGGCGCGCATGATGGTCAAGCTCCCGGGCGCTGGCGTCATCTGCGACGCGCCGGGGCTCAGGAGCCTGCCGCTCGTGGGCCACGAGCGGGGCCTTGCCAAGGCGTTCCCGGAGATATCCGAGCTGGCTGCCACGTGCCGCTTCCGCGACTGCACGCACGGCAACGAGCCGGGGTGCGCCGTTCGCGAGGCGCGCGAGGCCGGCGAGCTCGACGAGGTGCGCGTCGAGTCCTACCTCGCGCTCGCGAACGAGATGCGGGCCAGCGCGAGCACGCTCGACCCGGACGTGGTGCTGTAGGGCAGGCGCCGCTCGCATGCGCGCAAGACGACCGTCGACCGACCGGTCGGGGATGCTCCCCGGCCGGTTTTTCTTTGGCGTCTCTGCTTGGGCCTGTTCGACTGGTTGAGTTTTCAATATGGCCTTTTAGCAGCTCGTTTGCCGGTTTTCAACATCTACTTCGCGCATTTGCGCACCAAGGGGCCCTTTTGCTGTTTGATTCGTGCAAGGTCTGCGTTTGACCGCGCGGGACTATCTCGCCAGTCGCGGCCCGGAGCCTCTCGTCTCGGGCGATGATGCCCGCATGGATGGACCGTGAGACGGGGAGGGGCCATGAGGAGAAGGGCCAGGATCGCGACGTCTGCCGCGTGCGGCGTCGCCGCGGCGCTGCTCGCCATGGGCGGCGTGCAATCGGCGCGAGCGGACGTGCAGAGGGAGCGCTCCGAGCTGCTCGAGCGCTATGGCGGCGAGGTGGCGAGTCTCGTCATCGCGCGCAGGGAGCTTGCGAGCGGCAGCGTTGTCTCCGAGTCGGACGTGGAGCAGCGCGACTGGCTCGCCGACCTCGCGCCGGAGGGCGCCTTCACCTCCGTGGGAGACATCGTGGGGAGCCGGCTCACGTCTCCCGTCGCCAAGGGCGCCCCGCTCACGCGTCTGTCGATCGCCTCGGGCGAGGGGGACGTCGAGGTGCCCGAGGGCAGGGTGGCCGTGTCCGTCCGGGCGGGCGAGCGCGCCGGAATCCCGCTGGACGTGGCGAGTGGCGCCCGGGTGCTCGTCTACGAGGCCGCAGACGGCGGCGTGAGGCTCGTGTGCGGGGACGCGCTCGTACTTGGTGGATCGTCGACGCGCTCGTCCTCTGATGCGTCGCTCACCCTCGCCGTCTATCCGGACGAGGTGTCGGGCGTGCTCACGGCCTCGGCTGCCGGTGCCCTGCGCGTCGTGCTGCCGGCCGATGACGTGGCCGTGGAGCCTGCGGCGGTCGATGGCGGGGCGCCCACGAGCGTGGCGCCCGAGACGGGAGGCGAGTCCTGATGGCAACGTGGGTGATCTGTGCCGGCCCTCGCGAGGGCGAGGGGATTGGCAACTACGTCCGCGCCTGTGATGCGTCTGCGAGCGTGGTCATCGTGCCCAACCCCTGCCAGCTCAGGGCACGGCTGCGCCGGGACCTGGCGGGGTCGTGCGTCATCGTCGGCGAGGGGGCCGGGGGTCCCGATCCCGTCAACGTCGCCGCGGCCGTCGCGGGTGACGGCAACGCAGCCGAGGTGATGCTCGCGCTCGAGCAGACGTCTGGGTCCATGCGGTCGCGTGCCAGACGCGCGGGCGTCACGCGGGTGCTCACCCATGCCGACCTCGCCGCCTGCTCTGACGACGAAGGAACCTGGGCGCGAGGGGATGGCCGTGCGTCCTCGTCTGGGCTGGCGGCGAGGGAAGGGGGAGCCGTCTGCGGCGAGACCGTGCAACGGCGGGCGAACGTGCCCGTCATCGTGCTCGTCTCGGGCAGGGGTGGCGTTGGCAAGAGCACGCTGTCTGCGCTTTTTGGCGGCGCCGCCGCTGGATGGGGCCTTGACGTGGCCCTGCTCGACCTCGACCTCGCGTTCGGGAACCTCGCGAGCCTGTGCGGCGCGGAGCGCCCCGGTGACCTCGCGACCCTGGCTGACGGCGTGACCAGCGACGAGGAGCTCGAGCGCTCGGGGGTGAGAGTGGCGGAGCGCCTGGCGGTGTGGGGACCCTGCCGGGCCCCCGAATACGCCGAGGCGGTGCAGCCGATCGTTGGGGACGTCATCGCCCGCCTGACCCACTCGCACGACCTCGTGATCGTAGACACCTCGAGCAACTGGGGCGATGCGGTGGCCTGTGCCGCCCAGATGGCAGACCGCCTGGTCATCGTCTCCGACGAGCGGCCCGGTGCCATACCGGCGCTTGCCCGCTGCGGAAGCCTCGCCGTGAGGCTGGGCGTGGCCCGCACGCGCATCGTCCGGCTCATGAACGGGTGCGACCCGCGCAAGCGTGACGAGTCGTTCGTGGCGCGCGCCGCCGTGGGACTCGAGTGCGCCAGGGAGCTGCGCGTGCTCGATGGCGGGCTCGACCTTGTCGAGCTGGCGTCCGCGGGCGAGTGCGGGCGGCTCTCTCAGTCCGACAACCCCGCGGCGCTTGGCGCCACCTGCGGTCTTGCGGGCCTGCTGAAGGAGCTCGGGACCCTTCCCGAGTGCGAGGCGGCCCGAGCGGCCCTCGGGGGTGGCCAGCGCCGTCGCAGGCTCTTTGGCTTTGCGCGGGAGGCGAGCTAGCCATGGGCGTGCTCGAGCGCGTCCGCGAGCTCGGCATAGCGCAGGGCGGTGACGGGCACGAGGACGTGCGCCAGCGCCGGCGCGAGCTCAGGGACCGTCTCAAGCGCGGTCTTGTCGAGCGTCTGGGCTTGAGCGAGGTCGCGGCCCTCGTGGGGGACGGGGCGTCTGAGCTCGTGCGCGAGGAGCTTGCCGTGGCGTGCCGTGCCGTCCTCAACGAGGACGGCTTCTCGGAGCTGGACGCTGACGAGAGGGACGGACTCGTGCGGCAGGTCATCGACGAGGTGGTGGGCCTAGGTCCGCTTCAGCCCCTGCTCGACGACCCCACGATCTCCGAGGTCATGGTGAACGGATGTGCCTCGGTCTACTACGAGCGCGATGGCCGCATCCTTCCCGCCAGGACGACGTTCGACTCTCCCGAGCAGGTCATGCTCGTCATGGACCGCATCCTGGCGCCGCTCGGCCGCAGACTGGACGACGCGAGTCCCATCGTGAACGCGCGCCTGTCTAACGGATACCGCGTGAACGCGGTCATCGCGCCGGTTGCCATGGATGGGCCGGCGGTAACCATCCGCAAGTTCTCGGGCCAGATAAGGACGCTCGAGAGCCTCGTGGGACTCGGGTCTCTGCCCACGTGGTTCTCCCGGCTGCTCTCGTGGGCCGTGAGGCTCAGGCAGGACATCGCGGTGGCGGGCGGCACCGGCTCGGGCAAGACGACGCTGCTCAACGCCCTGTCCGCGGAGATTCCCCAGGACGAGCGCATCGTGACGATCGAGGACTCCGCCGAGCTGCACTTCGAGGAGGGACTTCATGTGGTGAGACTCGAGGCCCGTGACGCCTCCATCGAGGGAACGGGCGCCGTGACGATTCGCATGCTCGTGACCAACGCGCTGCGCATGAGACCAGACCGAATCGTCGTGGGCGAGGTGAGGGGAGAGGAGTGCATCGACATGCTCCAGGCCATGAACACGGGCCACGACGGCTCGCTCACGACGCTGCATGCGGGCACGCCCGTCGAGGCCGTCCCCAGGCTCGTCCTCATGGCGCGCTTTGGGATGGACCTGCCCGCCTCGCTCATCGAGGAGCAGGTGGCCACGGCTCTCGACCTCATCGTCATGTCGCGGCGCATGCCCGACGGCACGCGCGTCGTCTCCTCGATGAGCGAGGTCTGCTGCTCCGCGGAGGGCGGGGTCGAGCTCGGCGAGGTCGTGTCGTTCGATGCCGGTGCCCGCGAGTGGCGGCTCGTTCGTGAGCCGGCGTTTCTGGGTCGCTCCGTGAGAGACGGTCTGCTGGATGAGGGGGAGGTGGAGGCATGATGACGCTCCTGTGCCTAGGGTCGGGGCTTTGCCTGGGCCTTGGCGCCTGGGTGCTCACGGCGCAAGGTGGGCGCGCGGCTTCCAAATCTGGGGGCGATCCGCGTGTTCGCGACTCCCTTGGGCGTCTGCGCGTTGTCTGCGCTGCTCCTCCCGTGGTGGCGTTTGGCGAGACGCCCTACTGCCGCCGCGTGGCCGAAGAGCTTGCGAGGAGTGCGAGGCTCGCGCCGCTGGGGGTCGACCGCGAGCTCGCCTCGGCGCTCGTGGCGCTTTGGCTCGTGGCCTGTGGCTGCACCGGCGCGCTCGTGGCGCTCTCGGTGACCGGGCTCGTGGCCGGCGTGGCCGCAGGTGCCGTGGCATCGCTTGCGTGGTGCTCTGCCCGCGAGGCGGCCAGGCGCCGCGAGCTCGCGCGCCAGGTTCCGGACGTGTTCCGCTCCCTGGCTGGTGCGCTCGGCGCCGGCAGGACGCTCACCCAGGCCATCTCGTACGTTGGGTCATTGGGGGACGGCCCGCTCAACCGGGAGTTTGCCCGTGCCTCGCTCATGGTCTCGTGCGGGACCGGCGCAACGGAGGCAGTCGGGCGCGTGGCGAAGGTGACGGACGCACCCGGTGTGGAGCTCATGGTCTGCGCGTTGAGCGTGTCGGCGAGGACGGGCGCTCCGCTCCAGGGGCTGTTCCTGAGGTCCGCACGTCTGGCCGAGAGACGCTTTGAGCTCGAGCGCGAGCTTACGGCAAAGACGGCTCAGGTCAGGCTGTCAACGCGCATCGTGAGCGCGTTGCCGGTGCTGCTCGTGGCGGCGCTCGTGCTCGTGTCCCCAGACTATCGTGCGGGCGTGGCCACGCCGATGGGACTTGGCTGCGTGCTCGTGGCGGCGCTTCTCGACGTCGTGGCGCTCTCGATCATCAGGCGACTCATGAGGTCGGTGCTGTGATGTGGTGGCTTGCGTGCGGCGCGATGGCGGCGGTTGGGTCCTACGTGCTAGCGGCTGGACGGGACGACGGGGCTGGAGGAACCCGCGAGGTGGTGGCGCGCCTGAAGGGGATACCGGCGCTGAGGCGCGCCCGCGAGCGGGAGGCGGGTGCATGCGCCGTGGCCGCGTGCGAGCGCCAGATGCCCGAGATGCTCGACATCCTGGCGCTGGGCCTGTCCGCGGGTCTTTCGTTTGATGCGTCGCTCGAGCTGTATTGCTCAGGTAGCGATGACGAGCTTGCCCAGAGGCTCCTTGCGACCATGCGTGGCTGGCAAATGGGCCTTGAGGGGAGGCGAGAGGCTCTCGAGGGCCTGGCCGCTCGCGTCAGCGCACCGTCCCTCGTGCGCTTCTGCGCCTCGGTGAGCGAGGCGCTCTCCTTCGGGGCGCCGCTCGCACAGACGCTCGAGCGCCAGGCGGACGCCATCAGAGAGGAACAGCGCGTGAGCGTGGAGCAGCGCATCGAGGAGGTCCCGGTGAGGATGCTCGTTCCGCTTGGGACGCTGGTCGTGCCGGCGATGCTGCTTGCGATTCTGGGGCCCTTGCTGTGCGCGGCGCTCGGTGGGTGAGGACGGTTGGCCGGGGCGCGTTGCCCCGTTGAGAAGGGAGAGGTCATGAACGTTTTGGCTTTGGCGAGGCGGCGCGTGATGGCTCGGCTGTGCCTTGCGAGCAGGAGGACTCGCGGGGCCCTCGCGGAGGAGAGCGGCCAGGGGACGACGGAGTACGCGATTCTCGTGGGCGTTCTCGTGCTCATGGCGATCGTTGCGGTCGTGGCGTTCAGAGACAGGCTCCAGGAGCTTTGGACTTCGATCACCGATGGCATCAACTCGCTGTAGGGGACGGGTGCGGACCGTACTTATCGGTGCGTGCGCGTTGGCGCTGGCGGCGATGCTCGCGGGGTTCGTGGGAAAGGGCGCTCTCGTCGGGGCAGGTGCCTCGCGCGTGAACGGGTGCCCCTCTGCGGGCGAGGGCTCGGGAAGCGGTCAGGACGCGTCATCGTGGGACGACGAGTGCGAGCTGGCCCTGCCATCCGATCTTGAGGCTGGCCTGACGCCCGAGGAGGGGACGCTCTCGGAGCGGGTCGTTGACAAGGACCTTCCGGACGCGGCAGCCGCACTGCTTGCGGAGTATGGGGCCGAGCCGGGGACGCTCCTCGCGAGGAGCGGTTGGCTCGACCTCGTCGGGCGGGTCTGGGGCTGCGTCGTCATGGGACCGGGTTGGGTTGACGTGTGCTTGCTCTCGGACGGGCTCTCGGACGGGCGGACGCGCGTGAAGACGCTGCGGATGGAGGTGTCCGAATGGAGGGATTCCTATGCGGGAGGGCAAGAGGCGCCCTAGCTGCCTGGCCGTGGACGAGGCGGGCCAGTCAAGCGTGGAGTACGCGCTGGTGCTGGGGGCGTTTCTCGCGCTCGTGCTCGCCCTTGGCCTCGTGTGGAGCGTCGTGGGGCAAGGCGGGCTGCAGCGCGCGTCGGAGCGGGCGGCGTCACATGCAATCGAGGGTGCCGGCGCGGTCGACGGCATTCGCGACCTCGTGCTGTTTTGAGCAGACGGGGCAGGCGAGCGTAGAGGCGGCGCTGTTTCTGCCCACGATCATGCTGCTGCTCGCCCTGCTGCTCCAGCCGGCGTTTCTGCTCTACACGCGCGCCGTCATGCAGCAGGCGGCGTCCGAGGGGCTGCGCGTGCTAGCCACGCGCGAGAAGCAGGGTGCGGCAACTGAGGAGGCGTGCGTCTCCTACGTGAGGAGGCGCCTGGGCGCCGTTCCCAATGCGGAGGCATTTCACGTGGGTGGCACGGATGGTTGGGAGGTCTCGTGCGAGGGGGACGCTTCCTGCGAGCAGGTGAGCGTCGAGGTCACGGGACGCCTGAGGCCGCTGCCGCTCGTGGGCGTGCTGGCTGCGGCGCTTGGCGAGGCGGACGGCGAGCTGGTCGTGGTGAGGGTTCGCGTGACGGAGAGGGCAAGGCCGGAGTGGTTGGAGGGAAGCTATGCGGACTGGGTGTCCATGTGGGGATAGGCGGCGTACCCTGCCGTCCGGCGGCCTTGACGTCTTCATAGGGGAGGACGGCGGCTACACGTCCGTTGCCGTGGCGTTGGCCCTTCTCGTGAGCCTCTCGCTCACCTGCTCGCTCGTGTCCGTCGCCTGGCTTCAGAACAGGTCGGCAGACGTGCAGGCGGTGGCAGACTCCACGGCGCTTGCGGGCACAAACGTCGTTGCCTCGTACGCCACCGTCGCCACAGTCCTCGACTCGTGCGTGCTCACGCTTGGCCTTGCGGGCATGGTGACGCTCGGGGCCGGGCTCGTGGTGTCCGCGATTCCCGGCATGGCGGCGGTGGGCGCGAGCACCGTGGAGGCTGCGGGGAAGGTGCTCGACGCCCGGGGCGGGTTCGCGAGGTCTGCCGCCAAGGGCCTCAAGGCGCTCGAGGCAACGCTGCCGCTTGCCATCGCATGCCGCTCTGCGGCTGTCGCCCAGGCAAACGAGGAAGGGTCCGCCGGGTACACGGGCGTGGCCATTCCGTTCCCAACCCAGTCCCAGTCAGACTTCTCCGGTCTCGACGCCGAGGTGGACGCGAGCGAGGCCGCGGCAAAGGCGGCCGAGCTCCAGCAGGCCTCCGAGCGGGCGAGGGAGGCTGACGCGCGGGCTAACGAGGCAAAGCGTGCCGCATGGCGTGCGGACTGCGTGGCACAGCCAAGGTGCCTTCGCGAGCGTGCGGACGTTCTGGCCGGTCTCGACGCGTCTCAGAACCCAAGCTACGCGTTCGAGGACTGGACGTTTGGCGCCGCGCTCGTGCGGGCCCGCTCCTACTATGCCGCTCGCCTCTTGGCCGAGGCTCCCCTCTCCCCGTCTGCCGAGGAACTCACCAACTCGGCCGTGCGCCGCGCCTTCTACGAGTACGCGCTCGGCCAGACTCGGCGGGGGCGCTACGAGGAGCTTGGGGACGGGAGGGTCGAGATTGAGCTGCCAAGCCTGCCGGCGAACACTGAGCAGATGCGGCAGACGACGCTGTACACGGAAGCGTGCTGGCCGTCCACGAACGAGCAGGCGGGCCCCACGCTCCACTCAACGGCGGACTGCGCGGGCGCGAGGGGAGCCTCCGCCGGCCACGTCTCCCTGTCCCAGCTCGACGCCGGCTCCGTGCGGCGCTGTGGGGTCTGCCGCATGGACTCGTCTGCGATGGGCTCGGTCGCGGCCGCCTCGACGAGCATCGACAACGGCTTCGAGCACTACTGGAAGACCATCGTGGACGAGTCCGAGAGGTACGAGGCTGCCCGGGAAGACCTTGCCGAGGCGCAGGAGCAGATGAGAGGGCTTGCCGACGAGGGCGCGAGCGCCTTCGACAGGGCCATGCAGGCCCTGGCCGTCCCACGCCCCAAGCTCTGTCCCCCAGGTGCCTGGGGATGCGTCGCCGTGGTCACGCGTGGCAGCGAGGCGGTGCCCTCCCAGATCACGAGCGCCTTTCTCGAGGAGTCGACGGTGCCTGCCGGTGCCGCGGTCTCGGCGGCGACTCTGGCGCCAGACGGCGACACCGAGGGCAATGACGTGCTGGTGCGCTCCTTCGAGGCGCTTTCTGACGAGCTGTTCGAGGGTGACGCGGGAGTCTTGGGATCTGTCGGCGCCCTGTGGTCTCGCCTGCTCGAGGGCTACGGGGCGGCGATGGGAAACCTCGATGAGGCGGCGGGGCGTGTGCTCGATGGCATCGATGGGGTGTTCGGAACCACGGTTGGGTCCTGGCTGCGCGACAAGCTCAAACAGTCCATCCGTGATGCTGGCCTCGAGCCGGCCGACCTGAGGCTTCGAAAGCCCGTCGTCACGAACAGCCAAAACGTGCTCGACAAGGCGGGCTACGACCATGTCTCGACGGCGCGAGAGCTTGTGGGAAAACTGCCGGACTCCGCAGATCCCTCCACGCTCGCGCGGGCGTTGGGGCAGGAGGTCGCCAACGAGCTCGGGGAGGGCGAGGTAACGATTGCGGAGATTCCCATTCCCGGCACGGACCTTGCGGTGCCGCTCACGATCGATGTGGGCCAGCTGCTGGGTGCCGCATGAGCGGGTCTGTGCGCGAGGATGCGGGCCAGATGGCCGTTGAGCTTGCCGTGCTCGTTCCGGTGATCGTTGCCGTGGCGCTCGTCGTCGCGAACGTCCTGCAGTTTGCGGAACTCGTCTCGCGCTTCGACAGGGTGGCGCCTGACGCAGTCGTTCTCCATGGCGTGTCCGCGTCGGGCGTGTCGAGCGAGCTTGCGGGCGTTGCCGAGGTTAAGTCGGCCATAGAGCAGGCGATGGGAGAGATGCCCTGTGAGGTGGCGGTGAGGGCCGAGCCCGTCTCGGGCAACGGCTCGGAGGCACGCATCGACCTTGCCGCCGGAACAACGCGTTTCGTCTGCGAGCTTGGCTACAGGCCATGGCCCTCGTCCGTGCAGATCGCGGGTGTGGGGTTCGAGCTGCCCGTCATTGTCCGGCATGAGAGGAGCTTTGTGGTGGATAGGTTTCGAGCGGCGGTGGTCTCGTGAGAAGAGTGGGTGGAGGCGGCTGTGAGCGATGGGCAAGGATCGAGTTCGATGCGGATGCCGGCCTTGGTCGCTGGGGCATGCGGGCACTTGTCGTCACGGGCTTCTGGGGGAGGCTTCGCGGCCTGCTTGGGACGAGCCGTGACGACGAGCGGGCCGTTCCCCTGCTTCTCGTCGGCTGCCCATCCGTTCACACGCTTGGCATGCGCTATCAGCTGGACGTTGTTCTCGTGGACGAGGGTGGCCTCGTGCTTGGCTCGTGGCGCGAGCTACCTGCGGGGAGGGTCGTGAGATGTGCCGGCGCGCGTCATGCGCTTGAGCGGCCGTCCTGCGGGGAGCCGTGGCCGGTGGTGGGTGACCGGGTTGAGCTAAGGAACATGTGGCACGTGATGGGAGCGCGAGATGGGCAAGACGAATGAGCGGAGGACGAGTATGAGCGGCGAGGAGGCAGGAGGGCTCAAGACGTGTCCGAGGTGCGGCGCCAAGCTGTTTGCCGACATGGACGTGTGCTACGGGTGCCTGTATGACTTTGCGACAGAGCATGAGCGCCCTGTCGATGTGGGTGACGGCGGGGTGATGTCCGAGTTGCTGCAGGCGCTTGATGAGCCGGATCTTGTGGAGGGGCCAACGCCCGGCTTGGTGCCGCCGGAGAGCGGTCGCGCCCTTGAGGCGGTTGGGACGGCGCCCACAGGGGGAGAGCCCACCTTGCGCGAGAAAGACGAGCTTCTCGAGCCCGTGGCTCGCCTCGTGCCGCCCACCCACGTGCGTCTTGTCATGGGGCGGGTCTCCATGTGCATGCGCGTTCCGGAGGGCGGCCTCTCGATTGGGAGGGATCCTGGCAGCGACGTCGTGGTCACGTGCGCGTCCGTATCGCCCCGTCATCTTGAGGTTCGCATGGAGCAGGGGGCGATGGTTGCGCGTGACCTGGGCGCGTCAAACCCGGCACTGCTCAACGGATGGGCCCTGGCGGGTCCGTGCTCCCTGCGCATGGGCGACAGGCTCGAGGTGCGTGGCGCCGGACTCTCGATATGCCCGGTGTGCGCGGGTGAGAGGGGAGGCGAAGAGCCGTGATCTCCTATACCGTGCTCTCGGACAAGACGTCTCGCGAGACGCATCCAAAGACGGGCCTGCCCATCATTCACAGGACCTGGGTGGTGCTCATCTCCGGGGCGTTCTACTACCTCTCGTGGCTCTCATGCGCACCCGATCACGAGCTTCCGGAGTGCATGGCCTTTGCGTGTGACGAGACGGGCCACGTCGACGAGTGGCTGAGCCTTGCGTGCTGCTACTGCGTCAACCCGCATGTGGCCTTCGCGGAGGTCATGGACCAGCTGCTTGGCTTGGAGGCGGCATAACCTGGAAACGTTGCGGCTAGATGCCTATATCAAAGATTGGTGCCAACATTTTTTCGAGAAAAGGCAAATTTCTTGCTTGACCGGCGTTTGCGGTTTGATATAGTAATCAAGCCCGCAAGGCGGGTGCACATTTCGGCTGGGTAGCTCAGTTGGTAGAGCAGGGGACTGAAAATCCCCGTGTCAGGGGTTCGATTCCCTTCCCCGCCACCAGAAAAGATGCAGGTCGGAGGCCATGAGCTTCCGGCCTGTTTTCTTGTCGGTGCAACTCTTTGTTGATGATCGTCTTGATGCGCTCCTTCGTGAGGGTCGTGTTCTCGTGAAGCAGCCAGTTCCTCACGAGCATGAGGTGCAGCTCCCGATGCTGCTGCCCGAGTATGCCTCTGCCGGGCCGCGGGCACAGCGTCTGCGCGGGCCTGCGGCACAAATGGCTTGCCATCGCTGGTCAACTGCGGTGAGCGGCGGCGGCGAGCGGCAAAGGGCCCTCGCCGCGCTGCTTCCGCAATCGCTTGCCGAGTCCTGACTCGCCCCACCTCCTTTCGCCCCTAAACTAAAGGGGTCTGTGAATCGCTTAGGAGAAGGAGCGTTCATGTCCAAGATCTTCAACAGTCCCAGCAAGTACATCCAGGGTCCCGACGAGCTCGCCAAGCTCGGCGGCTACGTTGACCCGCTCGGTACCAAGGCCCTCGTCATCAACACGCCCTCCGGCGTCAAGCGCGTGGGTGCCAAGGTCGAGGCCGGCTTTGCCGAGGCCAAGGCCACGCCCGTCTACGAGGACTTCAACGGCGAGTGCTCCGAGAACGAGGTCAACCGCCTCGTCGAGGTTGCAAAGGCCAACGGCTGCGACGTCATCGTGGGCATCGGCGGCGGCAAGACGCTCGACACCGCCAAGGCCACGGCCTACTTCATGGGCTGCCCCGTCGTGATCTGCCCCACCATCGCCAGCTCCGACGCCCCCTGCAGTGCCCTGTCCGTCCTCTACACCGATGACGGCCAGTTCGACCGCTACCTGTTCCTGCCGGCCAATCCCAACATCGTCCTCATGGACACCACGGTCATCGCGGCGAGCCCCGTTCGCCTCACCGTCTCCGGCATGGGCGACGCGCTTGCCACCTACTTCGAGGCCCAGGCCACGCACGATGCAGACGGTGCCACCTGCGCCGGCGGCAAGGGCGGTCTGGCGGCCCTGCAGCTTGCCCGCCTGTGCTATGACACGCTGATGGAGGATGGCGTCAAGGCCAAGGTGGCCCTCGAGGCCGGCGCCCTCACGCCCGCCGTCGAGCACATCATCGAGGCAAACACGCTGCTCTCCGGTATCGGCTTCGAGAGCTCGGGCTTGGCCGCCGCGCACGCCATCCACAACGGCCTCACGCTGCTGCCCGAGTGCCACGGCATGTACCACGGCGAGAAGGTCGCCTTCGGCACGCTTGCCCAGCTCGTGCTCGCCAACGCCTCCACCGAGCAGCTCGAGGAGGTCCTCGGCTTCTGCATCGAGGTGGGCCTGCCCGTCACCCTGGGCGAGCTCGGCGTCGAGGAGGTCACGCGCGAGAAGGCCATGATCGTGGCGAAGGCCGCGTGCGCCCCGGACGACACCATGGGCAACATGCCGTTCGACGTCACGCCCGAGATGGTCGCCGATGCCATCCTCGGCGCCGACGCGCTGGGTCACTACTATCTGGACTAGGCCATCAACGATTTGCCTAGTTCGGGCGCGCCGGCCGCTTGGCTGGCGCGCCCTTTTTCGTAGGGAGGCACCATGCGCATCAAGTCGATCATGTGCTGTTGCGGGGGCGGCGTGGGCAGCTCGTTCATCGTGCAGATGAACGTCGAGAGCCTGCTCAAGAAGCACGGCATCGAGGGCGTGAGCGTAGACCACGTCTCCGTGTCAGAGATCTCCATGCACAAGGTGGACCTCTATGTGGTGGGGAGCGATCTTGCGCCGTTCTTGAAGGACAAGCCACGCGTCGTCACACTCGACAACATCATGTCCATGCCCGAGCTCGAGGAGAAGCCGCTCGCCGCCTTCGCCGCCGCCGAGGCCGAGTAGCCGCGGCGTCCGCGCTGCTGCGCAAGCACGACGGCCGTGGCCGTGCCGCCCTTGTTCGTGATCGAGACGAGCAGCTCGCCCACGCCGGCCTTCTCGAGAGCCTCTGCAAGCTCAGGCCTCACGTTGACGTAGGGGGCTGCCATCCTCGCGGCTGAGCGTCTCCACGATGCGGAAGTCAAAGCCGCCCGGCAAGCGGTGCGAGCGCCTTGAACGCCGCCTCCCTCGCGGCAAAGCGCTTGGCGAGAAACTCGGCTGGGTCGTGTCACGTCTCGCTCAATCAATCGTGGCCGATGGCCGCAGACACAAAAGGAGCCCCTCCCGCCTAGGCGAGAGGGGCTCGGTGCGCTTTGCGCGAGAAGTCGTGCGACGAGTGCTAGGCGCTCGGGCAGATCTTCTTGAAGAGAGCGACGACGTCGTCGTGGTTAGCCTCACGCGGGTTGCCCGGGAAGCAGGCGTCAGCCATGGCGTCGGTGGCGAGCTGGTCGATCTCATCGGCCTTCATGGCCTCGCAGACGTGCGGGATGTTGACGTCGGCGGAGAGCTGCTTGACGGCGGCGATGGCGGCGTCGGCGGCCTCGTCCTCGCTCATGCCCGTGGTGTCAACGCCCATGGCCACGGCGACCTCGGCGAGGCGCTTGGTCACGACGGGCTTGTTGAACTCCATGGCGATCGGGAGCAGCATGGCGCAGGCGACGCCGTGCGGGGTGTCATAGTGCGCGGAGAGCGTGTGCGCCATGGCGTGGTCGATGCCCAGGCCCACGTTGGAGAAGCCCATGCCGGCGATGTACTGGCCCAGGGCCATGCCCTCGCGGCCGCTGCCGGGCTGTCCGCTCTTGGCCTCAGCCACGGAGTCGCGCAGGTTCTTGGAGATGAGCTGGATGGCCTTGAAGTGGAACATGTCGGAGAGCTCCCAGGCACCCTTGGTGGTGTAGCCCTCGATGGCGTGCGTCAGCGCGTCCATGCCGGTGGCGGCGGTGAGGCCGGCGGGCATGGAGGCCATCATGTCGGGGTCGACGACGGCGACGTCGGGGATGTCGTTGGTGTCGACGCAGACGAACTTGCGGACCTTCTCGGGGTCGGTGATCACGTAGTTGATCGTGACCTCAGCGGCGGTGCCGGCCGTGGTGGGGACGGCGATGGTGAACGTGGCGTGCTTCTTGGTGTCGGCAACGCCCTCGAGGGAGCGGACGTCGGCGAACTCGGGGTTCTCGACGATGATGCCGATGCCCTTGCAGGTGTCCATGGAGGAGCCGCCGCCGATGGCGACCATCATGTCAGCGCCGGACGCCTTGTAGGCCTCGACGCCGTCCTTGACGTTCTGAATGGTGGGGTTGGGCTTGATCTCGGAGTAGAGCGTCCAGGGGATGCCGGCGGCGTCGAGCTCGTTGGTGACCTTGGCGGTGACGCCGAACTTCACGAGGTCGGGGTCAGAGCAGACGAAGGCCTTCTTGTAGCCGCGGCGGGTGATCTCGCCGGGGATCTCCTTGATGGCGCCCGCGCCGTGGTAGGAAATGTTGTTCAGGACAAAGCGATTGACGGCCATGTTCCCTCCAAAGGGTTTCTCGCGCGACAGCCCCTGCCGCACTCGTTCGGCTCGGCAGACGCCGGGCACATTCCAGATTTCAGGATACCCGTTGCGCCACGAACGGCTTCGATTAATCGGGTCAACGGTAGCAAATTGGAACATAGTTCGTAATTACGAACACTTCTAGGCCTTTTCCGCGTTGGGCCACGCTTCCAGCCTCGTGAGATCCCTAGAACGGGGCCTTCGTCACGCGGTGGAGGCGAATCTCGTCGCACACGGCGTCCGTGCGGTGGCACAGCAGGTACTCCACGGCGTCGGCCATGTCATCGGGCACGATCATGGGCGTCCCCGTGAGGTCGGGGCGGGCGATGGCCACCATGTCGGTGAGCACGCCGCCCGGCGAGATGACGTGCACCCGCACGCCCTCGTCGTACACCTCGGCCGCGAATGACTTGGACATGCCGTAGAGCGCGTGCTTGCTCGCGACGTAGGCACTCTGGTTGGGGTAGCCTGCGTGGGCCACGACCGAGCACACGTTCACGATCTCCGCCGCCCTCGAGGCGCGCAGCAACGGCAGCGTCTCACGCATGAGGATGAACGGAGCGCGGGCGTTCGTGGCCATGACGGCGTCGAACTGCTCGGTGGCGATGCCCTCGAGAGGCCCCGCCTGGACGATGCCGGCGTTGTTCACGAGGATGTCCAGGCCGCCCTCGTCTGCCACGGCGCGCACGAGCGAGAGGATCGACTGCTCGCTCATGAGGTCGCAGGTGTGGGCGATGGCGTCGGTGCCATGCCCCGCCTCGCGCGCGGCGGCGTTGCACAGCGCGGCCGTCTCCTCGAGCTTCTCGAGCGTGCGAGCCGCGAGCGTCACCGTGCATCCGAGGCTCGCGAGCCTCACGGCCACGGCGCGCCCGATGCCGCTCCCCGCGCCCGTGACGAGTGCCCGCTCTCCCGCAATGTTTGTCTTCATGCGACTCCCTTTCTCATGTTGGCACACCCATTGTTTGCGATGCCGGCACATGCGGCCCCGGCTTTGCGGCAAACGGTGCCAGCTATGCAAAAAAGTTAGTCAAGGATTCATATAAGCGCAGTTAGATTGTGTCAAATAGCTAACTTTGCCTTTCGAGCTGCGGTGTTCACGCTTCCGTCAGATCAGGAGAGGCAAACACTTGCGCGAACCAAATCTAACTCGGTAATTTTGCCGCAACGGGTTTGTCCGGTCACAGTAATTGAACCTGGGTAAATAAAGTCCTGACGAAGTCCGTCGGCTGCTTTCGCGCCATCCTCCTTGGTACAAATCACGTGAAAAAGTTAAAAAGTTCGTGTGCCTGCGCCGCCGTTTTGAGTAAGATACAGCTAGCGTAGTTAAGTTCATAACCAACAAGGAGAAAGGTACGCGAACATGGTCAACGCCCTGGTTGTCTGCCGCGCCGGTGTCGGCTCAAGCATGCTGCTCCAGACGAAGATCCAGCAGATCTGCGCCAAGCGCGGATACCGCATCAACGTCGAGCACGGCAAGCTCGAGGACCTCATTGGCTATGACGGTGACGTCATCATCACCATGAGCGACCTTGCCCCCGAGATCGAGGGCAAGTTCCCCAACGTCATCAGCATCTTCGACATCACTAACGATGAGGAGATCGGCCAGAAGATGGGAGAGTTCACCGTGGCACACGACCACATCCCCTCCGCCGCAGACGACAAGAAGTCCGTTGACGTCTTCCTCGGCATCATGAAGGAGCAGGTTGCCGCCTTCATGGACACGATCGACTACGACTCCATCACCGCCGCCAAGCGCCTCATCCAGGAGTCCGAGGCCAACGGTGGCCGTCTGCACGTGACGGGCATCGGCAAGCCGGGCCACGTCTCCGGCTACGCCGCGTCGCTGTTCTCCTCGACCGGCACCCCCACCTACGAGCTCCACGGCACCGAGTGCGTCCACGGCTCCGCCGGCCAGGTCAAGCCGGGCGACGTCGTCATCGCCATCTCCAACTCGGGCAACACCACCGAGCTCAAGGCCACCGTCTCCTGCCTCAAGGGCAACGGCGTCAAGATCATCTCCCTCACGGGCAACCCGGACAGCTGGCTGGCCAAGGAGGGCGACGTCACCCTCATCGCCGGCGTCAAGGAGGAGGGCGACCCCATGAACAAGCCGCCCCGCGCCTCCATCATCGTGGAGATTCTCATGCTCCAGAGCCTGTCCATCCTGCTCCAGGAGGACTTCGGCCTGAACCCGCAGCAGTACGTCAAGTGGCACCCGGGTGGATCTCTGGGCGCCTCCATCCGCGAGGGCAAATAGCTCTCTCGGCATCGCATACATATATGTAGCGCGCAAGCGGTCCGTGGCCTCAGGCTGCGGACCGCTTTCTCGTGCCCGGCCGAGCGTCCTGTCAAGCTCGCGCCCGTCCGCCGAGACATGCCCCGGCGCCACGACTAGTCTGCGCCGGCGTGGCTACACTAAAGGTTACGAACGAATCCGCGCCCGCGGGCGCGCAGAGAAGGGGAGATACGCATGGACGACAAGATTCTCGCTGCAGCGCAGCTCTGGAAGGACAACGTCACCGAGGCCGACCTCGCCTCCGAGCTCGACGAGCTCATGGCAGACCCCGACCCCGAGAAGCTCTCCGACGCGTTCTACCGCAGCCTCTCGTTTGGCACGGCCGGCCTTCGCGGCACGCTCGGCGTGGGCACCAACCGCATGAACGTCTACACGGTCTCGCAGGCCACGCAGGGACTGGCCACCTACCTCAACGCCCACTACGAGAACCCCACGGTCGCCATCGCGCGAGACTCGCGCAACAAGGGCGAGGACTTCGTGAAGGCCGCGGCTGGCGTGCTTGCCGCCAACGGCATCAAGTCCTATGTCTACCCGCGCATCGAACCGGTTCCCACGCTCTCGTTCGCCACGCGTGACCTGCACTGCTCCGCTGGCATCGCCGTGACGGCCAGCCACAACCCCGCGCCCTACAACGGCTACAAGGTCTATGGCGACGACGGCTGCCAGATCGCCAACGAGGCCGCAGACGAGATCCAGAGCACCATCTATGAGACGGACATCTTCACGGGCGTCAAGCACATGGACTTCGATGAGGCCCTCGAGGCGGGCCTCGTGGTCTGGACGCCAGACGAGGTGCTCGACCGCTTCATCGACGCCGTGGCCTCCCAGTCCATCGGTGCCAAGCCCAACCCGGACTTCTCGGTGGTCTACACGCCGCTCAACGGCACGGGCATCGAGTGCATGAACAAGATCTTGGCCCGCGTGGGCATCACCAACGTCACGGTCGTGCCCGAGCAGGCCGAGCCGGACGGCAACTTCCCCACCTGCCCCTATCCCAACCCCGAGTTCCGCGAGGCGCTCGAGAAGGGTCTCGAGCTGTGCGACAAGGTCCACCCCGACCTCATGCTCGCGACCGACCCGGACGCGGACCGCATGGGCGTGGCCGTGCCGCACGACGGTGACTACAAGCTCATGACGGGCAACGAGATGGGCATCCTGCTCATCGACTGGCTTGCCCGCATGAAGGCCGAGGCCGGCGAGGACGTCTCCCGCAAGGTCGTCGTGACCACGATCGTCTCCTCCGCCATGCCCGACGCCCTCTCCAGGCACTATGGCTTCGAGACCCGCCGCGTGCTCACGGGCTTCAAGAACATCGGTGGCCAGATGGACCAGCTCGTCGAGGCGGGCGAGGCAGACCGCTTCCTGCTCGGCTTCGAGGAGAGCTACGGCTACCTCGTTGGCCTGCACGCGCGCGACAAGGACGCCATCGTGGCCAGCATGCTCACCTGCGAGATGGCTGCCTGGTACGCCGAGCGCGGCATGGACCTCTACGAGGCCATGGAGGCACTCTATAAGGAGTACGGCTACTACCTCAACGGCGTGGTGAACGTGAGCTTCCCGGGTGCCGCCGGCGCGGACAAGATGAGCGCCATCATGAGCGGCCTACGCGAGAACCCGCCCGCAGAGATCGCCGGCATGCCGGTCAAGGGCTTCGTGGACTACAAGACCGACGTTCAGATGACGGTTGCCGGCGGCGACGGATCCTGCCCCGCACAGCTGCTGCCCAAGAGCAACGTGCTCGAGTTCCAGCTCGACGAGGGCGTGAAGGTGATCGTGCGCCCGTCCGGCACCGAGCCGAAGATCAAGGCCTACCTCTTCAGCAGGGGAGAGACGCGCGAGGAGTCCCAGGCCCTCAACGACAAGCTCGCCGAGGTCGCCAAGACCCAGCTGCTGGCGTAGGCGCCAAAGGGGACGGGTTCGTCTGGTCCCACCCAGGGAGGGGCGCCGGGGGCATCGCCCCGGCGCCCCTCCGCTTGTGCCCCCGCCCCCCCGAGTTGTGTGCAAGCCGTGGAGGCGCCCCGCGCCCCTTGCGGGCGGCGGGGCGGGAGCGTATATTAACTCCTCGCGCGACGGCGCGGCGGCAGATGCCGGCGGCCCGAGCGCGGGACGAACCCTGAGAACCGGATACCGCGACCGACGAGGTCGCGCCAGTTACAGACAGCACTATTATCTAGGATGGTTGGCGAGTGCGCGACAAGCGCCTCGTCGATTCCTTTCCCTAAATGATGGATGAGTCCGAGAAGCGATAGCAGCGATCGGAGCGACGGGTCGGACCCGCTTTCAAACGCGTGGGGGCTTCACGCCCCCATACTTGAACGGAGAGTTCGATCCTGGCTCAGGATGAACGCTGGCGGCGCGCCTAACACATGCAAGTCGAACGGTTAAGACGCACTTCGGTGCGTGCATAGAGTGGCGAACGGCTGAGTAACACGTGGGCAACCTGCCCCCCGCACCGGGATAGCCTCGCGAAAGCGTGATTAATACCGGGTACTCCGGCACCTCCGCATGGCGGTGCCGGGAGAGCGTTAGCGGCGGGGGATGGGCCCGCGGCCTGTTAGCTAGTTGGCGGGGCAACGGCCCACCAAGGCGATTATGGGTAGCCGGGTTGAGAGACCGACCGGCCAGATTGGGACTGAGACACGGCCCAGACTCCTACGGGAGGCAGCAGTGGGGAATCTTGCGCAATGGGGGGAACCCTGACGCAGCGACGCCGCGTGCGGGACGAAGGCCCTAGGGTCGTAAACCGCTTTCAGCAGGGAAGAGGCCGCGAGGTGACGGTACCTGCAGAAGAAGCCCCGGCTAAATACGTGCCAGCAGCCGCGGTAATACGTATGGGGCGAGCGTTATCCGGATTCATTGGGCGTAAAGCGCGCGTAGGCGGCCTGGCAGGCCGGGAGTCAAATCCGGGGGCTCAACCCCCGCCCGCTCCCGGAACCTCCGGGCTTGAGTCTGGCAGGGGAGGGTGGAATACCCGGTGTAGCGGTGGAATGCGCAGATATCGGGTAGAACACCGGTGGCGAAGGCGGCCCTCTGGGCCACGACTGACGCTGAGGCGCGAAAGCTGGGGGAGCGAACAGGATTAGATACCCTGGTAGTCCCAGCCGTAAACGATGGACGCTAGGTGTGGGGGGACGATCCCCCCGTGCCGCAGCCAACGCACTAAGCGTCCCGCCTGGGGAGTACGGCCGCAAGGCTAAAACTCAAAGGAATTGACGGGGGCCCGCACAAGCAGCGGAGCATGTGGCTTAATTCGAAGCAACGCGAAGAACCTTACCTGGGCTTGACATTCAGGTGAAGCGGCGGAGACGCCGTGGCCGAGAGGAGCCTGAACAGGTGGTGCATGGCTGTCGTCAGCTCGTGTCGTGAGATGTTGGGTTAAGTCCCGCAACGAGCGCAACCCCCGCCGCGTGTTGCCAGCAGGTCATGCTGGGCACCCGCGCGGGACCGCCGGCGTCAAGCCGGAGGAGGGTGGGGACGACGTCAAGTCATCATGCCCCTTATGTCCAGGGCTGCACACGTGCTACAATGGCCGGCACAACGGGCTGCGAACCCGCGAGGGCGAGCGAATCCCTTAAAGCCGGCCCCAGTTCGGACCGGGGGCTGCAACCCGCCCCCGCGAAGTCGGAGTTGCTAGTAATCGCGGATCAGCACGCCGCGGTGAATGCGTTCCCGGGCCTTGTACACACCGCCCGTCACACCACCCGAGTCGTCTGCACCCGAAGTCGCCGGCCCAACCGAGGGGGGGGAGGCGCCGAAGGTGTGGAGGGTAAGGGGGGTGAAGTCGTAACAAGGTAGCCGTACGGGAACGTGCGGCTGGATCACCTCCTTTCTAGGGAGAATCGTCTCACCAGAAGGAACATCACCTGCTACGGGGCGGCCCGTCCACTCCAACTGCTACCACTGGCGCGACCGCAGGCCGCGGCGTCCGGTCCCGAGGGCTCGCCCCCGACCGCACCCTGAGAGCCGCATAGCGTAGCAACGAGATTTTCTAGCATGATCGCATCTGTACGATGGATATGTGACGTGACCCGCCATCTTGTCGAGTAGGAAGATGGTAGGGGCGCACGGTGGATGCCTTGGCACTGGAAGCCGAAGAAGGACGCGTCAAGCTGCGATAATCCGCGGTGAGGGGCACAAGCCCGTCGACCCGCGGGTCTCCGAATGGGAAAACCCGGCGAGCTTCATGGCTCGTCACCCGCCAGGCGAACTCATAGCCCGGCGGGGGGCAACCCGGGGAACTGAAACATCTAAGTACCCGGAGGAAGAGAAATCAAACGAGACTCCCCCAGTAGCGGCGAGCGAACGGGGAAGAGGCCAAACCGGCGGGAGCGCAAGCCCCGCCGGGGTCGTGGGACCAGGCACTGCGCGGTTACAAAGGACCGAGGAAGCGGAACGGCATGGGAAGGCCGGCGGTACAGGGTTAGAGCCCCGTACGCGGATCCGCGGTCCCCGCCGCCTGGCACCCGAGTACCGCCGGACACGTGAAACCCGGTGGGAAGCAGGGGGGACCACCCTCCAAGCCTAAGCACTCTCCAGTGACCGATAGCGTACCAGTACCGTGAGGGAAAGGTGAAAAGCACCCCGGGAGGGGAGTGAAACAGTACCTGAAACCGTGCGCCCGCAAGCAGTCGGAGCACCCCCTAGGGGTGTGACGGCGTGCCTTTTGTAGAATGAGCCAGCGAGTTGCGGTGCGCGGCGAGGTTAAGGCGAGATACCGAGCCGCAGCGAGAGCGAGTCTGAACAGGGCGTTCAGTCGCGCGCCGCAGACGCGAAGCCGGGTGAGCTACCCATGGGCAGGCTGAAGCGGGGGTAAGACCCCGTGGAGGGCCGAACCCACTTAGGTTGAAAACTGAGGGGATGACCCGTGGGTAGGGGTGAAAGGCCAATCAAACCCGGAGATATCTCGTTCTCCCCGAAATAGCTTTAGGGCTAGCGTCGGGAGCTCACCTGTGGAGGTAGAGCACTGGACGGCCGCGGGGGCCTCACCGCCTACCAAAGCCGACCAAACTCCGAATGCCACAGGTCCGGATCCCGGCAGTCAGAACATGTGGGCTAAGCTGTGTGTTCGAGAGGGAAACAGCCCAGACCGCCCGCTAAGGTCCCGAAGTCCGTGCTGAGTGGCAAAGGATGTGCGTTTGCTCAGACAACCAGGATGTTGGCTTAGAAGCAGCCATTCATTTAAAGAGTGCGTAACAGCTCACTGGTCGAGTGGACATGCGCCGACAATATACGGGGCTAAGCACGGCACCGAAGCGGCGGGGTGGCGCCCTTGTGGGCGCGACCGGTAGGGGAGCTTTCCGGCCTGCGGCGAAGCCGAGGGACGACCCTCGGTGGAGCGGCCGGAAGTGAGAATGCTGGCATGAGTAGCGAGAGCGGCGTGGGAAACGCCGCCGCCGTAAACCCAAGGTTTCCCGGGCGAGGCTAATCCCCCCGGGGTCAGTCGGGAGCTAAGGCGAGGCCGGAAGGCGTAGCCGATGCACAGCGGGTCGACATTCCCGCACCCCCGACGCGGAGTCTGACCGAAGGTGTGACGGAGGAGGGTAGCCGGACGGGGTTCTGGACGTCCCCGCGATGGCGCGTAGGGCGATGCCTTGTGAAACGCGGGCATCACGTGGCCTGAGGCGCCGGACGAAGCGAGCGAGCGAAGCCGGTGAGCCCATGCTCCCAAGAAAAGCACCTAGGGATCCGCTAGGGGCCCGTACCGCAAACCGACACAGGTGGGTGGGTAGAACATACCAAGGCGATCGGGAGAACCATGGTTAAGGAACTCGGCAAAACTGCCCCGTAACTTCGGGAGAAGGGGTGCCGGCGTGGCGTGGAGGGGCTTGCCCCCCGAGCGCGGGCCGGCCACAGCGAAGAGGTCCAAACGACTGTTTATCAAAAACACAGGACTCTGCTCAAGCCGTAAGGCGACGCATAGGGTCTGACGCCTGCCCGGTGCCGGAAGGTCACGGGGAGCGGTCAACCTCCGGGTGAAGCCGCGAACCCAAGCCCCGGTAAACGGCGGCCGTAACTATAACGGTCCTAAGGTAGCGAAATTCCTTGTCGGGTAAGTTCCGACCTGCACGAAAGGCGCAACGATTTGGACGCTGTCTCGACCATGGCCCCGGCGAAATTGCACTAGTCGTGAAGATGCGACTTACCCGCGGAAGGACGGAAAGACCCCGTGAACCTTTACTGCAGCTAGGCATTGGCTGCCGGACCGTCGCGTAGAGGATAGGTGGGAGGCAACGAACCGAGGGCGCCAGCCCCCGGGGAGCCACCCTTGGAATACCACCCCCGACGCTCTGGCATCCTAACCCCACGCCCTGACCGGGGTGGGGGACCGTGCCTGGTGGGTAGTTTGACTGGGGCGGTCGCCTCCCAAAGAGTAACGGAGGCGCGCGCAAGGTCTGCTCGGGACGGTCGGCAACCGTCCTCAAGAGTGCAAGAGCGTAAGCAGGCTTGACTGCGAGGCCAACAAGCCGAGCAGGTGGGAAACCAGGCTCTAGTGATCCGGCGGCCCAGAGTGGAATGGCCGTCGCTCAACGGATAAAAGGTACTCCGGGGATAACAGGCTGATCTTCCCCAAGAGTCCACATCGACGGGAAGGTTTGGCACCTCGATGTCGGCTCATCGCATCCTGGGGCTGGAGCAGGTCCCAAGGGTATGGCTGTTCGCCATTCAAAGCGGTACGCGAGCTGGGTTCAGAACGTCGTGAGACAGTTCGGTCCCTATCCTCCGTGGGCGCAGGAAGATTGAGGGAGGCTGCCCCTAGTACGAGAGGACCGGGGTGGACGGACCTCCTGTGCACGGGTTGTCGACCAACGGCACCGCCCGGTAGCAGAGTCCGGTCTGGATAACCGCTGAAGGCATCTAAGCGGGAAGCCAGTCCCGAGATGAGTCTTCCCTTCGGTAAGGGCCCTCGTAGACCACGAGGTCGATAGGGCGCAGGTGCAAGCGCGGCGACGCGCTCAGCCGAGCGTCACTAATAGCCCGAGCTCTTCCATCACTCGACTTCCCAGGTGGCGGTGCGTCACCCGTCGTCGGGCGCGGTCACGCCTTTTCCCGTTGCGCGCTGTGCGGCCCTGAGGGCCCGGCCGGGCCGGCCCCTGACAGCAGAATGCCCCTCGTTGGTCAGCGACCATGGCGGGGGAGGTACACCCGGTCCCATTCCGAACCCGGAAGTTAAGCCCCCCAGCGCCGATGGTACTGCGGAGTGAGTCCGTGGGAGAGCAGGACGTCGCTGACCAACGAGGGGCATTTTACGTGGATATACCCTGGTAGATTCGCTAATCTACCAGGGTATATTTGTATGCGTTGGAATTGACGACGTATCTGGAGATGCGTATGAAGAAGCTTATCGAGCAGATCCTCAAGTTTGGTGTCGTTGGTATCATTGCCACGGTCATCGACTTCGGCGTCCTGTACATCCTCTCACAGCCTTTGGGGTTGGACCCCGTTCTCTCGGCGGGTATCTCGTTCTGCGTGTCTCTCGTATTTAACTACGCGGCCTCCATGCGATACGTGTTCACGCACCGTGAGGACATGAGCCGCTCGCGGGAGTTCGTGATCTTCCTTGTGCTGTCGCTCATCGGCCTGGCCATCAACGAGGCTATTATGGCCGCTGGCGTGGCTGTTCTCGGGAACTCTGCGCTTGCTGTTATGGGAACGAAGGTGCTTGCCACGGCAATCGTTATGGTTTGGAACTTTGTCTCGCGCAAGAAGTGGCTGGACGCAGGAGACGCTCAGTAAAAGAGGGGCCCGAAAGTGGTGGACACTTTCGGGCCTTAATTTTTTTTTGGCGTATGTCCCAAAGGGTCTGAGCCCGTTGGGAATTAGTTGCTACTTCTCGTCCTCGTCCCAGGTGCGTTCGGACATGATCCAGCGCGGGCGGTGCTTGGACTCTAGGTAGATCTTGCCAACGTACTCGCCTATGACGCCTAGGGACAGCATCTGCACGCCGCCCATGAAGAACACGGCCGCCGTGGTGGAGGCCCATCCGGAGACCGTGCCGCCCAAGGCGTGGGCCGCGAGCACCCACACGATGGCCACGAGGCTCGCGAGCGCCACCGCGAGGCCCGTCCACGTGATGAGGCGTATGGGCCTCACCGACAGGCTCGTGATGCCGTTGACGGCCAGCGCCAGCATCTTGGAGAGCGGGTAGTGGGAGCTGCCCGCCATGCGCTCGTGGCGCTCGTAGTAGACGCTCGTGGACCTGAACCCCACGAGCGGCACCATGCCGCGCAGGAACAGGTTCACCTCGCGGAACTGGGAGAGCCCGTCCAGGGCCGCCGCGCCCAGCAGGCGGTAGTCCGCGTGGTTGTAGACGCACTCCACGCCCATGGACTCGAGCAGGCGGTAGAAGGACTGCGCCGTGAAGCGCTTGAAGAACGTGTCGGTCTCGCGGCTGGAGCGCACGCCGTAGACCACGTCGCAGCCGTCGAGGTAGGCGTCGACCATCTGCTCCATCGTGGCAATGTCGTCCTGGCCGTCGCAGTCGATCGAGATGGTGGCGTCGCAGTGGCCGCGCGCCTCCATGAGGCCGCCGAGCAGCGCGTTCTGGTGCCCGCGATTGCGGGAGAGCGAGCAGCCGCGGTAGGCGGGTTCGGAGGCGGCCAGCTCCCTGATGATCTCCCAGGTGCGGTCGCGGCTGCCGTCGTTCACGAACAGCACGTGGGAGCCCGGCGCCACCTTGCCCTTGGCGAGCAGGTCGTCGAGCTCTGCCTTGAAGAGCCCGCACGTGATGGGGAGGACCTCCTCCTCGTTGTAGCAGGGGACGACGATTGCCAGCACGGGCGGCTTTCTCATGGGGCGCTCCAGACGATCAGGGACTCAACCCGTCAATTGTAGCCCTCGACGTCCACGGGCCACTCGTTTCCCGTAAACGTCCAATCCGAGAGGTCGTTGGCGTCGCCGTCCACCTCGTACTCTACGAAGGTGATGTCATGCTTGCCGTCATGGTTGTTCCAGTAGAAGTAGCGGGGACGCTCCTCGTCCGTGACCTCAAAGACGGGGGTGCTGCTGGCCATGACGGAGGAACTGCCAAGCTCGTCGGCGGCGCTGCCGTCCCAGGCGCCCACGGCCCACTCGAGCGTGGCGGGCAGGTCGATGTGGCCGGTGGGGACCTCACTCGTCTGGAGGGGCTGGGTGGAGTCCGCGCCGGCGGGCTTCACGAGCAGGATGGGCGAGGTGGTCTTGTTGAGGCGGGCGTTGTTCCAGGGCCAGACGCCGTGGTCTGCCGTGATGACGATCGTTGACTGGTCGTAGACGCCGAGGTCCTTGAGCTGAGAGATGTACTCCTCCACGATGCCGAGCGAGCCGCGCGCCTGGTTGACGAGGGCCGTGTGGTCCTGGGACTCCGTCACGCGGTTGCCGTTCTCGTCCATGATGTAGGGCCAGTGGGGGCCCTGGCAGTGGATGACGCGATAGGCGCCGCCGGTGGAGTCATCGGTGGTCGTGAGGACGGGTTGGCTGAAGCGCTCGTGCATCGCGGAGTCGTCGAGGACGTAGGGGGAGTTCTGGGGTTCGCGGGCGTCCGTGGGGACCACGGCGTCGTTGAGCTGGTCGGTGGTGAACCAGAAGAGGGGCTTGAGGGCGTTGGGGAGGTCTCGGTAGAGGCCCACGCCGCCGAGCGTGCGCGCGCAGGAGAGGAAGTCCGCGAAGAAGGGTGCAACCTCGTGCACGTTCATGGTCTTATCCTCAAGCGCCTGGGCACCGTAGGTCACGGAGTCCGAGTAGACGCCCACGGAGTAGCCCTGCTCGTTGGCGACGTCCAGCAGGTTGCGGTCGGTGAACCAGCTTTGGAGGTCTGCGGTGGTGAACTCGCCGGCGGTGGGGTCAAAGTCGTGACCGGTGACGATGTAGGGCACGCCGTAGCGTGTGGGAATCACCGAGCCCAGCGAGTTGTGGTACCAGGTGAAGCCGGTGAGCTCGTCTGCGGCCTCTGGGTAGGCGGCCATGACGTCATCCATGTCCTTGGTGTCGAACATGTCGAGGATGAACACGATGACGTTGCTCTTGGGCGAGACGGTGGTGAGGCCCTCCTCGGTGACGACGGGTCGGGCAAGGGCGTCTGCGTACTGAGCGCCGAGCATGCCGAGACCCACGGACTGAGCGATGACGATGAGCAGGCATGCAGCGACGGAGGCCACGCGCGAGGCGAGCGGGCGCAGGCGGGCGAGGGCGATGAACGCCGCGACGACGGCGAGCCAGGCGAGGGCGCTCTTGAGGTTGACCTTGTCATAGATGGTCCAGTCCACGGGCGTGCCGTCCGCCGTGGGGAGGTTGCCGTTGAGGACGACCTCCTGCAGCAGGGTGGAGACGCAGAGGGCGGCGATGAGGGCGAGAATGACGTCAAAGGCGCGCCCGCGCGTGGCAGAGGCGGCGAGTGCGATGAGGGCGCCGACGAGTGCGACGAGGCCGAGCAGCGGCAGCCAGACGTTGGCGATGGTGAAGGACAGCGAGCTGGAGCCGGGGAGCACGACCTCGAGCGGGGCCACGAAGAACAGGCAGTAGGTGAGCGAGAGCGCGGCGATGAGGGCAAGCACGAGACGCGCGCGCCAGGAGAGGGCGGGGGCGAAGGGCTTGCGAGGCTCGGTGAGCTTGCGAGCGGCGGCGTCTGCGGCGGCGTGGGCTTCGGCGTCGTTGGCGTCGACGGCGTGGGCGGCAGGCTCCACGGCCTTGCCGGCGTTCTCGTCCACGTGCATGGCGCGCAGCAGCCAGCGGCGGGCGCGGCGCCACACCACGCCGAGAACCGCGGAGAGCGCCACGGCCACGCCCGCGAGGGCCTGGATGGTGTAGGTCATGACCGAGGGGTCCACGTAGGCAAGGGCTGGCGTGGCGAGGGCGGACCACAGGCAGGTGGTCGTGCCGGCGAGGAATAGCGCGTCGAGCGCGGCGAGTGCGAGGCGCGGAGCGTGCGTGAGGTGCGGGGTGCGTGCGGCCGTAGCGTGGCAGGCGGCAGCGTATGAGGCGGGGACAAGGCGGGAGACGCGAGAACTCATGCGGGGCCTTTCTTCATGAAAAAGCCGCCAGCCCGAGGGCCGGCGGCATGTCAGCATCGTGCCTTATGAGTATAAGCGCAGCGTGTTCGTTCGCTCGTCAAAATTACGTGCTAGACGGCCGATGGGCGCGTAATTTGGATGAGCGGATGGAGGGGCGGCTGGCAAGGAGAGCGCTACTGGGACGAGGTGCCCCTGACGTGCTGCGCCGACCGCTACGACGTGCACGTGCGCGAGTGCGGCCTGGACGACATCGCCGAGATTGACACGTTCAAGGACCTGCAGCGCCTCGACAGCGCGTACGCGGGGTAGTGTCTGGTACATGGCGTGAGTTTGAGGGGCGTCGGCGCGTGTGCACTGGCGCCTTTTTTGATGACGTGGCCCATCGCATTTCAGCATCGTTGTGAGGGATGGTTTAGTTCCGTCACAACAACTATAAACACAAAATCTGGTTATACTTGTTGTGGCGGGAAGGAGCCACTATGCGTTTGCTGAAGCTGAGAGTCGATGGGCTGACCCTATTTAAGAACAAGCGCCTCGAGCTTGATTTCATTGCGACCGATCGCGTCTCACGTGACGAGGAGGGCAACGTCTCGGACGTAACCCAGCTTGCTGGCGGGTCTGCCGTCTATACCCAGAACGTCATGGGCATCGTGGGCGTCAACGCGGCCGGTAAGACGACCGTTCTCAACCTCGTTAGGTTCGTGCTGGGCTATATGTCTGGCAACTACGTTATGCGCCAGTTCACCACGGGCGCAAACCTGATGGGCAAGCTGGAAGACCGCATGACCATCTCCTGCGCCTTCTATGAAAAGGGCTCGTACTATCTCATAGAGTCCCAGCTTAAGGCTGCGGCCAAGCGGGGTGATACTACTCGGATGGTCGAGGGAAGCCTTGTTGCGCCGCTCGTATTTGAGGACGAGTGGCTGTGGGCATGCCCCGCTCGCATGTCGAGGAAGGCGATTCTCGATATCGACCAGCTAAAGAGCGATTCGACGCTCCTGCTTAAGCGCAATGGAGGTGCTGGCGACGAACATGTTCTGAACGACGCTCAGCGGACCTTCTTGGGCGACGACATGTCTATTGTGTCAATCATCACTGGCAGGAAGTCTGTTCCCGTTGAGTATCCGGAGCGGGCCCTCCCGCTGGTTAGCCTCCCAACGCCTGTTGTCCAGGCGTTCGACTCGAGCGTTGAGTACCTCAATTGGAATAACGAGAACCAGGTGTTCCACCTTAAGTTCAAGAACGAGGATGCCGAGAGGGTGGTCAACGCGGCCGTTGCCACCGCGATGCTCTCCAACGGAACCGTGGTCGGTGCTGAGCTCGTTGACAGGGCGATTGGCGCGCTCAAGAGCGGTGGCTACCTGATTGTTGACGAGATCGAGACGGGCCTTAACCGCTCGCTAGTGGGGACGATCATCGAGCTCTTTGCGTCTCCCGTGACCAATCCGCATGGGGCTACGCTGCTTTTCTCTACTCACTATTCCGAGCTGCTTGACGTTCTGAGGAGAAAGGACAACGTCATCGTCTTGGTGCGAAACGAGTCCTTTGAGACGGAGGTAATCAAGTACTCTGACCGCATTGCGCGCATCGAGAACAAGAAGAGCGACGTGATCATCAACAACGTGATCAAGGGGTCCATGCCCAAGTATCCCGACGTGCGCGCCATGCGCAACTACGTTCGCGAGCGCGTCAATGGCTAACGAGGAGATTGGCGTCCTGAAGAGGCGCTATGTGCTCTTTAGCTGTGAGGGTACAGCGGAAGGCGTGGTTATTCAGACGCTTTACGATAACGACCTTATGGTTGTGCCGCGGAGCCGCGTTGTGATGGATGCCGTTTGGGATGACAGGCCGTATACGCGGCTGAGAAAGGCGTCTGCCATCGCCGGCCAGTACTTTGGGGTGGACTATGCGGTTGACGGGGCTGAGGGCCTTGCAATTGCGCGCATCGTTGACAGCCGTGCTCCCAAGTTCGAGCTGCCCAGGCGCCAGCAAAACGGCACGGAGGTCGTTAGTTTTGTGACTCGGCCCGAGATTGAGATGCTCTTGATTCATGCGGAAGGGGCGTACAAGACCTGGCTGTCCGCATCGAAGAAGAATCGCCAGCTCAAGCCGAGTGATTTCTGCAAGCAGCAGCTTGGCTTGAGCGACGCGAAGGAGATGGGCTTTCTGAAGGAGCATTGGGCTGATCCAGACAAGCTCGTTTGGGCTATTCGAGAGCATGCTCGCTGCGCCAAGCGGCAGCCTGGGGAGTATTTGTTGGTTGATCTGTTGAGTGAGAGGGCGTTGTGGGGATGTTCGATTCGCTAATTCAAAATATCGGTATTTGGATAATTGGAACACTAATAGGCAGTCTTGGCGAGAGAAGCGCCGGCATAATGCTGCTTGCACTCTGTCTCTTGCCGGTGTCCTGCTGGGCGTTTTGGAAATACGAATCTTCCGAATGGAAGAAGAGGATTTCATCTGATCTAGAACTGGTTAAGCAGTTTAATAGAGCGGGAAGCGATGCTGCGGAGAAGGCCGTGGTGGACGCTCTTATAAATAGGGCCACCGAATCGGCCAATTTATATATCAAGAGCCGACAGGCTATTGGCGACGGAGTTTTTCTGGCATTCGAATGGCTTAGGATGACGATAAGTCTGTTCGTCCCCGCGCTGACCATAACGTTTATGGGTATCTTGGGAGGTGAGTTTAGCCTAACTCGAGGATACTGGATAATCGCTGGTTTTATGCTCGTGGGCCTTATGCTCGACTTACTGCGCTTCATTTTAAGCTGGCGGTTGGTCAGAGCTATCTTGGACTGCATCAAAAGCCTGCCAATGCGGCTGAAGAGCTCCTTTCGAAGGCTGAAGTCTTGATGACTCGTCGAATGACAATGGGCGTTTCCGTGAGTGATTTGCGATAAAGAGTCCGAGAATAATTGTGGACCATGTCCGACTAATTAATTAGCTGGGTTATGGGTGCGTTTGGCGACCATATGAGCAGGCGGGCCGGCGCTGGTAGCGCTGTATAAAGTGTGTTTGAGGGATGCCGGCGTATGTGCGCTGACATCCCTCTTTTGGTGATGTGACTTATCGCGTTTCGACATCATCGAGTGGTTTGGATGGGTTCCGATGAGCAACGTGGGCGCGCTGTGGTGCGCGCATAAAAAGAGGCCCGACGCATCAGGCCTCTCAGATGCCGCCTGCAAGCGACACTGCTATTGATTGAAATGATCACAGGGCGGGCCAAAGGGCTGATTGGTTATCTCAAGACAGCACCCGTCTTTGCAGAACCAACCTGCTTGGCATACCGGGCAAGAAGCCTTCCGCCGTTCTCGTGAATCACCGGCTCCCACTTCGCGCGCCTACGCTCCAGCTCGGCCTCATCCACCTCAAGCTCAATGAGGTTCTGGCTCAGATCAACGCGGATGATGTCACCATCCTCCACAAGCGCAATGGGCGCGCCGTCGAGCGCCTCGGGACACAGGTAACCAACGGACAGCCCGCCCGATGCACCAGAGAAGCGCCCGTCAGTGATAACAGCCGAGTTGGGAATGCCCTTCATAATCTCCGTCACGCGATGGAGTTCCTTCATTCCCGGGCCGCCCTTTGGTCCCTCATAGCGAACCACAACACCCGTACCAGCAGCAATACGGTTCTCGTTATACGCGGTAAACGCCTCGTCCTCGGAGTTGAACACCATGGCAGGACCGCTCCAGACATGCTGCTCGGCAGGCACGGCGCTCGTCTTCACCAGCGCTCCCTCGGGAGCAAGGTTGCCGTAGAGCACCTGAATGCCATTCGCAACAGAGGCGGGGTCATCCTGTGTGCGAATAACCGAGCGGTCAACGGGGATGTCGCCTGCCAGCTCCTCACCCATCGTCTTGCCCGCCACCGTCATGACTGAGGTGTCGAGGCTCCCCTCGATGGTCTTAAGCACGGCAGGGATGCCGCCCGCCTTGTACAGGTTGATGCACGAGATGTCACCGTTAGGCACCACGTTACAGACCACGGGCGTGTGCGAGGTGGTCTGGGCCACCTTTGCCCACGTGCACTCAAGGCCCAGTTCGTCGGCCAGGGCCGGCAGGTGAATGAGCGCATTCAGCGACCCACCAATGGAGGCAAGCAGTGCCACTGCGTTGTCGAGCGCAGCCTGCGTCATGATGTCGCTGGGCTTAATGTTCCTGCGCACCAGGTCAACAACCGCGGCGCCCGTACGCCTGGCAGAGAAGCGGCGCTGACTCGTGGAAGAGGGCCACAGCGCTCCATAGGGAAGCATCATGCCAAGACCCTCGCAGAGGCAGCCCATGGTATTGGCCGTACCCAAGAACGGGCAGATGCCGGGACCCGTGTAGTAACGAAGCGTCCCCTCGATGACCTCGCGCTCGGTGGCCTCTCCCGCCAGGAAGCGAGCGCGCAGGGCCTTGGATTCGGACGGCTTGATCTCGTCATAGCAGGGGCCTGCGGTAACGATGGCGGCGGGCAGGTCGATGCGCGCCGCGGCCATGAGCATGCCGGGGATAATCTTGTCACAGCTACCCATATAGACAACGCCGTCAAAGCACCCCTCGCCCACGATCATGGCCTCGCACGAGTCCGCGATAAGGTCGCGGTGGGGCAGGCAGTAGCGCATGCCTGCATGGCCCTGCGCCACGCCATCACACATGCCAATGGTGTTGAACTCAATGGGTTCGCCGCCAGCCTCCAAGATTCCCTTCTTGACCTCGGCGGCAAGCTGCCGCAGCGGCTCATGGCCGGGGCAGAGCTCATTCCAGCTGTTGGCAATGGCAATGAGTGGCTTGTCCGGATTCTCGAGAGAGTCAATGGATACACCCGCCGCCGCAAGGTGAGCCTTAGAGATGGCCCTCTGGAAGGGCTCCAACTTGTCAATTGCTCGCTGCATGGGAAGTCCCCTTTCCCGATAGATGGAGTCGCTTGATAGGCGCCGCTGATGAGGAAAACCCCGATTACGCGGCTAGGCCCATGGTATCGCCTCGCAAAGTGTGTGCGTCTGCGACCGCTCATTAAGCATGAAATATGGAGGAAATATGTAGATGCTTAACATATGAATGCTGAGATATACAAAAGCAAAATGAAAATATGCACTTTGTAATAAGCGGAATACGTGGTAGGGGGGGGGTATCTCAAAGAATTCAAATTTAGTACTCGGTAAACGGTGCTTTATCATTTCAATAAAATGCAGGTAATTTGCGTTATCAGCCTGGCAATTTGCCGTTTACGGATTTGACCTTTACTGCTTTATCAGAAGTGAAGAAAATATGAACCAGTAATTCACAGCTTTAGTGAATTATGCATTTATAAAGACAAACGCTTTGATGACTGCAGGCCATGACTCCGGTTCTAACAGGGAGAGGAGAAGAGTTGGATGTTTGACAAGAATGCTGATTTTCCCAAGGTGACGGTGATTCTTCGAGGCTATACATACGAGCAATGCCGCTGCGTGGTCGAGCAGCTCGTTGGCACGAAGCTCAATGCCGTTGAGGTTGCGTTTAACACTCCAGGCGCTGCCGGCATTATCGAGAGGCTTAACGAGGAGTTTGGCTCCGAGGTAAAGATTGGCGCCGGCACGGTCACGACGGAAGAGCGCGCGGTTGCCGCCGTTAAGGCGGGCGCGCACTTCATGTTGTCGCCTATCAACTTCTCGGACCGGATCTTTGAGATTGCGAAGGACGCCGGTGTGGTAACGGTCCCCGCGGCGTTTAGTCCCTCCGAAATCGTTGAGATGTTCGACAAGGGCGCCGACATCGTGAAGGTGTTCCCCGCGGGCATCCTGGGCCCCAAGTACTTTAGCGACGTGCAAGCTCCTCTGGATTACTTGCCTCTCATGGCTGTTGGCGGCGTTAACGGCGGCAACGTCCAGGAGTTCTTCGATGCCGGCTGCTCTTACGCCGGAATTGGCTCCGGCATTTTCGACAAGCAGGACATCAGAGAGATGAACTCGTCGGCCCTGGCGGACCAGATTACTGAGTTCGAGAAGCGCGTGAGGTGGTAGCGATGGCAGGAGTTAAGTTCAACGAGTCGCTCGTTCTGGATCTTGAGAATCCCGAGAGCACGGCCCAGGTCGAGGGCGTACTGGCAAACCACCTTTATGAGCTTGGTAGCGTTAAGGAAAGCTATATGGGTGCCTTGGCTGAGCGCGAGAAGAACTATCCCACGGCGCTCGAGGTCGGCGAGATTAACGTGGCCATACCTCACTGCGACGCCGAGAACGCTAATGAGGCCGCGGTCTGCGTTGGCATTCTTCGCAAGCCAGTGGATTGGCGACGCATGGATGACCCCGACGCCACGACGCCCGTGAGGCTCGTTTTCATGCTTGCACTTAACGAGGCTCACTCCCACCTCGAGATGATTCAGAAGATCATCGGCGTTATCCAGGACCAGGAGTTTGCCAAGAAGCTTGCCGAAAGCAATGCCCATGAGGCTTACGAGCTTCTCGCTCCTCGATTCGCAGAGTAGTCAACTTGCGTAGGTTGTTTAAAACCGCGGCACGGGTCGCGGGGGAAGAAAGGATAGCCAGATGAAGAAGATCTTGTTTGCGTGTGGCAACGGCATGGTGACGTCGACAATGGTCGCACACAAGGTGACCGACTACCTCAAGGAGAACGGCGTTGAGGTCAAGTACAACCAATGTCGCGTCCAGGAGGTGGAGCATCTCGCCCAGGATTACGACCTTGTGGTTACTTCGGGCAGGTTCAAGAAGGGTGCCGTCCAGACGCCGGTGATCATGGGAACTCCTCTGCTCACGGGCATTAACGAGAAGGCCGTCCTGCAGCAGATTCTCGACGCGGTCAAGTAGGCAGTATCCGGCGGGAGAGGCACTGTCGGTCTGTATAGGTTTGATGGATTACCAGTTTGAAAGGAAAGTGAGGTAAAGAGGCATGGACGCATTCCTGAATGGATTCATGACGGTGTTTAACGCCATCATGAACGCCGGAGTCTACGTGATGCTGCCTATCATCATCACGCTTCTCTCCCTGCTCTTTGGTCTGAAGCTGAGTAAGGCTTTTAAGGCCGGTGTTACGATTGCCATTGGCTTCGCAGGCATCAACCTTGTCGTTCAGCTTATGAAGGATCAGCTTGGCCCCGCGGCAAAGGCCATGGTTGATACCGTTGGTATTCAGCTCGATGTTCTCGACGTGGGATGGAGCGCTCTTGCGTCGGCCGCTTGGGCAAGCACCCTCGTTCCTGTTATCGTGCTCGAGGTTATTGCCATCAATATCGTGATGGTGGTTCTTAAGCTGACGGATACGATGGACATCGATATTTGGAACTACCACAGCATGCTTACCTGTGGTGGCCTGATCTTCTTCGTGACCGGCAACCCTGCATACGCTTTGATTGGCGTTGCCATCATGTCAATCATCACGTTCAAGTTCGCCGACTGGACGCAGCCCTTTGTGTCTCACTACTTTGGCATCCCCGGAGTTTCGCTGCCTCATGTGCCTGCTCAGAGCTCCCTTATCATTGCGGCTCCCCTGAACTGGCTCTTCGATAAGATTCCCGGTCTCAACAAAATCGATATCGATATGTCTGGCGTTCGCAAGTATCTCGGCTTCTTCGGTGAGCCCTGGATGCTTGGACTTATCCTCGGCTGCGTCATTGGTGCGCTTGCCGGCTATGATCCGGGTAAGATTTTCACCCTTGGTATTTACATGTCTGCCGTCATGGTGCTCATCCCCCGCATGACCCAGATCTTCGTTGAGGGCCTTATGCCCGTGTCCGAGGCGGCTGGCGAGTGGTGCCAGAAGCACTTCAACGGCCGAGAGCTTCACATTGGCCTTGACGCTGCCGTCATCGTCGGCGATGAGTCCGTCATTACGCTGACGCTGCTCATGACCCCCATCACCATTCTTCTTGCTGTGATTCTGCCTGGTAACCGCATGCTTCCGTTTGCCGACCTCGCGGTCATCACGTTCCGCATCTGCCTTATCCTGGCCATTTGCCGCGGCAACATGTTCCGCTCGCTCATCATCGGCACCGTTGTCATGGCATCGGTTCTCTACTGCGGAACTTGGTCTGCTGAGGCTATGACCGGCTTTGCTACGGCTACCGGTCTGAGCTTCGACTCTGGTCTCATCGGCTCCTTCTGCGGACCGTCCCTGCTTATGTCCTACATCATTTTCAAGGCCTGCACCACGAATCCTGTGGTCATCATCCCGATTATTCTCGTCGTTCTCGCTGCCGTTTGGTACATCGTCGAGAAGAAGGTTGGCATGAAGAAGGTCGAGGAGTACGCCGCCGCTTGCGACGACATGTTGGAATAGCACGGACCGATTGCATTTGAAAGGATGAGTCATGGGGCAGGATACGAGCGGTGTGAGCATTGCGATCACCAACACGAATTCTTTTGGCTATGCCATCCCCGAGCACATGGAGCGACTCGGGAAGCTCGGGCCCGTGAGGCGCGTAAGCGTGCCTGGCGACTGTCGGGGTAGGGAGCTCGCCGAGGCGGTTGGCGATGCGAATATCATCATCACTTCTGGAACGCCTCAGTTCGACAGGGAGTTCTTTGAGTGCAAGCCGGAGATGAAGCTCGTTGCTCGCGACGGTCTTGGTTTCAACAACGTTGACGTTGAGGCGGCGCGGGAGCGTGGATGCTTTGTCACAAAGGTCGAGAAGTCTGTGGAGCGAGAGGCCGTGGCCGAGTGCGCCGTTTGCGAAATGATTGATCTGATTCGCAAAATCTGGCTTGGCATTCGCGCGGCCGAATCTAACAGATGGCTTGACCGTGGCCAGTTCGTTGGATTTGAACTCCGTAACCGAACGGTTGGTATTGTTGGCTGCGGTAATATTGGCAGTCGCGTTGCGGAGATTCTCCACCATGGATTTGGTGCGCGAGTAATTGCCAACGATCCCGTGGCGGATGAGGCGTGGGCCCAGAAGAACGGCGTCGAGTATGTAGATCTGGACACGCTCGTTGCCGAGTCTGACGTCATTACGCTCCATGCAACCCTTAACCCAACGTCTTTCCACCTTGTTGATGAGAAGTTTCTTGCTGGAATAAAGCCGGGGACCTATCTCGTTAACACGGCGCGTGGCGACATACTCGACCAGTCTGCCGTAGTTGACGCGCTGACGAGCGGAAGGCTCGCGGGACTCGCAATCGACGCCACAAGCGTTGAGCCCCCTGCTTCCGACGATCCGTTCCTCAATAATCCCCGCGTTCTAATCACGCCGCATATCGGGGCCTATACGGTAGAGGCGCTGAAAGGTATGGGCGACATCTGTGTCGGCAATGCCGAGCTTGTGGCTAGGGGCGAGAGGCCAGAGCATATCGTCTGGGAAGAGTAAGAGTGGCGAGGGGCGGGCACCAATACCGCCCGCCCTTTTCTTTTGATCGGAGAGCCATGAATAAGCGCGCCTTGCTTATGAACGAGAAGGACAACGTCATCACGGTTATCGACGCCGTCCAGAGCGGTGACGTGATTACGGTTACGCGCAAGGACGGAACCGTCGTGGGCGACCTGAAGGCGCTCGAGGCGGCTGACCGCTATCACAAGCTGGCTTATTTGGATTTGGAGCCGGGCGATCTTGTAACTAAGTATGGCCAAACCATCGGGCGCGCCACTTGCGCAATTAGGCGTGGGGAGTATGTGCACGTCCACAACATCGAGAGCGTAAAGACCAATGATTAGCGGATTTGTTAGGCCTGACGGCAAGGTCGGAATTCGAAACAAGGTTCTAATCCTGTCAACTGTTGGCTGCGCAAACAACACTGTCAAGAGGATTGCCGCACAGGTCGAGGGGACGGTTGCTCTTCCCAACGTTAAGGGTTGCGGACAGATTGGCAAAGGCATCGATATCATGCGCCGCTGCCTTGCCAACGTTACCCAGAACCCGAATGTCTATGGCACGATCATTGTGGGCTTGGGCTGCGAGACGACTAAGCCGCACGAGCTGGCTGAGCATGTTCGTTCGCTTTCTGACAAGCCCGTGGAAGTGTTTACCATCCAGGAGCTTGGAGGTACGCCCAAGGCAATTGCCTACGGCGTTGCGCTCGCCCGGAAGATGGTTGCCGAGGCGGGGCTTGTGCCTCGCGTCCCTGTTGAGCCCTCCAAGATTGTTCTCGCTACCAATTGCGGTGGGTCTGACGCCACGAGTGGCCTCGCCGCCAATCCAACCGTTGGCGCCTGCTCTGACATCCTGATTTCCAAGGGCGGAACGGTGATGCTGGGAGAGACTACTGAGCTCATTGGTACCGAGCACCTGCTTGGCGAGCGTGCAAAGGACGATAAGGTCAGGAACGACATCTACACGATTGTTCAAGACCTCGAGCATCAATTTATTGCCAACGGTATTGACGTCCGTGGAGCAAACCCGACCCCGGGCAATATGAAGGGTGGCCTTTCTACTCTCGAGGAGAAGGCCCTCGGAGGCATCTCCAAGGGGGGATCAGGACCTATTAACCAGGTTGTTGGATATGGCGAGATCCCGTCTGAAAATGGCCTCGTCATTATGGATACGCCTGGATATGACATCGAGAGCGTGTCGGGCATGGCCGTTGGCGGTGCACAGGTCTGTATCTTTACGAGCGGACGCGGTAACCCCGTGGGCAATGCTCTCATTCCCGTGATTAAGGTTACGGGTAACCCCGAGACGTACGAATCGATGAAGGATAACACCGATCTTGATACCTCTGGTGTTATCGATGGCTCTGACACAATCGATTCTCTTGGCGAGAAGCTGTACGGCATTCTCGAAGATGTGTGCAACGGCATGCCCTGCAAGTCCGAGGCTTACGGGTTCGATGACTTTGCGGTCTATCACAACGAGGAGATTTGGTGTACCTGCGACCTTTCGTAGGACTTGATGGGCTGTCCGTCGCATTAACCGTTTCGTTTGCATGGAGGTTCTAATGGATTTGTCTTCGCGGGACTCGGCAATTAAGTTTGGTATGGGTCGGTACAGGCAGGCGTCAGGCCTGTTGGAGCAGCTTGGAGATGAGTTGTCTCGCTTTGGCAATAAGGCTCTTGTGATTGCTGGCGAGCGCTCATGGGGAGCTGTGAGAGACCGTCTTGTTCCCGTGTTTGAAGAGTCAAAAATCGAAACAAGCCTTGTGATCTGGAAGGGTGCCTGTTGCGCCGAGGGAGCCAGGGAACTCAGCGACAGGGCGGCAGAAATTGACGCAAAACAAATCATTGGCATTGGCGGCGGCAAGATAATCGATCTCGCTAAGGCTACTGCGGAGCTGGGTGGTGTTGGCGCAACGCTCATTCCCACCAACGTTGCCCAGTGCGCACCGGGGGCATGTACGAGCGTAATGTACACACCAGATGGAGCCAAGGATGTTACATGGCGCTATGGACATGAGGTCAACGGGTGCTACATAGATCTCGATGTGATTGCCCAATGTCCGCCCCGGTATCTTGCTGCCGGGATTGTCGATGCAATGGCCAAGAAGATCGAGATACTGAACGGCAGGCCAGACCTTGAGCTGGTGTCAACGGATATTGATTTATATACCGCGTATAACCTTGCGTGCTACACCTATGACGTTCTTGATAGCCGCTGGCAGCAGGCTATTGAGGACAACAGGGCTGGCCGGGTAACTAAGGCCCTGGAAGATGTTGTGTTTGCCGCGGTGCCCGTTACCGGCGTTATCTCTAACACTACGAGGGGATATAACCAAACTCAGATTGCCCATGTGATATATGACGGAGTGCGAACGCTCTTTACCGAAGAGGCGAAGCAATCTCTTCACGGGGAGATCGTTGCCGTTGGCCTGTTCTGCCAACTGTATTTCAATGGGCTTGAGAAAGAAGAGGATGGCCTGAAGAACATGCTGAGAAGCATGGAAATGCCGCTCACGCTTTCGGATTTGGGCATTGATCCCAAGGAGGAGAACCTCGAAGCGCTTGAGCGCTATATTGCTGGCTCGCGCCATTTCAATAGCGAGGACCCGATTGCTAGGAAGAGGCTTCACTGCGCGATGCTCGAAATGATTTAGTTGTCTGCAGCAAGGTGGCAAGATGGGGCCGGGCCAATCTGAGGAAATGGCCCGGCCCGATTTTTGCTGACCCGTTTTATACTTCTGTTCAAATTATTAATTCAAGAAGTAGAGTCTTGGAAATGCAAAACGCCTCCTTCAAAGTCGTCTCTTTCGCCGCAACGTTTGGCGTCTTTACGACGGAGCCAAAACAACGGCTTGAAGATGCCGGCTGCGAGGTAAAGATCATTAAGCATAGTCGCGTGCTGACCGATGCCGAGAAGATTGGCTGCGCAAGGGATGCCGATGCCGTCATTCTTGGCGGCAATGGCATGTCGAGACGCGTGATTAACGCCCTGCCAAAGCTGAAGGTCATTGCTCAGCACGGTCGTGGCATAGATGGCATTGACTACAAGGCGGCAACAGACAAGGGCGTCATGGTTGTTAACACCCCTGGGGTCAACATCGAGGAGACGGCTGATCTCACGTTTGGTCTCATCCTTGATCTTGAGCGGCACATTACCCAGATGAACAATGACCTCAAGGCAGGCGTCTGGGAAAAGCGCGCCGGGCATAGCCTATACGGCAAGACGATTGGCATCATTGGCGTGGGCGACATTGGCCTTGCCGTTGCGCGGCGTGCGATGGGCTTTGGCATGGATATCCTGGGCAACGACATTCGTCAGCGTCCCGATGCGGCAAAGACGGGGCTGATGTTCACGGGTTTGAACGATTTGCTTAAGCGAAGCGATATCGTGACTATTCATACGCCGCTTACTGCATCAACCACCAACCTGATTGGCGCCAAAGAGTTAAGGATGATGCGAGAAGACGCAATTCTTGTTAACACCTCGCGCTGGGGAATCATCAGAAAAGAAGCCCTGGAAAAGGCGTTGCAATCTGGCCAACTAATGGGATATGCGACCGATGTGCACGAGCAGGAGCCGGGGCCCGCTCCGTCATTTGCTGATTTGCCGAACGTCCTTGTTACGCCCCATGCCGGATCGGCTACGTACGAGACAAACCTGCGAATGGGCATGACGGTTGCCGACAACATCATTGCGGTCAAGAATGGCGTGACGCCACCAAATCTGGTCACACCTGTTTCATTGATATTTGGGTAGGGACGGGGCTGAGGTAATCGACCGAACGGTTGCGCTTAATGAGACGAGAGCGTTCGCGAGGCCACCGCTTAGGCTCCTAAGCCCAGAGGCTGCTGGTCTGTAATATATAGATGTCTGCAAACTATGGGGCCGTACCTTTGGATACGTTAATCGCTGTTATTAATTGTCTTGTTGCGGCGGCCGGCGTCTGTGTAGTTCGGCGTTTTGGCCCGTTCTCGCTCTCTTCGTACTGCGTTGAGGATGAATACGACTCGGAGGGCTCAAAGGAGAACATTAGCTATCGGATCCTTGCTCCATCCCTGTTTTGCATAGTCGTTGTTCTGTTGGCCAATGGGCTAATTGGTGCGCTGCACGGGGAGTTAGGCACGCTGGCGTCATTTGTCCCCACTCTTATGTACTGGGTAATACTGAGCACGATTAAGGCCTCGCACCATTAATTGTGGGATAGGGTTGGCCCCTATCTAATTGAAGCGTTCCTTTCCTGCCTGATCTCTTTCGCAGCGGATTGCTACGTTATCGGTGCCGTTGCCAAAGAAGGACTGGCGGTCTTCGACCAGTCGAGCATCGCATTTCAGCTCGAGGTTGCGTTATTCTGGGCTTTAGTTGGTGTGACAAGCACTCTCTTCTTGCGGAGAAGATATCGAGTTCGGGTGGGTGGCGCTGCGCCAGCTGGGCGGACTCGCGCCCGAAGCTATCGTTACTACACCGTCGGCACAGTTGATACCAGCGAGAAGAGGCTGGCTAGCTACGAGCAGCGGTTTGGGAAGAACCTGCCTGTCCGATACAAGCAAGATATATTGCTTCGGGCGCTCTTCTTCTCGATTATGGCGATAGAGGACTCTAACAGGCCAGAGGGCGTTCGTATGCTTGAACGAGTGCTCTGCAGGTTTGGCCTTGCCTCCACAACGGGAATCATGCAACAGAAGTCAACGCGTCCGCTTTCTGATGAAGAGAGCGTATTGCTGGCGGCAGACTATATCTGTGGAATGTGGAATGACTATCTAAAAGTGTTTGCAAAAAGTGATTCCACGACAGGGGATAGGAGCTGCATTTGCTTTACCGGCCAATACTATTCATTAATGCTGTTAGCAAGCTGGTATCGGTTTTAAACCCGAGCCTAAACTCCGTCTCGACTATTGTTGACGGGTTGAGAGCCGCTGATACCTGCGATGGCGTCTCGGAATAATGGTGGCCGTATAGCTCGGTCTCATCGCAAGGTGTTCTTAACGCAAGGCTGACCCGCTGGGTCGCGTGGGTCTCGTCGCCCACGTTGGCCCACAGCGCCTCGTCGTCGAGGCCGCACGTCGGATGGGCGTGAGTTGGCAGACCGTCAGCAAGTGGCTCGCCGGGTCCAACTCTTCGACTGACGTCGGCTGCGTAACGGGCGAACTGCGTGCCCATGGGCCGGTCACGCGCGTCAGGCACGGGCGCATTATGCATCCAGGCTGCTGCGGTGGAAATCCCGCGGGATGCTTTGCGCTCTTCTCCGGTGTACTGAGACTCTTTCCTGGACCTCAGCTTGGTCTGAGGCCTGCCCGGAGTTCTACATGCCTTGTCTACCCGTTGCTCTTCTGCCCCGCTGCGTAGAAATGATTGATGAACTTGGCAACGGGCTTGGGCCAGAAGAGGGAGAGCATGGCCAGGTCTTCCCTGGTTCTCGTGTTGTCCTTGATGAGGGCCGATGTCTCGGAACCGCCATGAATTCTGTGCCACATGAGAACCTCGGGGTCGTAGGCAAACGAGCCCTCCGTGCGCGAGAACTTCTCCCAAGCTTGCCAGTCGAGGTCAGACTTAAAACCTTCCACAAACATGGGCTTATTGAGGTTGGGCATGACGTAAGTTACGGCAGGGCAGCAGATGGGCGAACCAAGCGAGAGACAGCGTCTGCGGACTAGCCTCGAGCTGTTAAGCCGACCGCCTTCGAGGGGCTTAAGCAGCGTGCGCTTAATGTTAAGAAGCTTGTTGCTGGTAACCTTGCCCTCGGGGCGAAGCTCGCCATGGCCGGAGAAGAAGATGAGCGGTCTTGCCGAGCTGTTTACTTTGTCGAGCATTCGCTCCGTATAACGGAACTCGTAGAGATCATCCTGGTGGGCAATGGTGATGAGCGGGGTCTCGCAGTGTTCAATCGCGCAATTCCAGTCATGAGCAATTCCCGGTTTGCCCGAATTAATGAAGAGCTTGACACCGTACTTGCTTGCCGTGGAGGAGATGCTCTCGTTTGGCGTTGAGGTTGAGATGAGGATGTGCGACTTAGTCGTTTGGCTCAAGAGGGATTCGACGCACTCACCGAGATAGGGAGATTTTCCGTAGGTATAGAGGGCGAACGCGTGATCGGAAGCTGAGAACAAAGCGAACCTCCTTGAAAATGGAGGACTGAAGCGATGTTTTCAACACGGATTACGAACATCAGATTTAACTATACTTCAGAAGAATGAAGTCGATGCGAAACCGTGGAGCTACATGACATCTATTGAAACAACGAACGTTCCGAATCGGGCTGAGTCGCGTGTCCTTGCCATTGTCCCCGCGTATAACGAGGAGGAGTCGCTCGTCGCGACTATCGAAGAGCTTCAGCGAGTTGCTCCCGATATCGACTACGTTGTCGTCAACGATGGCTCGCGCGACGGTACGTTGGCTCTATGTAAGGCTAGCGGCTTCAACTATGTGAGTCATCCTACCAACCTTGGTCTTACGGGTGGCGTTCAGACAGGCATGAAGTATGCGCTTCGCCATGGTTACGACATGGCGATTCAGTTCGATGCGGACGGCCAGCATAATCCTGCCTACATTGCCTCGCTTGTTGCCGACATGGAGTCAACGGGCGCGGACATCGTCGTGGGTTCTCGCTTCGTGACCGAGGAGAAGCCAAAGAGTCTGCGCATGTTGGGCTCCAACCTCATCTCCGGCATGATCAAGCTCACCACGGGCAAGCGCATCATGGATCCCACCTCTGGTATGAGGCTCTACAATGCGCGCGCCGTCAAGCTGTTTGCCACCGAGGACTGGCTTTCACCAGAGCCCGATACCCTGGCCTGCCTCATTAGGAGGGGCTTCAAGGTCGACGAGGTGCAGGTGAGTATGCGCGAGCGTTCGGCGGGGGAGAGCTACCTCAATCTCTCGCGCTCGATTAGCTATATGGCCAACACCTGTATGTCAATCCTCTTCTCCCAGTGGTTTAGGAGCTAGCTATGACGGGAAACCTTCGCATTTTTCTTCTTATTGGTGCCGCGCTGCTTCTCGTTCTGGTGGCACGAAAGATCAAGAAGTCTCAGTTCGACACGCATGACACGTTCTTTTGGCTGGGGCTTTCGGCCCTGCTGATCCTTGCGGCGGCCTTTCCTCAGCTTGTGTATGTGATAGCTGACCTCCTAGGCTTTCAGTCGGCCTCGAACTTCGTGTTCCTTGCCGTTATCGCAATCCTGCTGTGGAGGCTGTTTAGGCTTCAGGAGAATGTCGTTACTCTTCGTAGAAAGCTGACGACGTTGGCGCAGGAGATTGCTCTTAAAGATATTAAATAGACGCCGAAACCGTTTGAGGACAAGAGCGCCGCTCGCGTCTTAAAACAACCTGATACGTGCTAATTTGAGGAGTGCCATTCCTGTCTAGGGGGTGGCACTCCTTATTTATATCTGGTTGGAAGAGGAACATATGAGAAAGCGACTCTTCGGGATAATTGCCGCTCTGTTTGTGGCAATTGCTGGGGTTTGCGCCTTTGCAAGTCCGGCGTTTGCTGGAGAAGGCGGCCATGCGCATGTCGAGTCAGAGACGGCAGGGGACATCACTCTTGCGGTCTCGTATAACGATCCCGTAGCGGGGCAGCCCTTGACACTCCACGTCTCAGCGAGCGGCGGGAGCGGCCAGTACAAGTACTACATGTCCGCGCCGTTTTATTTCGACACTGATGGAAGCTACGACTCTGTCATGGACCCGGCTCACATGCCTGGCTGTACGGGAGTTCAGGCCGAGACGGACTATCAGTTCACGCCGATGGCCTCTGGAGCCTACCAGTTCCAGTTCCAGGTCATGGACATGGCGAACACGGGCCTGTATCTTCGCAAGACCGTGTCTGTAAAGGTCTCCGATTCGAACTATCCTTCAGTCTCTAATCGTGTTGCCAAGGCCGTTGCGCAGTGCAATGCCGAGACCGATGGCTCCGAGTACGAGAAGGCTCTCTGGCTCCATGACTGGCTGCTTGAGCAGCTGGAATATGACAATTCCTTGACGTGGAGCAGCGCCGAGAGTGCGCTTTGCCGAGGGACGGGTACGTGCCAGGCGTATGAGGAGGCCTATTCCAAGCTTCTTGCGACTGCAGGCATCGAGAATGAGGAGACCCGCGATGCCGGTGACGGCCATACCTGGAACGCCGTGAAGATTGATGACGAGTGGTGCCAGGTCGATTGCACGTGGGATGACACGAGCGATAACTGGTATGGCTTTGACCAAAGGCATCTCTACTTTGGCCTGAACGATGATCTTATGGCCATTGCGCATGGCAAATGGAAGGGCTCGGATGGCTCCACGTATGGAGCCCACGAGACGACGCTTGCGAATAACTACTTCGTGCGTAACGGTGAGGCCCAGAAGTGGGCGGACGCCTATGCACCGGAGATTCAGCAGCATCTTGATGCGAAGGAGACCTCGTTTAGCGTTGCCGCTACAAATGCAAACGATTCAGAGAGTATCTCGGGAATCATCAACGGGATCGTGGCTAGCGAGCTCAATGAAATGAGGTGGGAAACGAGTTCCAGTGAAGTTGACGTTAGATTTGAAGCAAGTGCAGCTGCGTTTAGTGTAAGCGCGTCATATCGCCCCAAAGGCTTTACCTCGGGTCACCCCGGATGGAATCTAGATAACGGGACTTGGTATTATTGCGACTCTACCGGCCAGGCCTGTCGAGGATGGGCTTATGTCAATGGAAGCTGGTACTACCTCGACCTGTCGACCGGAGCCATGAAGACCGGATGGCTTGATGATGGTGGGGCTCGCTACTACCTCGACCCGTCTGGAGCGATGAAAACGGGCTGGCAGTCTGTCTCTGGGCAGTGGTTCTATCTCGAGCCGTCCGGCGCGATGGTCACCGGCTGGAAGTGGCTTGGGAATTGGTACTACTTGGGAGCCAGTGGGGCCATGGCTTCCGGATGGCTGGATCTCAATGGTGCTTGGTATTATCTGAACCAATCCGGAGCTATGCAGACTGGGTGGCTTTCATATTGCGGAAGCTGGTACTTCCTGGACTCTTCTGGTCTCATGCAGACTGGGTGGATTAGCACGGGTGGAGCCTGGTATCACATGGAAGGCTCCGGCGCTATGCAAACCGGCTGGCAGCTCGTTGGTGGCACGTGGTATTACTTCTTTGGCAATGGCTCGATGGCCAAGGGCTGGCAGGTTATCGGTGGCACCTGGTATTACTTCTACGACTCGGGGCCCATGGCTTCTAATGCTTGGGTGGGGAACTACTATCTTTCTGGCTCCGGGGCAATGGCGACCAATCAATGGATTGGGCCCTACTATGTAGGCTCTGACGGTGCCTGGATTCCGGGCTATGGGCAAGGACCTTATTATCGAGTTGGAAACAGCGATGTCTATCACAATCACTGGTGCAGGACCATGGGATCTGTATCGAACTATCAAACGTATCCGACGCTTCAATCGGTGCTAGCATCTGGCGCGAAGCGGCAGTGTAGAAACTGCGCTCAGATGGACTAAGACAAAGCGGCGGCGGATGGAGCTACATCCGCCGCCGCTTGCTTGAAAAGAGGACCGACTATGCCCCAGGTACCCAGCGCCCGCTGCTGTCAACGTAATAGGGACCTATCCACTGGCTTGTTGCCATGGCGCCGCTGGAAAGAAGGTAGTAGTTGCCAACCCAACGTGAAGATTGCATAGCGCCGCTGCCATCAAGGAAGTACCAGGTCTTCCCATCAAGGATCCAGCCCGTTTGCATGGCTCCTCCGTTGGGGGTGAGGTAATACCAAACTCCTCCGATGTACTGCCACCCAGTTTTCATGTCACCATTCGAGGGCTCTAGCCAATACCAGGCGTTGCCATCGAGGAGCCAGCCGGTGTCCATAGAGCCGGAAGAGGAGAGATGGTACCAGGTGCTCCCAAGGAGACACCAGCCTGTCTTCATGGCATAAGTTGATCTGTCAAGCCAATACCAAACACCTCCGACTCGCTGCCAGCCATTTACGAGCACGCCGGATTCTGATGCGAGATACCAAGTGCCATTTGCAAAACACCACCCCGCCTCTCCCATGCGACCGTCGCTATCAAACGCGTAAGCCGATGAACCGAAGGAGACGGTCCCGTTAATTGCAGCCTTGCCGCTCTGATCGAACCAATACCAATTGCCGCTTATCTGACGCCAGCCGGCTGCTCTTGAGCCGTTTTCCAGCCAGTACTTGGCCCCATCTCTCGTATCCCAGCCAGAGGAATACCCAATCCACGAGCCGCCGCTTGCGAAGTCTGACCAGAGCCCGTCGATAAGGGTCCTCGATGCGGTCATGGCGCCAGAAGAGGGGTTGAACCAGTACCAGGAGCTACCGATGATCTGCCATCCGGTGGCCATGACTCCAGAGCTGTTCAGCCAGTACCATGTTCCTCCAAGAAGTAGCCAACCCGTCTTCATGGCACCGGAAGAATCCAACCAGTACCAGTAGCCATCAACAAGGACCCATCCAGTTCTCATGGCGCCCGAATTGGGATCGAGGTAATACCAGGAGCCATTGACGTATGCCCAGCCCTTGGCTCTAACTCCTCCGGACACAGTCTCAAGGTACCAGGTTCCGCTTTCGTAAACCCATCGTCTGATTACGGAGAGGTAATGGGCCTTTTCATCCTTATAGCGATTCTGCCAACCCTGCCAGTACTCAGGCTGAGACGGATAGCGTCGGGCGACATTATTGATAACGTAATCGCAGAGCGTTTCAACAAATTGCCCATCATCCATAGCGCCGTTGACGCCGGAGTTCTTGATGAACCAATTGGCACCATAGTAGAGTCCGCGGGAAACGTAGGTGCTGCCCCCACCTTGCCCAAACAGATTTGCCATGCCCCATACGAGGCTCTTCACGCTGTCTGAGCGGTTGTCGATATTGATCCCCATTGCTCGCAGGCTTCCGCGAATGCCGACAGGTCCGTCAAAGTACTGCGTGTAGGCCCAATCATTTTGAAGTGCCGAGAACTCGCTGGAATCTGCGGCATAGGCGCCATGCCAGGCCTGATTGAGGTCATTGCCGAGTTGCGTGAAGGAGCCGCCACTACGCGTTTCACCGTCCACGTCCCAGTTATAGCGGCTCCCTATGATTGCAAGCGCTGAGTATTTAGACGGATTATAGTCATAGACTGCCTTTAGGAATGAACCAAGGTCATGGCGGTTGTCAAACTGGAAGTAGCCCATTGCATGGTATCCATCGCCCCAGCTAAGGCCCTGGTTATAGTTTTGCCCGCTCTCCCATTTGCAAAAGTAGAGCATCTCGGATGAAACGTACCGTGGCGAGACGGACTGGGTTTGCTCGCTATACAAAGCGATGTCAGAGCTGTCGTCCAGCGAATAGGTCTGGACATCATTATCTGATAAATCGTCCGGCTCGGCATTGGGGTCATCGGCCTCGCCGGCTTCAATAACCTCGCTGCGGTCGTGTGTCGTTCCATAGAGGTCAGATAGGGTGTCTGCCCTGGCGCTGACAGGGGCTGCAAGGAAGAGGGTAAGAACAAGCAGCGCTGGCAGGTGCTTGAGGAAAAAAGCAGCCTTACTATTCATCATTTGAGCTCCATTTCATAGCTGCGATTTTTACATTATAAGGGCCTGCCTAAACGAAAACGACCCTGTTGGATTTCTTCAACAGGGTCGTCAACAATTATGCTCTCTGGGCTCTACCAGACAACAACCTTAGTTCCGCGTGGAATGTTGTCGTAGATCCACTTGGCATTGTCGATTGCAAGGCGGACGCATCCATGGGAGAGGTGCTGGCCAAGGCGTCCGTCCTGAATTCGGAAAGTGTCCTGATAGTACAGAACGGAGTGGAACAGGTAATCGATATAGAACTGCGTGTAGTAGTAGCAGCTGTAGCCATGGCCAAAGACGTAGCCCTTGTCCTGAACCGTAAACTGGCCCTTCACGGTTGGCGTCGAAGGAGCGCCGGGGGAGCAGATGAACTCCTTTACAGGCGCCCATGCGCCATAGCGGCCATAGTAGATGCCTACCCTGCAGTTCTGGGTGTCTACGAGGATGAGGTAGTTCGTTGCGCTTGAGTAGTCCTGTGCCCAATTGAACATGTCCTGCCACTGAACGTTGACGTCAATCCAGTGCCCGTCGGAAGCGCAGAAGTAGTATGCGCCGCCATCCCAGATCCAACCGGTGCCCATGGCACCGCTCGTGGTGTCAAGCCAATACCAGGTTCCGCTCAGATTGAGCCAGCCGGTCTGCATCCTGCCACTAGCGTTCATGTAGTACCAATTGGCGCCATCCCAGACCCAGCCGGTCTTCATAGCGCCGCTCGTTGTATCGAGCCAGTACCAATCGCCGTCGGTCTTAAGCCAGCCGGTCTTCATGGCCCCAGAAGACGGGTCGAGATAGTAGTAGGCACCTCCCCGGTTCTGCCATCCCGTTAGCGGGCTGCCATCCTGGCCCAGGAGATACCATGAGCCATCGAGAACCCAGCAGTCGACCTGCTTTACGCCCTTCTCGTCATAGTGATAACGAGCGCCGTTCTCGTCCGTGTGCCAGCCGGTAACTGCCCTGCCCGTCTTCTCGTCAAAGAGGTGGGTTGTGCCATCAATGTCGATAGCGCCGTGCTGGATTGTGCTATCAATGAGGTAGAACCAGGCACCGCCAATCTGGGTAAGACCGTCGGAGGGCTTGGAGCCGTCGGAGCCGTTGTACATGGTGACCTTGTTATCGACGATCTTCGTCGTCAGAGCGCCGTCACTGCCAAGCAGAGAAGAGCTGCCATCGCTATCGTCGATCCAGCAAGAGCTGTCCATGGAGCCAGAGTTGGAGAGGTGGTATGTCTTACCGCCAACGCTCAGCCAACCGGTTTGCATTTTGGCGGTGGTGCTGTCCATCCAATACCAGGCGCCGTCAATCCATTGCCAGCCGGTGAGAAGGTGGCCATCAGAAGAGGAGTTGGTAGCGTAATACCAGCAATTTTCAGTCTGGTCATAGGCCCAACCGGTCGCCATGGCGCCCGAGGGCATCATGTAGTACTTCGTTCCATTGAAATCGAGGAGACCGGTCGCCATGGCCTTGGACTGGTGGTCCATCCAATACCAGGATCCGCCAACATAATGCCAGCCGCTTTCAAGGGCGCCAGACTGTCCAGCCCAGTACCACGTATTGTTGGCGAGCACCCATCCACTCTGGCCCATCGCACACGAGGAATCAAAAGCGTAGAGCTCCGGACCGATTTCCCTGGTCTCGTTCTGGGCGCAGATACCCGTTTCGGGGTCTGCCCAGTACCAGCGTCCGCCAATCCACTGCCAGTCGGTTCGCATGTCGCCGTTTGACTGGTCGAGCCAATACCAGTTTCCACCATCCAGAAGCCAACCGGAGTCCATGGCGCCGGAGGCTGAGAGATGATAACGGGATCCGCTGATGCTGACCCAGCCGGTGCGCATGGCGCCGGAATCGTCCATCCAGTACCAGGAGCCGTTGACGTATCTCCACCCGCGTGCGAGCTGTCCGCCGTTCTCAAGCCAGTGCCAGGCGCCATCCCTCAGGTCCCAGCCGCTGGCATAGCCGCTCCATGCTCCCGACGCGGAGAAGTCCGACCAGCTTCCGTTGCAATCCGTGCGGTCTGTTGCCATCACGCCGGATACGGGGTCGAGCCAATACCAGGAGCCGTTTACGTACTGCCAACCCGTGGCCATGTTTCCGGTGGTCTCGTTGAGCCAGTACCAGGCGCCGTCAAGATGGAGCCAGCCCTTGTGAATCGAGCCATTCTCGTCGTAGTAGCGCCTTGTCCCGTCCTCGTTCTGCCAACCCTGCTTGGGCTGTTCTACGGGCTCTTCGGGGACGTCGGAAGCGGGGGCCTCGGGCTCTTGATTGCCTGCGGCGCTCACCTCGTCGGTAGGGGCAGCTGACTCTGTGGATATAGCATCATCTGCCCACGCAAGGCGAGGAACTGCCACCGATGCTACGCTCAGCGAGCCGCCGAGAGCCAAGGCGGCGATAAAGGCAGCTGCCTTTCTGCTTGTGGTGCTCATCTTGCTCCTTTCGAGTAACGTCTAGGATCCTTGCTTTTCAAAGTCTATCCCGATTGGGGAGCGGGAGGACAATTAAGAAAGCGGCTGGTTGTTGCACCACCCCCACTTGGGGCTGTGCGTGGTTGTGTAGTACTCGAGCCAGTCGTTGAGCGGCATGGTGCGGACATAGCCAACATTGTCCATGATCATGCCCCCGCCGATATAGATGCAGACATGCCCATAGATGCCACCGAGATAGGTATGGGTGTGGGATGGGATGGCAACGATCATGCCAACCTTGAGCTCACGAAGGTCGGAGCGGCTGCACCACTGCCAGAACATATCGCAGGCGTTGCCCTCTGGATACCCGAGGCCCGCACGGGAGAAGACTTGGCTGACCCACATAGCGCAAAGTCCGCCTCCCGGGCTAGGGGTGACTCCAGCAGCCTCTACGATTCTTCTCTGGAGGTCGGTCGAAGGTGCCTGCTCGGGCTCGTGGAGTGCCCCGGTGTAATCATCGAGCTGCCAGCGCGAAGAGCCGATATTTGTCCAGCCGGTGGCCATTGCGCCAGAGGAGTCAAGCCAGTACCACAGGCCATCGACCAAGACCCAGCCGGTGCGCATGGTGCCATTATTCGGGTCGAGATAGTACCAAGTCTCGTTGAGGTTGAGCCATCCCTTAGCCAGGGATCCATCTTGATTGATGTACAGCCAGGAGTCGTCCTGCCTTACCCAACCCGATGCAAGCTCGTCCGAATTGCGGTTCTTGTAGATAAGGCCATTCCGCATTTCGAACGTTGCATGGCCATCGGCGCTCATGTAGAGCCTTGTGTCGCCGATGTAATCGACCCATTCATTTGCGGCCATCGCGCCGGATGACTTGAGGAAATAAAGGGCGTCACCCTCTTGGTACCAGCCGGTGAACATTTGAGCATTGTCTGGGCGCAGATAGTACCAGGTTGAACCAACCTTCTGCCATCCAGTGAGCAGGCGTCCGTCCGAGCTGTCACTTGAGGCGAGATACCAACATGAGCTGCTCTCATCATAGGCCCAGCCCGTTGCCATGGTGCCCGAGGGCGTCATGTAGTACTTGGCGCTACTAAGGTTGAGCAGGCCAGTGTGCATCCTACCGTCTGCCTCGTCCATGAAGTACCAGCTACCACCAACCCTCTGCCAGTCGGTGCGCATGTTTCCGACGGAGGGATCAAGCCAGTACCAGCTTCTAGCATCGAGCAGCCACCCGGTGTCCATGGCTCCGGATCCGGAGAGGTGATACCTTGCACCATCAAGATTGAGCCATCCCGTGCCCATGGCCTTTGACTGCGGGTCGAGCCAGTACCAGCTGCCGCTAACCCGCTGCCAACCGGATGCGAGCGCGCCCGAGCCATTGGCGAGGTACCAGGACATACTGGATGAGTCCCACGCCCAACCGGTTGCCATGGCGCCCGAATCTTGCAGATAGTAGGCTGCATCGCCGCGCGTTTGGAGGCCCGTCAGCATAAGGTGGTCGTCACCGATCAGGTACCACGTGCCGCTTATATATTGCCAACCGGTCTTGAGACAACCCGAGGCGTCTGCGAAGCACCAGCGACCCGACGCGGGGTCGACGCCCCAGCCCGTGGCCATGGCTCCGTTGGCCTGGAGGAGGTAGCTGCTGCCGTTAATCTCTTGGATCCCGGTCAACATCGAGCCGTCATCGGCGAGAAGATACCAGCTCCCGCCCGTGTAAAGCCAGCCGATGTCGAGAGCTCCAGAGGACTTGGCGTGATACCAGGTGCCATCACAGAGCGTCCAGCCAGCCTGCATGCGGCCATCGTTATCGAAGCAGTAAAGAGAGCCGTCAATCTTCTGAACGCCGGTGAGGGCAACTCCCTCCTCAGAGAAGTAGAACCAGCTTCCGTTGTCGTATAACCAACGATTGGTTAGCCTCTCTCCGTCCTGCTGATACCAGAGGGATCCGGTGCCGCCGTGCCAACCGTCTGGTACTTCTTCGGCAACGGGCTCCCTTTCGGTCGCCGATGTGGGCGTCTCGCCCTCGGCTTCAGCGCTTGCCGTTACGCTGTCGCTTTGGGCCTTGTTCTCTTCTGGAGAGGGAGTCTCGATCGTTTCCGAAGCGGGCTGAGGCAAGTTCGCGACGGTTTCTGCTGACGCGGTGTTTGGAATTGCCACTGCCGCAGAAGCGCAGAGCGCAAGGCATGAGCCTAGCGCTAGCAATCGTTGTGCTCTGTTCATACTGTCCCTTCCATTCCCCCCTTTTTTGCAGGTAAAGTCTATTCCTTTCAGATTCTCTTAAGGGAGGAGGAGCCTAAGTTGCTAATATGTTTTTGATTTAGCGGAGTAGTTTCGGCCTTCAGTGGCTGCGTTGGGTTGCCCAAGGTGGGAGGACAATAGTGAGATTTAAGAAAGCTGCATTTCCCATGGTGGCCGGACTGATGATGGCGGCTCTCATCCGTCCTGTTCCGGCGCTTGCTGGGCAGGTGACAACGGATGACGTGCCTGGCATCGAGAACGGAGCAGACGCTTCGCTGGTAACTATGAGTGCGAGCGATGAGGCTCCGTCTGCAGTTGCTGGGCCAACTACCTCGTCAGCGGATGACCCTGTCACCTCAACTGGGGTATCCGAGGCGCCGTCAACGCCTGACGGCTGGGTTGACACGGATGCCGGCCGTGAATATTGGAAGGACGGTGCACCTCTAAAAGACGAGTGGCTTGAACTAAACGGTGCCCGTTACCGTTTCTCTTCCGATGGAGCCGTGCTCACGGGGTTCCAAGATATCGATGGGGGCACGTTATTACTTTTCTCCTGGCTCAGGGGTCATGCAGACTGGCTGGCAGCTGCTTGACGGCGCATGGTACTGGTTCGATGTGACTTCGGGCAAGATGGCTATAAACCAGGCATTTGCCGAGGGACGCTGGTCTCGATTTGATGGACAGGGAAAGTGGCTCGGCTATGCGGATGGCTGGGTGCTGGATGATGCTGAGTGGTACTGGGCTTCTCAAGGCGCGCTGCAGACCGGCTGGCACTGGATTAACGGTAACTGGTATTGGCTGAACCCCACTGATGGCAAAATGGCAACCGGCTGGGTCTGGGATGGCGGCGCCTGGTACTGCATGAGTCCGTCTGGGGCCATGCTCACCGGTTGGCAGTATGTTGACGGATGCTGGTACTATCTCTATTCCAATGGCACCATGGCTACAGGCTGGCTCTACCAAGGTGGTATTTGGTATTGGCTTGGCGGCTCTGGTGCTGCCGCCCAGAACGAGGTAGCCCAGGTTGGCTCCGAGAGCTACGTCTTTGACTCTTCCTGTGGCATGGGGAGCTCAGGCTGGTGCTTGGTCAATGGGAGATGGTATCTTGCCAGCTCCTCTGGTGCCCTTCAAGCCGGCTGGCGTTGGATTAACGGGGCCTGGTACTGGATGGACTGGTCAGACTATGCGATGAGAACCGGCGTTCTTAGCCTTGGGGATTCCAAGTACTTCTTGACTTCCTCGGGTGCCATGGCAACTGGCTGGGCATGGGACGATGCCAATCAATGCTGGTACTACGCAACGCCCAGCAGCAATGATGGCAGACTCCTCATGGGTTGGCAGTTCATAGGCGGCTCTTGGTACTGGATGGACCCAACTACTGCCAAGATGCTGACCGGTTGGCTTGATTTCCGAGACGGTAGCTACTACCTGTCTGGCTCCGGTGGGATGCTTTCCTCTACTTTGTTGGACGACAACGGAAGCAAGTACTGGCTTAATGGCTCCGGACTGTGCGTTTCTGGATGGGTGGACACCCCGTCCGGTCGTTTTTACTTTGATCCGAGCACTATTAGCTCCGAAACCGTGGGAACAAGACATCCGGCGAAGCTGGGGCGTATCGAAATCGATGGAAAGGCGTATCAGATTGATGCCGGCTCTGGCGTTGCCCGAAACGCATGGGTTGACAACGAAGATGGCTCTAAGAGCTGGGCATCTAGCGATGGCTCGCTCTCTGCGCTGACGCTTCGTGACGGTGTGCTGACGTTGGGGGATGGCTCTCTTGCCTCTGGCTGGATTGACCTTGGCGGGTCTCGGTTCTACGCGGATGCGGAGGGCAAGCTCAGCTCGGGCTGGATATTGATTGACGGCCAGCAGTATTACTTCGATCCGATGACATATGTGATGAAGACGGGCTGGCTTTCGGATGGCGGCTCTTGGTATTGGCTCCGCGATGATGGAGCAATGGCAACCGGGTGGGTGCGGGTCCCAAATGACGCCTGGTACTACATGAACAGCGACGGAACAATGAAAACGGGCTGGCTCGAGCTGGGCGGAAAGTACTACTGGCTTGACGGAAGCGGCCGTATGGCAACGGGTGCCCGCTACATTGACGGATATCGTCGCTATTTCTGGACTGACGGTACGTGTGACAAGGTCGGCTGGCAGAATCCCTCTCAGTATCCACAGGTAAGCTCCTGGAACGTGACGCTGCCAAGCTATAGCTCTGGTAAGTTTGCCTATGCAACGCCGTCACGCATATCGGTTGACGCTACCCGCGAGGACTGTATCAATGCGTTCGTTGGGCGAGCGTATGAGTACCTTGGTACACCTTATATTTGGGACTATGCTTGCGCACCTGGCGTTGGCGTTGACTGTGCTGGCCTCGTGCTCCAGTGCCTATATGCGTGCGGGGTCGATACGTTCCCGATGAACCCCTATGATCACTACTTCACGCCAGGGCATGACCACTATGCCAACGACCTTTGGAACTATAGCGGGTTCCTTCACCTTGATTTTTCGCAGGCACAGAGAGGTGATATCGTTTGCTACTCGGGCCATGTTGCCATTTACATCGGCAACGGCCGAATCATTGAGGCGGCAAGCCCTCGCTTGGGTACGCGTATAGCTTCGGCGACATATAGGTCTGATATTCGAGGTGTTCTGCGGCCGTTCGTTTAAGTCGGCAAAAACATATCACTAGCATTGATTTAGGGCCGTCCTCGCGCGAGGGCGGCCCTAAAAATTTGCCATGAAATTGCTCGCTGACTATGCCGCCTTGCGGCCGAACAGCTCGTTCCAGTCCGACGCGGCAAGGACGGTGCCCACGAGGATGAGAACACAGAAGAAAATGGTCGCAACGCTCGGCACGGTACCTTGGAGAATGAAGCCGAAGACTACTGCCCAGGCCGAGTACGAGATGTTCAGCGCCATTGCCTTTGCGGCGCCAATGACCGAGATCCCCTTGTAGTAGAAGAGGTACGAGGCCGCGCCGGCAAGTCCGGAAAGTGCGACTACGCTAGTGGCGAGGCTGGGTATCGCGGTTGCCGTGAAGCCCCATGCGCCAAAAAGCGGGAGCACGACGATTGCATAGACGAGCGCGGAGGACGTTTCGCGAATCTGGAGTGCGGTCTCGTTGTCAACGGCATCGTCCTTCATGCCCCAGGCGCAGAGAACGGCTTCGGAGCCCCAGCCAATCACGGCCAGCACAGCACCTGCGAGGCCGAGCGCGGTATTGCCCATTTCGGCATCGCCGGCAGAGATGTATCCAGTTGCCATGACACCGAGCAAAGCAACGACAAGCGCGGCAATCTGCTTGGCGCTCATCTTCTCCTTGAGAAGGACGAATGAGAGGAAAGCGCCGAGTGCGGGGTAGAAGGCAGAGATGATGGCCGTGTAGGCCGGACCGATGTTGTTGATTGCAAGGACGTAGCCCGTCATGCCGATGGGGCCGCCGAGCAGGGCACCCGCAACAACGATGAGGCCGCTTTTGGTCTTAAGCGCCGCGAGCGTGTCCTTGAAGCGCCCACGGACGCCCATGTAGATAGCAAGCCAGAAAGCGCATGCCGCATCGTGAAGAAACGAGCTCGCAATTGCGGCGCAGGCAACGGCCTCTGCCGTACCGATGTAAGGGCTCATTGAGAGGGCGATACCAAGCACTACCGTGTCGAGGCCCCAGAGAATTCCGCTGAATAATCCGAACTTCATCGCTAGTCCTCCTTGTAGAGAGCGAGAGCCTTCGTAAGGTACTCGGTGCCGTAGTTGTAGTAGATGTAGAGCCATTCGCCAACGAAGTCGCCCTCGGCTTCCTTCAGAAGCGCCCAGAGATACCAGCACCAGCCTGCGAGTGCGATGTGGGCATAGTTGTGGGTGCGCTCTGCGTTTGTGGCGGGGCGGCCAAAATAAGCATCGAGTGCGGCATCTACTTCGTTCGGTTTGAGCTCGCAGCAAACGCAACAAGTGCCAAAGTCGTTGGCGTAGTCGCTCATGCCTGCATACTCCCAGTCGATGAGGTAGTACTTGTCAGACTCGTCGATAAGGAAGTTGAGATAAAAGAAGTCGTTATGGCAGAGACATTTGGGTGCTTCGTCGGCAATGACAAATTTCTCGAGTTGGTCGACCTTACCTGCAAGATCCCAGTAGCCAGGGATGTCGATGGGTCCCTTCTCAAGGAGCAGGGACTCATAGCGCTTTGCCTCCTTGTAGAAGTCAAACTCTGTCTCAACGCTTGCGCCTGACTCATGGAGGGTGCGGCAGATCCGCATCATGCGAGCCATCTGAGTCTGATCGTGCGGATCCGGTTGCTTCGCATTCGTCACGAACTTCGAGATCTTCCAACCGCGTTCGGGATCCTCGTGGATGAACGTGTCGTCAAGGCCAAGCTCCTTGGCCTTCTTGAGCGCTGCATATTCGCTAGCTCGGTTAACGAGCAGCTCTGTGCCTACGCCGGGATGACGATAGACATACTCGCCATCGTTGGTGGCAAAGTGGCAGCTGAGATTCGTAAGACTCTGCTTGAGGGGGTAGACATCATGAATCTCCGCCTTGGTGCACCCAAGGATTTCCGTGATGTTGTCAAAGATTTCAGAGTCGACGTTCTCAAGGAAATGCGGGTCAAAGGCGCGAAGTTCGTCAAGAGAGTCAAACTCGTTGATGACGCCAGCGGGGTAGGGGCGCATCGTCATATCGAGTTCCTTGATGTGGTCGATGTAGAGGTCTTCCCACAGTTTGTCGACGGTCTCCGGGTCGTTGTACTCGCTTTCGAGAATTTCGGCAAAGCGCTTCGAGAACGTGCGGTCAAAGTAGACATGCCCGAGCATGTACCAAGAGTTTGAGCCTCCGACAACGACCTTGGTGATTCGGTCCTGAGCACCCGTGGTGATGCACCATTCCTTAGTGTCGCCCGCGGCGTACTGCGCGGAGTAGTAGGCCTTGTAGACATAAGGCTCAAACGGGTTCTCGGTAAAGTAATCGTCGCTGGAGCAGACGTAGGTATTGCCGAGCTTTTCGCGGACTCGATAAAGCGAGCCGTTGTTGTTGCGAGAGACGTACTCGTCATTGTTGACGATATTGACACCGTATTTCTGGCGGAGGTAGAAGAAGTACTCCTTCTTGTAGCCCACGACCACGGTGATATCCGTAATGCCTGCTTCGAGGAGCTGTTCGATCTGGCGCTCGATGAGGACCTCTCCGCGAACTTTGAGCAGGCCCTTGGGCTTCTCATACGAGATGGGGGCAAAGCGAGAGGAGAGGCCGGCGGCCATGATGACGGCGTTTTCGACCTTGTGGGGCGCGAGCGCCTGGAGGCCGGCGCTTGTGAGAGTTCCATCTTGAACGAGTCCGGCCTTGATGGTGGCCTTCATTGCCGCGTTGACGGTGCCGAGCGAAAGTCCAGAGGAAGCTGCGATATCGCGCTGGCTGGTGCCCGGGGTCTGACGAAGGGCGTTGAGAACGGTGAATGATTTTTTATCGAGCATGATGCTCCCTAGGACATATCCAAAGGTTTGTGCCAATGGATGTAAGTAGGCTATGCGTTCAATTATAATCTAGCACATCACAAAACTGAACTACTGTTTAGTTTCCATTTCTCTCGCAATGCTCTCTCGAGATCCGTCAAATTTGATTGCCCTCTGTACCTATAATTTGCTGAGCAATTAATGGCGAAGGAGTTTTTGGTGGCGCCTGCTAACGCTTATTTCAAAACCAAGCGCATCCTGTCTTTCTGTGAGATGGTGCTTGCTGTGTTTGTTCTGCTAGTCCTTTCCATCCTGGCGATGCCACGCGTTGCCTCTGCCGAGGAGGGCGTGACAAGGATTCACGTGTTGCCTTTTGCTGGGGGTAGCCTGGACCTTTCGTGTGCCGGAGGAGACGCAATTATCATTGAGAGTAACGGCCGCTTTGGGATGGTCGATTCCGGTGAGAGCAGCGACTATCCAGATGGCTCTAATCCTCGCCATCCGTTTAGGGCCGGAACTACGATCGGACATGGAGTCGAAGACAAAGTTCTTTCATATCTGGATTCTCTTGGCGTAACTGAAGACAATTTCGACTTCTATATCGGCACGCATCCACACAGCGACCATATTGGCAATGCGGGGTTGATTATTCGTAAGTACAAGCCAAGCAAGGTATATACGCCGCGGTACGATGATAGCTACCTGACTTCGCCTTGGGGCCTTTGGGATAACCAGTATGTCTACGACGATCTTGTAAATGCCGCAAAAGAAGTCGGAGCGGACTTATATCTTGATTTTGACGAAGCTGCCCCCGAGAATCCGGAGCCCGGCTCGAATGTATGTAGGCCCGAATTTGATTTCGGTAATGCACATATCGAGCTTGTGAACACGGATTCATCTTATGAGACTGCGGGAGTGGCAGATGCTAACTATATTTCCCTAGGCATAAAGGTGGCGAGCGGCGGAAAAAATTGCTTATCTTGCGGGTGATATCTGCAATTCAGATGGCGATGAAGATAGGCTTGCCCAAACACTGGGACACATTGATTTCATGAAGCTGGGGCACCACGGTGGGCCCAACTCTAATACACCGGACTACATGGCCACCTTGTCCCCGGAGATCGTATTCCAGACGGGTGTTTATAACCTACTGTGGGATCAAACGCTCAATGCCCTCGAGGGGATCAGGCCTCTTTTCTTTAACTGCGACGACTGCATCGCGGCGAACAAACCAGCTTTTGTTGTTGAACTTGATCCGAATGGAATGGGGATCAACATGGATCCGGCCCCGAAGACCATTTGGCACAATAGCTATGCGGGATGTTACGTGGCATTCGAAGGAAACCGTCCTGGTGCTGTCCAAGAAGGCTGGCAACGAGTTGCGGATGGTTATGTTTTCTTCGACCATTCATCGAGGTCGTTACGCAACTCGTGGATTAAAGAAGATTCTTCATATTCATATGTTGGTGATGACTCTCTAAGGGTGACCGGCTGGCAGAACATCAGCGGAGCATGGTATTACTTCGATGCCGATGGATTAATGCGGACCGGTTGGGAATTAATCGACGGCGCATGGTACTGGTTTGATAGCTCTGGCGCAATGGCGGTCGGCGTGAGACGCGTCGACGGTCAATATTCAGAATTCTCCTCGGATGGCAGGTGGGTTGGATATGTGAGCCTGCGGCCCGGCTGGAGTCTGATTAATGACGCTTGGTACTACGTGTCCAACGGCAGTTTGGCGATCGGCTGGCAAAAGATCGGCGGCACATGGTATTGGTTTGATGACGCCGGAAAGATGGCGGTCGGTTGGAGGCAAGTTGACGGAACTTGGTACTTTTTTGAGGCATCTGGCGCTATGGCTACGGGCTGGGACTACATCGCTGGCGCCTGGTACTGGTTCGAAAGCTCCGGTGCGATGCAGACTGGCTGGAATCAAATTGGTCCCAACTGGTATCTGTTGTCTGAATCGGGGGCGATGAAGACGGGTTGGGCGTCAGAGAGTGGCTCTTGGTATTACCTTGATCCGACCAGTGGCGCAATGGGGACTGGCTGGCTGCAGGACGGTGCAAATTGGTATTACCTTGCTGCGAATGGTGTCATGCAAAGTTCTTGCTGGATTGGTAGCTACTACGTTCTTGATAGTGGCGCTATGGCAAGAGATCAGTGGGTTGGTCAGTATTATGTTGGAACAGATGGGCTCTGGGATGGCCGCTCTTAGTGGCTAGGAGCTCGAAATAATTTCTGAGCTTATGTAGAGGAGCGTCAATGGCTTTTAAGGAGTACGAGAACATAGACGAGCTGAGAAAGCTGCAAAGGACCATAGCTTCGGTGCTCTTTGATTTTGCGAAGGCGTGCGAAAAACTGGATATCAGTTATTTTGCTTACGGGGGAACGTGCATCGGCGCAGTTCGTCATAAGGGTTTCATTCCTTGGGACGATGACGTTGACGTAGCAATGCTGCGCAGCGATTATGAAAAGTTCTTAAGGGAGGCCCCGGCTTTACTGGGGGATAAGTACAGGATCGATAACTCAAGGACTCAGGCGAATTATCCGTCGTCCTTTTCTTATCTTGCGCTGGTGGATACGGTCAATGTTCCCGAAACATTTGAGACGTGCGAGTGGATTAGATCGATCGGCATTGATATTTTCCCGCTCGACAGAGTGTCTGAGGTTGAGTCAGTTAGGCGGCGCCAGCTCCGGGGCACATGGTTTTGGGGGAGGCTTGGCTTTTTGCGCGCCACCCCTCGGCCATACGTGTCGTTTGATGGAGCGAAGAAGTGCCTTGTCTATTTCGTTTGCGGAGTAGCGCATTGGCTTCTTACGCTATTTAGGATTTCCCCTCAGTTTATTCAGACCAGGTGGGAGAAGTGCGCCATGCTCGCAAATGACGAGGATGCGCGCTTGGTTGCCGATTTTTCAGATCGTCATCCTCTTACTTGGTCTTTTTCTCTTCAAGAGATATTCCCCTTGGTTGATGGCGAATTTGATGGCAGGGATATTAAGCTGCCGCATGAGTGGGATAAGCTGCTTACTCGTCAATACGGCGATTACATGAAGCTTCCGCCGGAGGAGCAGAGGAAGAACCATTATCCAGTGCGCCTTGATTTTGGTTCGTATTCAGAATGAGGAAGCGCTGGGGCTGTGTCGGATGCGTTTTCGATGCAGCCCCAGCGCTTGTCGTTGATGGGCTATTTGGTGCCTCGAAGTTGGCACTCGATGGCGGAGACGGCCTTCATGGTCCCAACGCTCATAAGCGATGCGAGCGCTACGGTCAGGACTGCGAGCAGTGGGACGCTAACCCCAGGCATGAGCCCAACAAGAATTTGTCCTACGGGCCAGCCCCAAAGATACAGGCTGTAGGAAATGTCGGGACATTGTTTGCGTGGCTTTGGGGCCTCAAAATAAAACGCAAGCCAGAGGGCAATAATTGGGAAACACGTTAGCATTGCTACGTCGGCCAGGCCCAGAGGGCATAAGGCTAGGAAAAGAAGAAAGGCGATTCCAGCGTGGAGCGGTTTGATCACGATGCTGCTCCTATGGACATAGCAAGTCATTCCGATGAAGTATAGGATGACCGGCCTAACGACCGATGAGTAGGCTGGATATAGAGCAATTCCATACAGTCCAAATGCGCATGCACAAGGAACGAGAAGAAGCGCGTATTGTCTGCGTTGATACTTTGTAGTACGAAATGCCGCATATACGAGGATGTAGCAGACAAACTCGACGGGCAATGTCCATAGCGATCCGTTGACAACGTATTGATACGCGTTGTTCGCAAATACTCCGGGCAGGTTGTGAACGGGGATAAGCAGTGCGTTAAGAAGGTATTTGTAGGTTTGGGGAGACGAGAAGTAAGCAGAAATGCTGCCTTCTGTAAGAATGGGCCCGAGTATGAAGGCGCATGTGAATACAACTGCTGCTAGTTCCGGCAGGATTCTGTTAATGCGCCTTTTGAAGAAGCCCAACCGGCGAGGGTGCCTTTCGGCGCTTCGCGCAATAAGGAAGCCACCATAAAGAAAGAAGAAACCAACAGCGAGTCCGCCCATGCTGAGCGCGTCTTTTGTGAAAACGGAAAGAGGCTCGAAATCAAATCCACTCGCCCCATATCTCAAAGCAAATGAGTGACTCGTGATGACAAGAACCGCTGCGATCATGCGGATGACGTCAAGATTGTTATCTCTCCCTTGCGATACGGATTCCAAGGATTTGTGGTCTTCCGAGATGATTGATGGCATGGTCGCTCGCTTACACTAATTAGGCTATGGATGATTCTGTGCTGACTATAATAATTGCGAATTGACTATGGCAAATGACGTGAGCGCTGTCTTCTGGAGCGCACGGGAGAGGAGTAGGCTCGCCGAGCTCCCGTGTTCCTGCCGAAAAGATGGCGGCGGCGCTCTTCGCTGCGGTTGGCATTTCGGAGGAGATTTGTTTACTAAGCGTGATCACACCTTTGTCGTGTGTGCTTATAAAGAGAACCCGTTCCTTGAAGATACGATTTCCTCTCTTGAGGGACAACAAGACGTGGGCGAGCTCATGGTTTCAACGTCCACGCCAAACGATCACATTAAGGACGTATGCAGAAGGCATGGTCTCAGGCTTGTGGTAAATCCAAATCCTCATCTTGCTGGCGACGATTGGAATTATGCATACCGTAGCGCCTCCACGCGTCTGGTTACGATTGCTCACCAGGACGATTTATATGAGCCGAACTACGTCTCTGCGATTCTTGATGCTGCCAATGCGGACGATGGAAGCGCCCAGATTATTTATACGGATTACTATGAAATACGAGATGGGAGCAGGGTTGATAAAAACGCCTTGCTCGCAATCAAGTCTCTGCTCAACGCGCCCATGCTGAATAGCCATATGAACGGTAGCCCGTTCTTTAAGCGCAGGATGCTGTCACTCGGTAATCCCGTGTGCTGCCCGGCGATCACCTATGTGAAACCAAATGTTCCGGAAGAGCCTTTTGACACGACGTACATCAACAGTTGCGACTATAAAACGCTTGTTGATCTCGCGGCAATACCGGGTAGGTTTGTATATGTGCCGGAAAAGCTAATGGGCCACAGAATATACTCTGGCTCTGCAACGACAAAAAACTTGCACGAGAACATCAGACGCGGTGAGGACCAGGAAATCCTGTCCATGCTGTGGCCTCGACCAATTGCTTCCCTTATCAATCGGGTCTATGCCTTGAGTGAGAAGAGCAACCAGATTTAGCCTTTATTAAGGAGCCGAGATGTCAAAACCTCTCATTGCCGTTACCGGAGCTAATGGTTACATTGGCAGGCATGTTGTCGAAAAGCTGAAGGATGCCGGCGCCAGGGTGATTGCGCTTGATCTTGCGTGTTCTGAAGATGAAGCGGATGTTCTGTGGAAACGGGCAGATATTCTGGACGACTCCCTTGATTGCTCTGCCATTTTTGAAGAAGCCCCCGACGCACTCATTCATCTTGCCTGGAGAAATGGGTTCAAGCATGATGCCCCCACCCATCTTGGAGATCTTTCCGCCCACTATCGCTTTGTGTGCAAGATGAACGACTTCGGGGTTGACCACATTGTCTGCATGGGCACTATGCATGAAATTGGATATTGGGAAGGCGCCATTGACGAAAATACACCCTGCAATCCCCGGTCGCTGTACGGGGTCTCAAAGGATGCGCTGAGGAGGGCTCTTGAGCTCGAGCAAACCCGTCGCGGCTTTTGTTTCCAGTGGCTTCGCGGGTTTTATATCTGCGGGGATGATGAGAAATCACAATCTATTTTTGGCAAACTGTTGCGAGCCGCGCGTTCGGGGGAGACGACGTTCCCGTTTACGACGGGCAAGAATAAATATGACTTTACGACAGTCGACCAGCTTGCTGGCATGATTGCAGCCGTTGCTCTACAGGATGAGGTCGTTGGAACGATTAATTGCTGTTCTGGTGAGCCCATGACTTTGGCCGAGAGGGTAGAGCAGTTTATTGCTGATAACGGGCTTTCTATTAACCTCGAATATGGAGCGTTCCCCGATAGGCCGTATGACTCGCCTGGCGTCTGGGGAGATCCCGCAAAGATTCGACGCGTTCTTTCAGCCGTGGAGAAGTAGCATGGCGCGAACGGAAGACGCCAGTCAGATTAGACAGAATTACATTTGGAATACACTTGGTAGCCTTGCAAACGCGCTGGCAAGCGTGATGTTGTTGATGGTTGCAACGAGATGTCTTGGAGCAGGCGGTGCAGGCGTGTTCTCACTTGCGTATGCACTTGGCCAGCAGTTCCAGATAGTCGGGGCTTTTGAGATGCGGCCATATCAGGCGACGGATGTAAGGGGCAGATACTCGTTTTCCGTATATCTGGGATCGAGGATTTTGACCACTTCCATCATGGTGTTTGCGATTGTAGCCTATGGGTTTGCCATGTACGGCATTGGTCGTGATTTGCTGATCTTGACGTGTGTGTGTGGGTTGAGAATTCTGGATGTTGCGGAGGACGTCTTCCAGGGGGCGCTTCAGCGGGTTGGAAGACTCGACATTGCGGGGAAGGCTCTGTTCCTGCGTGTCGTCGTCACGACCGTTGTATTCTGCGCGGGTCTGGTGGCGACGCACGACATCGTGATGTCGTGTTTGTTTTCATTTGTCGTCTCCCTACCTGTTCTCTATGCCCTGAACGTTAAGCGGGCGACTGCTTGGGTTAAGCCGACTCCCAGCTTTGAAATGGCGGACATCAAGAGCCTCATATTCGCTTGTGCTCCTCTGTTTGCGGGGTCATTCCTTCAAAGCGATCTAACAAATGTCCCGAGACTAGCAATTCACAATGTCCTTTCGACGGATATGCAGACAATTTACTCTGCGCTCTTTATGCCTGCCCTTGTAATTAATTTACTGTCGGGGTTTCTGTTCAAGCCGATGCTGACCACCATGGCCGAGAGCTGGGAGGAACATGAGCATTGCGGTTTTGCAAGCATTATATGCAGGTGCGAAGCGCTTGTAGCGTCGGCAACCGTGGTTTGCTGTGCCGGGGCGTTTGTGGTGGGTATTCCCGTGCTTTCGTTTCTGTATGGTATCGACTTAAGTGGATATAGGCCATTTCTTATTGTGATTATGATTGGCGGCGGACTTAACGCTGCAAACATCGTCATGTACTACGCTCTTGTAACCATGAGAAGGCAAAGGGTTATTATGGGCGCCTACGTTCTTGCCGATCTAGTATCGCGTTTTATCTCGTCGCGAATCGTGTGCACGTTTGGCATGACGGGCGCTGCTTATGCCTATGCCTTGTCTATGCTCGTAATCTTCAGCATCTATGCGGTCGATGTTCTTCGTGGGATTAGTGGAATTACATCTAGGCATAGCGATGAGGGATAGCATCGGTTACGTCAGAACTGGGACGGAGAGGAGTTTAACGTGAAGGGCATTGTTCTTGCGGGAGGGTCTGGCACTCGCCTGTATCCCATCACCAAGGCGGTTAATAAGCAGCTTTTGCCCGTCTATGATAAGCCCCTAATTTATTACCCGCTTTCAGTTCTCATGCTTGCGGGAATCCGAGAAATACTGGTCATAACGACACCGCGCGACAAGCAGGCCTATGAGGACCTGCTCGGTGATGGCTCTAGTTGCGGAATCAAGCTTGCGTATGCTGTCCAGGAGAAGCCCAGAGGGCTTGCGGAGGCGTTTTCGATTGGGAAGGAGTTCTTGGCTGGGGACTCGTGTGCTCTCGTGCTTGGCGACAACGTGTTCCACGGGCAAGCTCTTAGTAAGGTTCTGATAAGAGCGCGAAATAGAGTTGAGGCGGACGGTGGCGCCGTGGTGTTCGGTTACCCCGTTCGTGACCCCCGCTCGTTTGGCGTCGTTGAGTTTGATCCTGAGGGTAATGTTATTAGTATTGAAGAAAAGCCCAAGAATCCAAAATCGAACTTTGCAGTTCCGGGACTCTATTTTTATGACTCTGAGGTTGTTGAAATCGCCTCGACAGTGAAGCCTTCGGAGCGAGGTGAGCTCGAAATAACAAGTGTCAATAATGCCTATCTTAGTGCAGGGTTGCTTCGAGTCGAACTTATGGGTCGAGGCATGGCTTGGCTTGATACCGGAACGCCTCGGGGACTACTTAAGGCAGCTGAGTATGTAGAGGCTGTGCAAAGCCGCCAAGGTTACTTTATTGCCTGTTTGGAGGAGATTGCATTTAGGCGCGGTTTTATTGATTCGGCTGAGCTGCGCTTGCTAGGCGAGGGGCTGAAAAAGACGGACTACGGGAAGTACCTACTTTCAATTGCGGATGAAGCAGAAAGGGGATAGGAGTGTCAGACACATTCGAGCCCCACAACATCATCGTCACGGGTGGCTGCGGCTTCATCGGCAGCAACTTCGTGCACTACGTGGTGAACAACCATCCGGACGTGCACGTGACCGTGCTCGACAAGCTCACCTACGCGGGCAACCCCGAGAACATCGCGGGACTGCCGGCCGACCGCGTGGAGCTCGTCGTGGGCGACGTCTGCGACGCGGCCCTGCTCGACGAGCTCGTCCCCGGGCACGACGCCATCGTCCACTACGCGGCGGAGTCCCACAACGACAACTCCATCGCGGACCCGGAGCCGTTCCTGCGAACCAACGTCGAGGGCACCTTCCGCCTGCTGGAGGCCGTGAGGAAGTACGGCGTCCGCTACCACCACGTGAGCACCGACGAGGTCTACGGAGACCTGGCCCTGGACGACCCGGCGCGCTTCACCGAGGAGACGCCCTACCACCCCAGCTCCCCCTACAGCTCCACCAAGGCCAGCTCCGACATGCTCGTTCGCGCCTGGACCCGCACCTACGGCCTGCGCACGACCATCTCCAACTGCTCGAACAACTACGGCCCCTACCAGCACGTGGAGAAGTTCATCCCCCGCCAGATCACCAACGTCATCGACGGCGAGCGCCCGAAGCTCTACGGCACGGGCGAGAACGTCCGCGACTGGATCCACACCGAGGACCACTCCTCCGCCGTGTGGGACATCCTCACGAGGGGCCGCATGGGGGAGACCTACCTCATCGGCGCGGACGGCGAGCAGAACAACATCACGGTCCTGCGCATGATCCTCGAGGCCATGGGCAAGGACCCGGACGACTTCGACTGGGTGCGCGACCGTCCCGGCCACGACCGCCGCTACGCCATCGACTCCACGAAGCTGCGCCGCGAGCTGGGCTGGGAGCCCAGGCACACGGACTTCGCCGAGGGCCTGCGGAAGACCATCGAGTGGTACCGCGACAACGAGGACTGGTGGCGCCCGGCCAAGGCCGCCACGGAGGCCAGGTACAAGGCACAGGGACAGTAGAGGAGTTGCGTGTTTGGCTATGGTGAATCAAATTACGTCCGGAAACTTTTCTTTTACTGACACGTCGATTGAGGGCGTGAAGGTTGTTGATGTCAAAAGCTACGGCGACTCCCGTGGCTACTTCATGGAAACGTACAAGCGTTCTGACTTTATTGTGGGCGGTATCGACTGTGAGTTCGTGCAGGATAACCAATCTGCCAGCACAAGGGGGGTTCTGCGTGGACTTCATTTTCAGATTGAGCATCCTCAGAGCAAGCTTGTCAGGGTCGTTCAAGGAAGAGTGTTCGATGTCTGTGTTGACTTGCGTCCCGGTAGCAAGACGTACGGGAAGTGGGAGGGCGTGATTCTCTCTGCCGAGAACCACCGTCAGTTCTTTATCCCTCGTGGTTTTGCTCATGGCTTCCTTGTGCTGAGCGATTATGCGGTCTTCTGCTACAAGTGCGACGATATCTATCATCCGAATGACGAGGGCGGGCTCATGTGGAACGACCCTGATATCGCCATCGAATGGCCCACGTTTGATGGCGACGATACTCTTGATGCCTCTAAGCTCGTTTTGTCTGATAAGGACATGAGACATCCGCACCTGGCCGACCTTAAACTTTAAGCGTTCTGCGAGCTAGGTGCTGTGCCAAGTCGTTGTTTTTACCGACTATGCGTGGCATCGGGGTGGGCTCCCCGCACGGGCCGCACGGGCCGCACGCCCGTCACGGCGGCCCGTGCAAGCAGCAGGTCCGCCGTGTCCTCGCAGACGAGGTCCTCGGCCTCGGGTGGCGTGAACATGACGAGTGCGCGCGGTCTGCACGGCCTGTCGGTTATGGGCTTGCCATGGCGGAGCCGCCATGGCTGCCGCCAATGCGCCCGCAGAGCAGCTCACGTCCCCTGGGGCCAGCCTTACGTTAGGATGCTGAGACATGGGGGCCTCTCTATTTGTCACTATCCGGTAGTAAACAATCTGTTGGTACTTAATACCTAGCCCACCAAGCGGGGCGTTGAAGTCACCTGGGCTGGCGGATCGTGCCCTTGTGCTCGTCGGACGGCGGCTTAGCGTAAGCAGCGCAGCGTGAGCCTTGCCAGCCTTTTCAGCTAGCCGCTGCGGTCGGAGAGCCCTTCGCCGCGCCTGCCCCGGCGTGTCGCTTCGAGGCCGGACTCTATGCGTGACGCGAGCGTATCGCGCTCTTTGGTCATGATATTTAGGAGCTTTGAATACCCAACTGCTTGGATTAGCGCTTCTAACGATTCACAGCGAATTACTCTGGTCGATGAGTCCTGTCTCGCAATTGGCGCATCTTTAAGAGCTATTTCATCTGGCCTGATGGCGACAATATCTTCTGCAGTCCTATTTAGCATCCTTACTAACTCCCAATGCTTCCCCTGGAATTATGGCTAATAATAGGACGAGTTTTGTTGTGGCATCGGTCCTGATCGTTGTCGGAAAATGCGCCAATAAACAAGAGGAGTAATGTGAGGAGAGGGATGTATCCATCACTCTCGATACGTCCCATGATATCTATGGTAGCTAGCTGTTTGAATTGGTGCCAAGATACTGCATATGAATAGAAATGGAAGTTCCGAGAGAGCGGGGAATTTTGCTGGGCTGGCTGCTGTTTTATCTTTGGGCGTTTCTGTTGGGTGCACTGCTTTTTGTTCCAGGAATGGTTTGGTTTTCGAGACTGAACGCCAAACCGCACCTAATTCTTGCGCTCGCTCCTTCGTTTAGCATCATCGTCCTTACGATTGCGATGACAGCGACTGAGCTGGCGGGATGGCGCGTGCCTTGGTATGGGTACGTAATTCTTTTGACTGTCCTGTCCACTCTGGGCGTATGGGTAAATCGATCAAATATGCGTCATTATTTCAATCGAGGGGCATGGAGTTCTTCGACGGTACCTCTATACATAGCTGTTTCTCTGGTTCTTGTTACATGGATTTATGTCAAGAACCTGGATGGCCTGGGCTCGTTTATTCCTCAGTACGATAATGCGCACACGCTTTCACTAATCAATTCATTTGCTAAAACCGATTGTTACGGGCCGCTTCTCTCGTCGGTTTATCTCGATACGCCTCAACTGTTCCAGGGTCTTTCATACTATCCAGCGGTTCTCCATTCGATAGCTGCGCTTGCGGCGAATATGTTTGGCTGCAGCGCACCAGAAGCGCTAAATATTGTTGTGTTCGACATTCTATTTCTTGTACTTCCTCTTTCAGCTCGATCGCTCATTAAGTCGGCTTTCCCTGGCAATAGGGAAGCAGAACTGTTTGGTGTTTTTTCTCCGTTTGTTTTCTATGCCTTCCCGTGGGGCTTGCTGATATTTGGCCCATTGCAGACATATTTGGTGGGATTGTCTTTCGTTCTTGCCGTGCTGTCCGCTTTTATATCTCTGGCTGATTGGCACAATGCAAGTCACATGTCTTATTTCGGTTTGAGCGTAGCGGGATTGGCCACGGTGTCGCTCTGCCATCCCAGCGCGCTGTTTTCAGTTGGGATTTTGGCCATTCCGCTCATTATCAAAGCTGCAATTAGCGTTCCTCCATTCAAGGCCTTCTCGTGGAAAGGGAAGTCCCTCGTCGTTGTCGCTACTCTTGCTATTATCTTGGGCATTTGGCTGATTAGCTATAACCTTCCGTTCCTGAAAGGCACGGTTAGCTTTACGTGGTGTGCCTTTATGGCCCCATCCCAAGCTTTCTCTGCGGTTCTCGGCTTGTCGCTTACAGAGTCTCCTTCGCAGCCCATAGTTGCCTTTCTTGTGGTTATTGGCGCCTTTTCGTGTATCAGGAGAAGAGAGGGCTCTTCTTGGTTAATAGCCTCAACGTTCTTAGTTGCGTTGGTTTACTGCATTGATGTCACTGCTGATGGCTGGTTAAAGCAGCTGCTGGGCGGCTTTTGGTATACGGACTCAAGGCGAATCGCAGCGATGCTGATTATTCCGATGGTCCCGCTGTTTTCATCTGGAGCTGGATGCATCTATTCCGATGTCATAATTTATGTTGAGAGCAAGAAAGATACGAAGGCATCTTCAAAGGCGATGGGAACCGGAATCGCTTTGTTGCTTGTCGCGTTTTCCTTTGGCCCGGATGTGAGCTTGTACGGTAGCATCAATTTGCCCTCTGCAATCAGCTTCGCCAGGGCTTCGCTGTCATCCTTGTATTCTCTATCGACCTTTCAGCATAGAGATGACCGGTCAGAAACTCTAATGCTGGATAAAGAGGAGCTTGACGTTGGGAAAGACATTGCCTCTATAGCTTCAGATGGGGGATTGGTTTTGAACAACGCTCAGGACGGAAGTGCATTTTTTTACTCCGCCTGTGGCGTGAATGTCCTGAATCGCACCTGTGGTTCAGGATTTGGTACGGACGGGAATGCGTGCTTTAGTAAATATGCTGCTGACTACACTTCGAATTCTGCTATTAAGAAAAAGATGGCGGATTTAGATATACGTTATGTCTTGCAGCTTGATTCTGGTGCCACCCCAATGGAAGCGAGCACATTTGCATTTAACTATAAAGATTCTGATTGGGCTGGAATTCAGAGCATAACTCCCGAGACACCAGGCTTCGAGCTCGTCTACTCCAAGGGAGATATACGGCTATATCGGCTTACGGCCTTATAAAGGCTATGCGATTAGGACTCATAGTCCAATAAGGTGGTAGATGCTCTACTACTAATAAACGATTGAGTCTCAGTAAGACGCAGCTGAGCTGCAAGGCTTGGCGATGAGTCTTTTTTCTCCCGGATTTTGCGCGGCCTCACCCTATAAAATGGTTTGTTATAAATGCGAGGTTGCATTAAGTGGTGCTGGTATTAATGACCACTGGCTTAATTGGCATCTGACTCGCATTTCAATGAGGATGCGCTTTGGAGGACAAATGAGATTCAAACTTGCAAACTGTCTGCTTGGGGGGGATTCCGTTTTCGAGAACTATCCTTCCATGCTATATAAGACAGTTTCTGGAACGTCGAGCTTTCAGTTCGTAGATAACTCACTTGCGCTGTGCTGTGGAGAATTTGATTTCACTACTTACTTCAACGCTCTTTCAATTACTAAGTGGATTGAGTATACCGTCGCAAAAACGTTCTACCTGCATCTTGAATACAAGGGGTCATCGTTTAAGCTCTGCCAGCGTTTTGCGAATTCCTACGATCTGGACTCGCAAATTGTAATTGACGGTGAGCGCGAAGCCCGGGCGTCAGACGAATGGGTCTCTCTTGATATCCAGTTGAATCCAATTGAGTTCGAAGTTCTCCATGCTTTTTCGATTAAGACGTCGGGCGAAGTATGCTTACGTAACGCGTATTACTTTACCGATGTTGACCGGTCAGCAATCCGAAATGTCGAGTTGGCGATTGCGAGTACGACGTTTAAAAAAGAAGACTATATCAGAAAGAATATTCGTCTGATTCGTGATGGGGTTTTGTCTTCGGACGAGCCTATCGCGAATCATTTAACCCTCCATGTTGTTGACAACGGCAGAACGTTGCCAGCTGAAGATGGCGATTCGAATAGGATCGTGATTCACCAGAATCCTAACGTCGGCGGCTCTGGTGGGTTTGCATATGGAATGATTCTGGCGATGGAGCAGTCGCCAAAAGCAACCCACGTATTGCTGATGGACGATGACGTCTCGGTTCTGCCCGAGAGCTTTATCCGTACCTTCAATCTGCTCAGTCTCCTCAAGGATGACTATCAGGACGCCTTCTTGTCTGGTGCCATGATGAGCCTTGAGGAGCCGAATCTTCGGACGGAAGACCTTGGATTCTTCACGTCCACGGGCAATTTCTCTCCTCTTAAGCCAAGTGGCTATATGACTAACCTCCATGATGTGGTGGAGACGGAGGCCTATACGGCGCCGACGGATTCATGGGTCGATACCAAGCAGCAGTATGCCGGCTGGTGGTATTGCGCTGTTCCCGTATCAACGATTGAGAAATGCGGTCTGCCCCTTCCGCTGTTCGTCCGCTCTGATGATGCCGAGTACTCGCTCCGCTGCAATCCTAGGTTCATGACGATGAACGGCATATGCGTATGGCACAACGAGTTCAGATATAAGTACAGCGCTGCAGTTGAACGCTATCAGGTTAGTCGCAACACACTAATTTGCCAGGCAACTACTGGAATGGCTCCGCTGTCCGATTTCCTTAAGGAAATTCACCACGAGGTCCAGCTTGATCTTAAGAAGTTCAACTATGACGATGCGGCTCTTGCTGTTAAGGGACTTGAAGACTTCCTGAGGGGCCCTGAGTTCATTAAGCATCCTGTTGCTGAGAGGCGTTTTATTGAGGCTAACAAGGAAAAGGAGAAGCTTGTTCCACTTGAAGATCTCCTTCATCAGGCGAGAGAACTTGGGGTTGATCTCGAAAACTTGTCAGAGTGGAATCTCAACTGCGGTGGACCTCGCGGCAAGGTAGAGGCCGCTAAGGACCTCATCACTTTTAACGGGCAGCGTTTTGTTGACGAAAGCAAGTCTCGCAAGGGCAAGGTTGCTGTGATTGACGCCGCTGGATGGGTGTATCCCTCGGCTGAAATTCGCGATGTCGACACGCTCATCGTAGTCGATATGGCAAATAAAAAGGGCGCTATTCGCCACTATGACAAGGAGCGCTTCAAGCAGGTATGGAGTCGTTATAAGAAGGCTGCTAAGGAATTTAAGGCTAACAAAACGCACCTATATGCCAAATACGCTGCCTGTAGAGATGAGCTGACATCTGTTGGCTTCTGGAAGAAGTATCTGGCAGAAGCTGACTCGCAGTAAATAAATGCCCGCAAGTTATTTTAGGAGCCCACGCATGTCCCAGTACGACTACCTCGTCGTCGGAGCCGGCCTGTCCGGCGCCGTGTTCGCAAACGCCGCACGCAAGGCCGGCAAGTCCGTCCTCGTCATCGACCGCCGCGACCACATCGCCGGCAACGTCTACACCGAGGAAGTTGAGGGTATCAACGTCCACAGGTACGGCGCCCACATCTTCCACACCTCGATGAAGGACGTTTGGGAGTACGTTAACCGGTTCGCCGAGTTCAACAACTACGTGAACTCGCCCGTGGCCAACTTCCACGGCAACATGTACAACATGCCGTTCAACATGAACACGTTCGCCAAGATGTGGCCCGGCGTCGTCACGCCGGCAGACGCCCGTGCCAAGATCGCGGAGCAAGTGGCAGCCGAGCGCATCGGTGAGCCCGCCAACCTCGAGGAGCAGGCGCTCTCCCTTGTGGGCCGCGACATCTTCGAGACGCTCGTCAAGGGCTACACGGAGAAGCAGTGGGGCCGTGACTGCAAGGACCTTCCCGCGAGCATCATCAAGCGCCTGCCGTGCCGCTTCACCTATGACAACAACTACTTCAACGACCGCTACCAGGGCGTCCCCATGGGCGGCTACACCAAGATGGTCGCCAACATGCTCGAGGGCGTCGAGGCGCGCTGCGGCGTCGAGTACAAGGAACTCGTGGCCGAGCAGCCCGACATCGCCGCCAGGACCATCTATTGTGGCCCCATCGACGCGTTCTACGACTTCAGGCTGGGCACGCTCGAGTACCGCAGCCTTCGCTTCGAGAGCGAGGTCCTCGACGAGTCCGATCACCAGGGCGTGGCCGTGGTCAACTACACCGCCCGAGAGGTGCCCTACACGCGCGTCATCGAGCACAAGCACTTCGAGTTCGGCGACCAGCCCAAGACCGTGATCACCCGCGAGTACCCGGCTGACTGGAAGCCTGGCGACGAGCCCTACTATCCCATCAACGACGCCAGGAACGAGGCCCTCTACAGGCAGTACGAGCAGCTCGCGGCTCAGGAGGGCAGCGTGGTCTTTGCCGGGCGCCTAGGCGGCTACAAGTACTACGACATGGACAAGGCCATCGCCGCCGCGTTCGAGCTCGTGCGCAGGGAGCTCGGCGTGGAGCCGACGGAGGCGTAGCCCGTCCGAAATCGCTTAAATACGGCCGCTGTGGTTTCCCCACGGCGGCCGTGTTGCTTCTCAGCGAATCAAGTCGCAGGGCAACCGTGGTTACTGATACCTTATTGATTATTGAATCGATTACAACTCTTGGAGGCTGTATGTCCGTAGCTGGCAATATCAAGCAGTTTCTGCCGGGCTCATCGCGTTCGCTCCATGCCATGCATCGCGATGTCGCGGACATGCATGACGAGATGCATGTAGAAATCGCCGAGATCAAGCGTCAGCTTGGCGAACTCTATCGTCGCGTGGAGCAGGCCGATAACGGCATCAACATGAACCTCAACTACAAGTATGGTCTGCTTGATTCAAGCCTTGACGCGCATGATGCGCACATGAAGATGTTCGCGTGGGAAAACTACCGCAGGGGGGGCGAGACGTTGGAGGATGCCAAGAAGCGCTTCTTTCGCTCTCTTCCCAAGGCCACAGGCGGCATGAGGCTGCTCCAGCTTGGATGTGCCAAGCTGCTCGGTGAGTTTGATGCGCTGTGCAAGGCGAATGAGATTCCGTATTGGATTAATTTCGGTACGCTCATTGGTGCTATTCGGCATGGTGGGTTTATTCCCTGGGATGATGATACTGACCTCGGAATCATGAGGGACGATCTTGACCGTCTCATGAATGTGGTTGAAGAAGAGTCGCGCTATAGGATTACGGTTGTTTACGACAAGTACGTCCATTGCCGCCAGGTGCGTTTTCTATACGCCGATGGCTCAATTCCCTGTTTCCTTGACTTGTTTATCTACGACTGGGCACCTGCGGTCGATGCAGCCAAGGCGGAGCGGCAGAGAGAGCTACGCCGTCAGATGGTCGACGAGATGGAGAAGGACGAGCGCCTGGCTTTTTGGGGCGAATGCCCCTATTACTCCGGTGAGAAGTCCGCTTTGATCCAGGGCTATTACGACCGCTACCTTGGCGTTTCTCGTGATGAGGGCATTATCTGCGATGGGGGAGAGGCAAAGGCAATCGTTTGGGCGATTGACAACCTTGACGATGACAAGCAGCACCAGTGGTCTTACTCTCTTAGCGACCTGTTCCCAACTCAGGAGATGGAGTTCGAGGGAGTAAAGCTTGAGGCCCCAGGTAATCCTGACGTCTTTCTGCAGAGCAGGTATGGGGACATCCTCGAATTGCCGAAGGACATACATACTCACTTCGAACACGTTGACCATGACGAGTTGGAATCAGGAGACACCAACGAGGCAATGAGAGAGTTGCTTGGAGAGTAGATGATGCGTCCTGCGGATGGTTTGGCTCAGTGTCCAAGCCGTCCGCAGGGCATTTTCCCATCAGTGCTTGTTCTCGAGTCTGCTTTTAACCTCGGTTGTGGAGATACCAGGGGTCCTGTTTAGATAGACAACCTCGCACATGTCCTTGAGTGACTCGAAGTGCGGGTCTCCCTTCCAATCGCCACCCATGCAGACAACATCGACGTGATACTGCTCGATGTCGCGCTTCTTCTGCTCCCAGCAGCTCTCGGGGATTACGAGGTCTACGTACCTAATGGCCTCGAGCATTTCTTTCCTGACCTCGTAGGGGTAGAAGCTCATTTTGCCCTTGAGGGCATTGAACTCGTCGGTCGACAGGGCGACGATGAGATAATCTCCCAGCTTCGAGGCCTGCTGAAGAAGCCTGATGTGACCGTAGTGCAGCAGGTCAAATGTGCCATAGGTGAGAACGCGTCGAAGGCCGGGCGTCCCCGAGGCTTCGCTGGTTGGGAGAAGGCTTGGCGTGGTGTCAATGCGAACTGAGTTGATGTGAGACATGGTGCTCCGTTAATCGTTGCTAACAATGGTTCTTTAGATCCTGCTTTTAAGGATAAACACATGATTGTGTTGGCTCCGTTTCTCTGCCAATTCTTTGAAGCGCTCTCTGACAAATGGGCGTTGAGGCTGTGCAAGCTTGTGCTCGTAGCCTCTCTCTGGAGTTGCCTGTCCTATTTTGGCCAGTGGCTATTCGTTGCGATTGGCAAGCCGGGCGCTGCTTCTATGATTGAGACCATTACATATCTCATTCCAACGCATCTGGTACCTGTTGGATATTTCGTCTTCTTCTGCGCAGGCTATTTCTTGGAAGGATGATGCCGCTGCTCTCGAAGAAGAATAAGAAGCAGCTTGTCGCCATCGGTTTTCTGTTCTGGGCCCTCGATGTGACCGCTCTCTATGTTGGAGTCTCGGCTGCGGATCCGAGCGACTACTGGTTCTGGGTCGTTATCGCGCTGTTCATCATCTTTGATCGCATCGAGATTGGCTCTACGACGGCGCTTGGAAGGGCCGCATGCGATGGACGGGAGAGAGGTCGTATACCATCTATCTGCTCCAGTACACGTCAATCAAGGCCGTTGCTGCCGTTCTGTACGATGGGTCGGCTCTGGGCATTGTCTCTGCCATGCCTTGACTTGGGCGCCTTGGCGTTTGGGCTCTGCTCGTCTTTGTCTCTTATGTCCGGTCGCTGCTTCTCGCGTCCGTTTTCGATGCATTGGTGCTGAAGCTGGTGCAGAAGGGATGTCGGTGGGCTTTGAGGCGTATCTCCTCTTGTTAGCGAGTTGCGTCGTAGGTATGACGCCTTGCCGGAATCTGCGGAGAAGCAGGTCTCGCATTCTGCGAGATATTCTCGCGATAAGCGTATACGGCTATATACAAGGCGATATTAAGTTATACAAACTTCAATAGACTGAACTTCATGTATACACTGCTTCAACAAGGATGGGGTTACTCCGCCTAACGCTGTGACCTCTCTTGCCCAGTTCTTTACGTAGGGGTGTGCGTTGTTCGAGCCCAGAAACATCATCGTCACGGGCGGCTGCGGCTTCATCGGCAGCAACTTCGTGCACTACGTCGTGGACAACCACCCCGGGGTCCACGTGACCGTCCTCGACAAGCTCACCTACGCCGGAAGCCCCGCTAACATCGCCGGGCTGCCGGCCGACCGCGTCGAGCTCGTCGTGGGCGACATCTGCGACGCGGCTCTGCTCGACGAACTCGTCCCCGGACACGACGCCATCGTCCACTACGCGGCGGAGTCCCACAACGACAACTCCATCGCCGACCCCGAGCCCTTCCTGCGAACCAACGTCGAGGGCACCTTCCGCCTGCTGGAGGCCGTGAGGAAGCATGGCATCCGCTACCACCACGTCTCCACCGACGAGGTTTACGGCGACCTGGCCCTGGACGACCCGGCGCGCTTCACCGAGGAGACGCCCTACCATCCCAGCTCCCCGTACAGCTCCACCAAGGCGAGCTCGGACATGCTCGTCCGCGCCTGGACCCGCACCTACGGCCTGCGCACGACCATCTCCAACTGCTCGAACAACTACGGCCCCTACCAGCACGTGGAGAAGTTCATCCCCCGCCAGATCACCAACATCATCGACGGCGAGCGCCCGAAGCTCTACGGCAGGGGCGAGAACGTCCGCGACTGGATTCACACCGAGGACCACAGCTCGGCCGTCTGGGCCATCCTCACTCGCGGCCGCGTCGGCGAGACCTACCTCATCGGCGCGGACGGCGAGCGCAACAACATAACGGTGCTGCGCATGATCCTGGAGGCCATGGGCAAGGACCCGGACGACTTCGACTGGGTGCGCGACCGCCCCGGCCACGACCGCCGCTACGCCATCGACTCGACCAAGCTGCGCCGCGAGCTGGGCTGGGAGCCCAGGCACACGGACTTCGCCGAGGGCCTGCGCCAGGCGATCGCGTGGTACGTGGACAACGAGGACTGGTGGCACCCGGCCAAGGCCGCCACGGAGGCGCGCTACAAGGCCCAGGGCCAGTAGGGGTTCTCGCACGATGACGCGCAGGCCCTCGCCTCGCCTCCGGCACTTCTCTAAAATGGCTACCAAGATAGCTTTCCTAGGAGCGTCCATGCTTAATGCCTATTTTGGTCCCATGCCAGAGGCCATCTACAATACTGCGGTCTACTTCAAGAACACCTACCGTGACTCTTGGATCACGGACCCGATGTCCGTTGAGATGATCAAGGACGTGGACAAGTCGGATGTGGTTTCGGCGAGCCTCATCGAGAGCCCGGTTTTGGGCAGCATCTCACCGCTGATGTTGTCTGGCGGCGTGAAGACCCTCATGCTCGTCAAGTTCGATAGGACGCATGTCTTCAATGCATCTACCTGCGGTGACAACTGCGCAAAGTGGCTTTTGAGGATTGCCCGAGACCGGAAGGTCGTCATCAACCTTCATCATGTCATGGACTTTGGGGACGAGTTCAAGATTCGTGTCTCCAACAGTGGCGCCATCGTTCGGAACATGACCGACCTCCTGCGCGAGGCCTCGAACTACCTCTAGGGGCACAAGATGCTGGGTTCATATCACGTAAAGGTCACTCGTAGGCGGGGTGCGTCGTTCCGGTTTGTTGTCCGGCGCAACCTCACGGTGGTGCGCGGTGACAGCGGAACGGGCAAGACCACGCTCTTTGAGATGATCGCGGACCACACTCGCCTGGGCGAGCGCTCAGGCGTAAGCATTCAATGCGAGAGGGAGTGCGTTGCCCTCACGGACATCGACTGGAAAAATCAGCTCTCTGGGCTGCATGATTCCATCGTGTTCGTTGACGAGGGTCTCGAGGCCCTCGGCTCGGATGACTTCGCGCGAGAGGCAAAGAAGTCGGGCAACTACTTTGTCATCTTCTCCCGCAACGAGCTGTGCAACCTTCCCTATAGCGTCAACGAGATATATCGCATAAAGACCAGTGGGAAGTACCATTCGTTCGTTCCGCTCTACAAGGAGGGCGAGGGCCATCGCTATAGCCTTTCTCGCGCCTTGCCGAGACACGACTTTGACGTGCTTGTGACGGAGGACTCCCGCTCTGGCCTGCGGTTCTACTCGAATAGGTTTGAGGGCTCTGACTTGAGGTGCGAGTCTGCCAAGTCGAACTCGGGCATCATGGCTTGGCTTCTCGAGCACGCGGACGAGCATGTGTTTGTCATTGCGGACGGCGCGGCGTTTGGCCCCTATGCCGACCGCGTGCTCAAGCTGCAGAGGGAGCACCCTGCGAACATCACCGTCTGCCTGCCGGAGTCGTTCGAGTGGCTTCTTCTCAAGGCGGCGATCGTTGGGTCGAGAGATGCCGAGGCCATGCTGGCCGATCCCTCGAGCCACATCGAAAGCTCGAAGTACTTCAGCTGGGAGCGCTACTTTACTGACTACCTGGAGGGGCTGACGGTAGGACAGCCGTTTGCCTATGGAAAGGACAAGCTGGCGGATGCCTACATGGCCGAGGCGAATGCCTCGAAGGTCATAGCGCTTATAGCTTGCAGAAACGTGCGGTAGGGCACTCGGCGGGAGGCTAGCGTGCTCCTGGGTTTTGGCTCGTAGCTTGTTGCGTGGGGCAGCGGACCGCGCCCCTGTCCCGGCCCTAGCGCGAGAAGAAAAATGTCACAAAACTGTTTAAAGAAACGATTAATTGCGAAAATAACGCATGAAACCGTGCTAATATGCATTCCGTTGCGATTGATGCGCAACAGGAGTATATCAGCACGGAAGGCAGCAACGTGAAGAAGCGCTTCAACAGGCAGGACGCCATCAGGCAGGTCGTACGCGAGAAGTCCATCAAGACCCAACGCGCGCTCGTCGAGGAGCTCGACACCCTCGGCTTTGTCTGCACGCAGGCCACCATCTCGCGCGACATCGCCGACATGGGGCTTCGCAAGCTGCCTGAGGGCGTGTACGTCCTCGCCGAGGACCTGCATCTGCAGCGCATGGTCTCCACGCTCGTCACCGGCGTCGTGCGTGCCAACAACATCGTGGTCATCCACTCGCAAGCGGGTACTGCCCAGGGCGTGGCCGCCGCCATCGACGACGCGAGCCTGCCCGACATCGCGGGCTGTATCGCCGGCGACGACACGATCATGGTCGTCTGCATGACGGACGCCGAGGCCGCAAGCCTCGAGCAGCTCGTCAACAAGCTGCGAAACGTCCACGAGTAGCACGGGCCCTCGGGTCGCCAAGCCAACCATCTGCAACCTCTAGCAAAAGGGAGTCTCACATGTCCGAAAAGGGTAAGGTCGTTCTCGCGTATTCCGGTGGCCTCGACACGTCGTGCCTGCTCAAGTACCTGCAGGACGACGGCTACGACGTGGTCTCCTGCATCGCCGCACTGGGCCAGCCGTCCGAGGAGCGCTGCGACATCGACGCCGTGAACGAGAAGGCCAAGAAGCTCGGCGCCGTCGCCGCCTACGACGTTGACATCCGCGACGAGTTCGCCGAGGACTTCATCGCCAAGGCCATCTTTGCCAACGGCATGTACGAGAACAAGTACCCGCTGCTCTCCGCGCTGTCTCGCCCGGCCATCTGCCGCCATCTCGTGAAGGTTGCCCAGGCCGAGGGTGCCGTGGCCATCGCGCACGGCTGCACCGGCAAGGGCAACGACCAGGTGCGCTTTGAGCTCGAGTGCAAGGCGCTTGACCCCACGCTCGAAATTCTTGGCCCGGTGCGCAGCTGGGAGCTCACGACCCGCTCCAGCGAGATCGAGTACGCGCAGTCCCGCGGCATTCCCGTGGACGCCACGAAGGAGAACCCCTACTCCATCGACGAGAACGTCTGGGGCCGCGCCATCGAGTGCGGCGTGCTCGAGGATCCGTGGAACGAGGCCCCCAAGGGTGCCTGGGCCATCACCGTTGACCCCGAGGACGCCCCGGACGAGGCCCGCGACGTGGTGCTGGGCTTCGAGGCCGGCCTGCCCGTCTCCATCGACGGCCAGCGCATGAAGCTCTATGACCTCATCGCCGCGCTCAACAAGATCGTGGGCAGCCACGGCTTTGGTCGCATCGACATGATCGAGGACCGTCTCGTGGGCCTCAAGAGCCGCGAGTGCTACGAGCAGCCGGGCGCGCTGGCCATCATCATGGCCCACAAGCAGCTCGAGTGCCTGTGCCTGCCGGGCGACGTGCTGCACACCAAGCTGCAGCTCGAGCACGACTGGAGCCGCCAGGTCTACAACGGCCTGTGGTACTCGCCGCTCAAGGACGCGCTCGACGCGTTCTTTGCGAGCACGCAGAAGACCGTCACCGGCGAGGTTCGCCTGCACCTCTACAAGGGCAGCTGCACCGTCACCGGCTCGCGTGCCAACAGCTCCATGTACGACTTTGGCCTGGCTACCTACGACAAGGGCGACACGTTTGACCGCACGGCAGCCAAGGGCTTCATGGACCTCTTTGGCCTGCCCAACCGCGTGTGGGCCGAGCGCCGCGTGGAGCGCGAGAAGGCCGCGGGCGTCGTGGCCGCCGCGCAGATCGCCGCGATGGGCCAGAAGCAGGCCGAGGCTACCGGTTCCGGCGAGGCTGGCGCCGAGGGCACCGCGAGCAAGTAAGCATCCGCTCATATGTGATTGTCTGGGGACGCCTCCCGTGCGGGGGCGTCCTTTTTATGTGTCTCCTTTCTACTTCTTAAACTGTCCAATGCTGTTGAATAGTACTTTACAAACATTGAACAGCAGTTGTAAAGTACTTTCAGAGAGATTGGAGAGCGCGACCATGGGAGTCAACCTTTCAAAGACCGTTGAGCAGATGCGTCGTTTTGGGGGCGACCTTCAGGACATCGAGGTCAAGGAGGCCGTTGGCGGTATGCCCAAGTCTATGGGCGACTCCGTGTCTGCCCTGGCAAATGGATCGGGTGGTCTCGTCATACTCGGGTTGTCCGAGAAGTTGGGCTTTATGCCGGCTCCTGGCTTTAGGGCTCGCCCCATCTACGATGCCCTGTCTGAGCTGTGCGCCGACCGGCTGGTACCGCCGGTGCGTGCACACATCGATGTCATGGAATTTGAGGGCGCAGAGGTCGTCGTGGGGGAGATCCCAGAGCTCTCCCCGCAGGACAAGCCCTGCTATGTTGCGTCAAAGGGCATGTATGCCGGGTCATTTATCCGTGTGGGCGATGGCGATAGGCTGCTCACCAGGTATGAGATCGACCGCTTGTCGGAAGAGCGCTCTCAGCCCAAACATGACCTTGGGATCGTCGAGGGGGCTTGTCTGGAAGACCTGGACGAGCAGCTCGTCGGCGGTCTGCTTGCTCGGCAACGAGAGATACACCCACGCGTATTTGCCAGGCTCTCGGACAGGGAGGCCTTGTTTGCGCTGAACGTCTTGGGAAGGTCGCGTGACGGGGAGGAGGGAGTGACGCTTGCCGGGCTGCTCGCCCTTGGCACGTATCCACAGCACTTCTACCCTCGCCTTACGGTGAGCTTTGCCTGCTATCCTGGGACAAGAAGGGCCTCGGAGACCGGAGTGAAGTTCCTTGACTCCCAGAGCATGGCAGGCCCCATACCTGCCGTTTTGCTTGATACCATGGCTGCGGTGAGAAGGAACATGCGCACGGGGGGCAGGCTTCAGGACGGTCTTCGCTATGACGTTCCTGACTATCCTCTCGATGCCGTTCGAGAGCTCGTGTGCAACGCGCTCATGCATCGTGATTACTCGCCCATGGGATGCGGCTCTCAGGTTCAGGTGAACATGTATGAGGACAGACTCGAGGTCCTGAGTCCCGGTGGGCTCTATGGAGCGGTGACGGTTGACTCGCTGGGCGAGGTGGGGGCGTCGTCGACGCGCAACCGCTATCTTTCCGAGCTTCTCGAGTCGACGCCCTATGAGGGCGGGGGGTTCGTTGCCGAGAACCGTGGGACCGGCTTTCAGCTGGTCGAGGAGGAGCTCAGGGCCGCCGATATGGAGCCGCCGGTTATCGTGGACAGGCCGAGTCTGTTCTCTGTGACGTTGAGGCGACGCGGCTCTGCGGCCGCAAGCTTGGATGAGGCACGAGACACGGGCCGTCAGGAGCGTCGGGTGCGAACGGAGGCGAGCGGCTTATCCTTCCCGCATCGAGTTGATATGGCCTGGCATCCCTCGGGGTCGTCACTGGTCGTCTACGAGACGATTCGCAAGATGGGAGAGGCGCGGCCGGCAGAGATAGCGAGTGAGACGCGGCTGCCGCGAAGCACGGTGTCCTACGCGCTCAAGAAGCTGCTTGAGAAGGGGGTGATAGTGGTTTTGGACGGCTCGGAGGCAAAAAACAGCCCCATGCGAGCATATAGGCTGGCATAAGGGCAAAAATCCGTGCTGGGAACGCTGGGTGCGTCGGCGCTATGCGAGGCCGGCGGCGCGAAGGGCGACGTCGAGGGCGCGCAGGTCGTCGGTGTTGGGGTGGGAACGGGCCACCTCGAAGTTCTTGATGAGCATGGCGGCGCGCTTGGCCTCCGGGCTGCCCGCCTCGGCCTCGGCGAGCATGGTGCGGTAGCGGTCCAGCACGGCCTCGCCCATCTTGCCCTGGCACATGAACGAGCCCACCACCTCGCAAGAATCCGGCAGCTCCTCGCGGATGCGCGAGAGGATGGCGTTGAAGTACTCCTCGGACTCGCCGTAGCCGCAGGTGCCAAAGAGGAAGACGCGGGCGTGGTCGAGCATGCCGAGAAAGGCGAGGACGTCTGCCGAGGCGGTGCCCTTGTCGGTCCAGGAGCCCACGAAGACGACGTCCGCGTGGGTGGTCCCTGCCGGGGCGTCCGCCGGCGTGCCAAAGTAGGTGCAGCCCTCCTCGCCCAGCGTCTTGCGGATGCGCCTGGCGACGAGTTCGGTGTTGCCCGTCTGGCTCGAGAAGACGATCGAGTAGTTCATGGATGCCCCCTTGGTGTCCGCATGGTGCGCGGAGACGATGTCGTTACGCTCGGGTTAGGTGCTTATACCCATATTTCTGCTGCTTGAACGTATCGTTTTGGTAACGGGGGAGCAAGGGTGTGGACGAGAGGCCTTGCACTGGTGTCGCGTGCCTGGGTATGGGGCTCGCGCGGGTTGGGGGGCACGCGGACATATGGGCTTGATGATGACGCCCCCGCCGATGCCGCACAGCGGGCCCAGCGTTGAGACAAGGAAGCAGACGATGGCGATGATGAGCAGGTTGAGCATGCTGTGTCCCGTTACATAAAGGGGCGCCCGCCAGTTGCCTGGCGAGCGCCCGCGGTGATTGTGGTTCTTGTGGCCGTCCGTGGCGGCTGTCCTGCCGATGCGGCCGGCAGTCGTTCTCGCGCTTCTCGCGCAGACGCTGCTACTCCTTGACGCCGTACTGCTCGTAGTAGGCGTCGATGCGGGCCTTGAGCTCGTCGTCGATGACGACCTTGCCGTCAATCTCGTGGTTGTGGAGCACCTCGACGACCTCGGCCATGGAGACGATGGAGGCAACGGGGAAGCCGTAGCGGGCCTCGATCTCCTTCTGGGCAGTCGTGACGCCGCCCTTGCCGACCTCCATGCGGTTGAGGCTCACGATGAGGCCGCGGACCTCGACGTTGGCCGCCGCCGTGACCTTGGGGTAGGTCTCATCGATGGACTTGCCGGAGGTGGTGACGTCCTCGACCATGACCACGCGGTCGCCGTCGTGCAGCTCGGCGCCCAGCAGGTTGCCCTTGTCAGCGCCGTGGTCCTTGACCTCCTTGCGGTCGGAGCAGTAGCGGACCTCCTTGCCGTAGAGGTCGTGGTAGGCGATGGCCGTGACCACGGACAGGGGGATGCCCTTGTAGGCGGGCCCGAACAGGACGTCGAAGTCGTCGCCGAAGTTGTCGTGGATGGCGCGGGCGTAGTACTCGCCGAGCTTCTTGAGCTGGTAACCCGTCACGTAGGCGCCGGCGTTCATGAAGAACGGGGACTTGCGGCCGCTCTTGAGCGTGAAGTCGCCGAACTTGAGCACGTCGGACTCGACCATGAACTTGATGAACTCTTCCTTGTAGGCCTCCATGAAGGCTCCCCTCGCGCTCGGCCGCGGGCGTGGCTGGCGCACCCGCGCGTGTCTTGGCACATACATTCCCAGAATAGGGCAAAGCGCGTGTGCGCGCTTGTGATTTCCGGTGGCCGAGCACGGCTGCTGGTATGAAGAGACCAAACAGATGTTTGGGTATACTCAGGAAGGACGTGGAGGCGTGCTAAAGCCCCGCCCGGCGACGGGAGGGGGTGGGCAACGTTTTGAGGGGGAGTGGCACGTGACGAGGGTTGCGATCATGGGCGTCATCGTGGAGGACATGGACAGCGTCGAGGCGCTCAACGGGCTTCTCCACGAGTGCGGCCGCTTCATCATCGGGCGCATGGGGCTGCCGTATCGCGAGCGCGGGGTGAGCGTCATCTCCGTGGTGCTCGATGCGCCGCAGGACACGATATCGGCGCTTGCCGGCAAGGTGGGCGCGCTCCCCGGCGTGAGCGTCAAGACGCTCTACTCCAACGTCTCGGGCGGGGAGTAGGGGGGCTGGCTCGCGCGCGTTCCTCGTGCTCGACGCTACCCGCTGTACCTCGCGAGGAACTCGCGCGTGCGCTGCCGCGTGGGCGCGCCGAGCACCTGCTGCGGCGTACCCTCTTCCACGATGGCGCCGCCGTCCATGAAGACGACGCGCGTGGCCACCTCGCGGGCGAACTGCATCTCGTGGGTCACGACGATCATCGTCATGCCCTCCACGGCCAGCTGGCGCATGACCTTGAGGACCTCGCCGGTGAGCTCTGGGTCAAGCGCGCTCGTGGGCTCGTCGAAGAAGAGGATGTCGGGGTTGAGGCACAGCGCCCGCGCGATGCTGGCGCGCTGCTGCTGGCCGCCGGAGAGCTGGCAGGGGACCTTGCCCTCGCAGCCCGCGAGCCCCATCTTGGCGAGCAGCGCCCGCGCCTGGGCCTCGACCTCCGCACGGGGGCGCCTCTGCACGGCGATGGGCGCGTCGCAGACGTTTCTCATCACCGTCATGTGCGGGAACAGGTTGTAGCTCTGGAACACGAGGCCAAAGCGGCTCTTGGCCTGGCGCAGGCGCTCCTTGCTCGCGTAGGTCACGGTGCCGTCCGCGCTCGTGTCTGCCACGGTGAGGTCGCCGAAGGCCACGCTGCCGGCGTCGATGCGCTCGAGCGTGGTGGCACACCTCAGCAGCGTGGACTTGCCGCCGCCCGAGGGACCGATGATGGCAACGACCTCGCCGGGGGCCACGTCGAGCGAGATGGAGCGCAGCACCTGCGTGCTGCCGAAAGACTTGCTCGCGTCTCGCATGGAGAAGACGGGGGCCTGCCCACTCGCCTGGGTCTGTGTGGTCATCGCGCGCTCCTAGTCGTGGTAGTAGTCGAGCTTCTTCTCGACGGCGCCCAGCGCCAGCTCGACGATGAAGTTGAACACCCAGTACAGCACGGCCGCGATGGCAAACGGCGCCATGCTCACCTGCGAGGCCACCAGGGCCTTGGCCGTGGAGAACATCTCGGCCACGCCGATGGAGAACGCCAGCGACGTGTCCTTCACGAGCGTGATGATCTCATTGCCCATGGACGGCAGGACCTTCTTGACCACCTGTGGCAGCACGATGCGGAAGAACGTCTGCGAGCTGGAGTAGCCCAGGACCTCGGCCGCCTCGTACTGGCCGCGCGGCACGGACTGGATGCCCGAGCGGTAGATCTCTGCGAAGTAGGCCGCGTAGTTGACGATGAACGCCACGACGCACGCCTGCCACTTTGACGCCGGCGTGAGCTCGATGCCGAACACGTAGAACGGCGCAAAGTAGATCGCGAACATCTGCAGCATGAGCGGGGTGCCGCGCAGCACCGAGATGAAAGCCCGCGCGAGAAGCGCGAGCGGACGGAAGCGGCTCATGCGTGCCAGGGCAATCGGCACGCCGAGCGGAATCGAGCCGACGAGCGTGAGGGCGAACAGCGCGAGCGTCGTGCCGAAGCCCTGGACGAGCATGCCTGTCATCGTGGCGAGGTCCACGTGAGTCTCCTTGTGGCGTGGGTTGGGCGCCGCGTGGCGCCGGGAGTTGCGAGAGGCCGGCGCCGTCTGGAATGGGTCGCCGGCGCCGACTGAGGGGAGGGGTGCGCTACTTGAGCAGCCAGTTGTCGTAGGAGATGCCGTAGCTGGCGTACTTGTCGCACAGGTCCTTGACGAAGCCGTCCGCGTCCATGGCCTTGAGGGTCTCGGTCACCTTGTCGGCGAGCTGCTGGGAGCCCTTCTTGAAGCCCACGGCGTAGTGCTCGCTGGAGAGGGCCTCGTCGAGCTGGGTGTAGGCGTCGGGCTTGGCGGCGAGCTGGTACTGCGAGATGGAAAGGTCGCAGGCCACGGCGTCAACGGCGCCGCTCTCGAGCTGCATGAACGCGGTGTTGTAGTCGCCGATCGTCTCGAGCGAGGCAAACGTGGTGGCCAGGTCCGCCTTGTCTCCCTGCAGCACCTCGAGGGCCGCGGAGTCCGTCTGGGTGATGACGGCCTTGCCGGCGAGGTCTGCGAGGCTGGCGATGCCGGAGTCCTTCTTCACGACGACGACCTGGCCGTTGAGCATGTAGGGCTCGGAGAAGGTGTAGTCATCCTCACGGCCCTCCATCGTGAAGCCGTTCCAGATGCAGGTGATGGCGCCCGAGCTCAGCAGCGTGTCCTTGGCGTCCCAGTCGATGGGCTCGAGCTGGATGTCCCAGGAGTTGCGGCTGCAGACCTCGGCGGCAAGGTCGAGGTCAAAGCCGGTGAACTGGCCGTCGTCGCCCACGAAGCCGTAGGGAGGGTAGGCCTGGTCAAAGCCCACGGTGAGCTGCGTGATGTTGGCGGAGTCGTCCGTGGCCGCATCCGTGCTGGCAGCGGCCGTCGTGGCGGCGCTGGTGCCGGAGCCGCCACAGCCCACGAGGCCCAGGCCGCAGACGGCGGCGAGGCCTCCTGCGAGGGAGAGGAACTGACGGCGGGAGAGCTGGGCGTTCGCGTTCATGGTGTCCTCCTTAGGCGCGCGGGCGGCGATGCTTCTCGCGCACTTTAGTTTGCTAAAGTCGATGGCTTGTACTTTAGCAAACTAAAGTAGTGTGTGCAAAGCGCGTCACAAACTCGAAACGTTCTGAGTTCGTGACGCGCTTTGTGACGTGCCTTGTCCGTCCCGAGCGGGCAGTGGGCCATGAGGGCCACGCCATGCTCGCGCATCCAGGGCAGCAGGTAGAGGTCGAGGTGGTCGGTGCCGAGGTTGTCGAGCGTGTCGTCGCAGCTGCGGAAGATGTCGTTATCGCGCAAATAGAACAACGAATTGCGGCCCAGAAGCTGTGAATTTGGACGCGCGGGTATCGCGTACCTGCGCGTTTTGCTTTAGGATTCATGTGTAATCCCAACCTTGAAATGCGCGGCCCGGAAGATGGGTCCATGGCGTGCGGCGGATTCACCCCGTGCGCCGGCTGGTTCGGCGCTGCCGGATACGCGCGAGCGAAGGAGAGACGTGCTTCAGTTCAAGAACTACGCCCGCCCCGAGACGGTCGAGGAGGCGTACGAGCTCCTGCGCAAGGGGCGCATGAACCGGGTCCTGGGCGGCGGCGTGTGGCTGCGCCTGCAGGACCGACGCATTTCGACCGTCATCGACCTGTCGGCCTGTGGGCTCGACAAGATCGAGGAGACCGAGGACAGCTTCGTCATCGGCTCCATGGTCACACTCCACCAGCTCGAGACCCACGCCGCGTTCAACGACGCCACGTGCCACGTCTTCGAGCACGCCGTCCGAGACATCGTGGGCACCCAGATGCGCAACTGCGCCACGGTGGGCGGCAGCGTCTTTGGGCGCTTTGGCTTCTCGGACGTCCTCACGGCGCTGCTCGCGCTCGACTGCGAGGTCGAGCTTGCGGGCGCGGGCGTCGTGAGCCTCGCGTCGTTCGTCAACATGCCCTACGAGCGAGACGTGCTCGCCCACGTCATCGTGCACAAGCACGACTACGCGGCGAGCTTTGCGGCCGTGCGCCGGAGCGCCACCGACTTCCCCGTGCTCAACGTCTGCGCCGCGCGCTGGGACGGCTGGCACGTGGCCGTGGGCGCCCGACCCACCCGCGCCCGCCTGCTCGAGGGCGAGCGCCTCGCGCTTCCCGACGACTTCACGCCCGAGCAGCTCGACGCCGCGTGCGAGCGCCTCTCCGAGCTGCCCATGGGGTCCAACATGCGCGGCAGCGAGCGCTATCGCCGCCACCTCGCCCGCGAGCTGGGACGCAGGGCCATCCGCCAGGCCGCCGGCCTCGAGGCTCCCTCGCCAGATCCCGTGGCGCCTGCCCCGCGCACCGTCTGCGCCGGCCACCACGGAGGTGCCGCGCCGTCCGCGCCCGCCTCGGCAGGCGACGCCGCGCCCGCGCACGACCCCGTACCCACCCAGGCCCCGAAGGGAGGCGACGCCTCATGCTCGTAAGTTTCTTCATCAACGACGAGTACGTCTCGGCAGACGTCCGCCCCGACATGCGCCTGCTCGACTTCCTGCGCACGCGCGGTCTCAAGAGCGTCAAGTGCGGCTGCGAGACCACCAACTGCGGCCTGTGCACCGTCTGGCTCGACGGCACGCCCGTGCTCTCGTGCGCCGAGCTCATGTGCCGCATGAACGGCCGCTACGTCACGACGCTCGAGGGGCTCGTTGACGAGTCCGCCGAGTTCGCAAGGTGCATGGCCGAGGAGGGCGCCGAGCAGTGCGGCTTCTGCTCGCCCGGCCTCATCATGAACGTGCTCGCGCTCAAGCGCGACTGCCCCGACGCCTCCGACGAGCAGATCCGCCGCGCGCTGTCCGGAAACCTCTGCCGCTGCACGGGCTACGCAAGCCAGATGCGCGCCGTCCGCCGCTTCCTGGGCCGCGAGACCGTGGCCGCGGGTACCGTGGCGCAGGCCGCCGTGGCCTCCGTGCCCGCCCCCGGCGACGCGCTGCTCGACGCCGCCCCGATCACCGAGGAGGCCTGAGGATGAGCACCATCTCCAACTACATCGCCCCCGACGAGCGCGCCGGAGAGCTTAGGACCATCTCGCACGCCGTGGTCAAGAAGGACGCGAAGGGCCTGCTCCAGGGCCGCGCCGTCTACACGAACGACCTCGCCCCGCGCGATGCCTACATCGTGAGGCTGCTGCGCTCGCCGCACGCCCACGCCCGCATCCGCAGCATCGACACGCACCGTGCGCTGCGCATCGACGGCATCGTGGCCATCTACACCTACGAGGACGTGCCGCACGCGCGCTACACGCTCGCGGGCCAGAGCTTCCACGAGATGAGCCCCTATGACACGCTCATCCTCGACCGCACCGTGCGCTACGTGGGCGACGAGGTGGCCATCGTCGTGGGAACCGACGAGCTCGCCATCAACGCGGCCATGCGCCTCATCAAGGTGGACTACGAGGTGCTGCCCGCCGTCACCGACTTCACGCAGGCGCTCGACAACCCCGTCGTGGTGCACGATGAGGACGACATCCGCGCCTACGTGCCCATGGGCGAGGACTTCTCGCGCAACCTCATCTGCCACGAGCAGAGCGTCTACGGCGACGTCGACGCGGTGCTCGCCGACGCCGACGTCGTCATAGAGCATGACTACGAGACGCAGGCCACGCAGCAGTCCATGATGGAGACGTTCCGCTCCTACGCCTACACCGATGCCCAGGACCGCGTGTGCGTCGTGGCCTCGACGCAGGTGCCGTTCCACATCCGCCGCCAGGTGGCCACGGCGCTGCAGATCCCGCAGAGCCGCGTGCGCGTCATCAAGCCGCGCGTGGGTGGCGGCTTTGGCGCCAAGCAGACGGGCTGCAACGAGATCTTCTCGGCCTTTGCCGCGTTCAAGCTGGGGCATCCCTGCAAGTGCATCTACACGCGCGAGGAGACCATGGCCTGCGCCAACACGCGCCACAAGATGCGCATGCACGTGCGCCTGGGCGCCAAGGCCGACGGCACGATCACGGCCATCGACCTGTCGTGCCTCTCCGACGGCGGTGCCTACGGCTACCACGCGCCCACCACGGTGGGCCTCGTGGGCCACAAGTCGCTGCCCATCTACAACCACGCGCTCGCGAGCCGCTTCACGGCAGACGTGGTGTACACGAACAACACGCCGGGTGGCGCCTTCCGCGGCTACGGCGCCACGCAGGGCCAGTTTGCCGTGGAGAGCGCGGTCAACGAGCTGGCCGACAAGCTTGGCATGGACCCGTGCGAGCTGCGCCTCAACAACATCGTGCGCGAGGGCGAGGTCATGCCGCAGTACTTTGGCGATACGCTCGCGAGCTGCCGCCTGGACGACTGCATCCGCCGCGCGCAGGAGATGATCGGCTGGGCCGACAAGCCCCTGGCCCGTGACCTGGGCGACCGCGTGCGCGCCCTGGGCGTGGCCGTGACGATGCAGGGCTCGGGCATCTCGAACGTGGACATCGGCAGCATCGACATCCGCTTGGAGGACGACGGCTTCTACGTGCTGAACCTTGGCGCCACCGACGTGGGCACGGGCTGCGACACCATCATGGCCCAGTTCGCCGCCGAGGTGCTGGGCTGCGAGCCCACCCAGATCGTGGTGAACGGCGTGGACACGGACACCTCGCCCTATGACTGCGGCGCCTACGCCTCGTCGGGCACCTACATCACGGGCATGGCGGCCGTGCGTGCCGCCACCGAGCTGCGCGGCAAGATCGTGGAGCAGGCCGCCAGGTTCATGGAGGTCGAACCGGCGCAGGTCGTGCTCGAGGACAACCGCATCTACGTGGACGGCGCGGACGACGACGTCGTGACCGTGGGGCAGATCGCGTCTGGCAAGGTGCGCGAGATGACGCTTGCCGAGCTCGCGAACCGCTGCATCGGCTTTGGCCTGCAGCCGGGCTACCTCTCCGGGCATGCCTCGAACTCTCAGCCCGTCTCGCCCCCGCCGTTCATGTGCGGCATCGCCGAGGTGGACGTGGACAAGGCCACCGGCGAGGTCAAGGTCGTGGACTACGTGGCCGCCGTCGACTGCGGCACCGTGGCCAACGCCAACCTCGCGCGCGTCCAGGCCGAGGGCGGCATCGCCCAGGGCATCGGCCAGGCACTCACCGAGGACGTGCAGGTGGCGGCCGACGGCTCGCTGCGCACGCGCAACTTCATGCAGTACAAGGTGCCGAGCCGCCTCGACGTGCCTGACATCCGCGTGGACTTCTGCCCGAGCTACGAGCCCACCGGCCCGTTTGGTGCCAAGTCCATCGGCGAGGTTGTCATCAACACGCCGCTGGGCGCCATCGCCAGCGCCGTGGCCCATGCTACCGGCAATTACGTGCGCACCCTGCCGATCACGCCCGAGAAGGCCCTGTTCGGCGAGGAGTAGCGGCTCACCCATCGCAAGCGCCAGGCGCCCGTACCCGTCACCAGGCGGATGCGGGCGCCTTCTTGGTGATCATCGTTACGCACGAGATCGCGTTCGCCCGCGAGACGTACCGCGGCGTCCCCGTGAGCGTGGAGTTCGTGCCCAAGGTGCGCGCGGGCGAGCATGGCTATGATGCCGTGCAGAGCATCGATATGATGTAGGGTATTTCTCGCCGGCCGCGGGCGCGGATGCGTCCCGCCCGCGGCCGGGCTTTCCATCCAGACGAAAGGACTTCCCGCATGAAGTACGACTTCACCAGCCACATGGAGCGTCACGGCAAGGATGCCATCGCGGTGGACGGCCTGGGCGACGGCCTTGCGCCCGACGCGCCGGCCGAGGGCTTCGACGGCATTCCCATGTGGGTAGCAGACATGAACTTCCCCACGGTGCCGACCGTCACCGAGGCGATTATCGAGCGCGCCAAGCACCCGGCCTTTGGCTACTTCTCGCCCACGGACGAGTACTTTGACTCCATCATCAAGTGGCACGAGACGCGCAACGGCGTCACCGGCCTCACGAAGGAGTGCATCGGCTACGAGAACGGCGTGCTCGGCGGCGTCGTCTCAACCCTGGCCTCCTTCATGGAGCCGGGTGACAAGGTGCTGCTGCACAGCCCCACCTACATCGGCTTCACGAAGAGCCTCAAGGGCAACGGCTTCGAGATCGTCCACTCGCCGCTCAAGATCGACGAGGACGGCGTGTGGCGCATGGACTTCGAGGACATGGAGAAGAAGCTCGCCGAGGGCAACATCCACGCCGCCGTCTTCTGCAGCCCCCACAACCCCTGCGGCCGCGTCTGGGAGAGGTGGGAGATCGAGCGCGCCATGGAGCTGTACAAGAAGTACGACTGCGTGGTGGTCTCCGACGAGATCTGGAGCGACATCATCCTGCCCGGCCACAAGCACATCCCCACGCAGTCCGTCTCGGAGGACGCGCGCAACCGCACCGTGGCGCTCTATGCGCCGAGTAAGACGTTCAACCTGGCGGGGCTCGTGGGTTCCTACCACATCATCTACAACAAGTACCTGCGCGACCGCGTGAGCGCCCGCAGCTCCAAGTCCCACTACAACCACATGAACGTGCTGTCCATGCACGCGCTCATCGGCGCCTACAAGCCTGAGGGCTACGAGTGGCTAGACGAGCTTGTGCAGGTGCTCGGCGCCAACGTCGACTGGGCCTGCGACTACATCGACAAGCACTTTGACGGCGTGAAGGTGCAGAGGCCGCAGGGCACCTACATGCTGTTCGTGGACTGCACCGAGTGGTGCGACAAGCACGGCCACGACATCGAGTGGGTCGAGAAGCAGTGCTGGCGCGTGGGCGTCGACATCCAGGACGGCCGCATGTTCTACGGGCCCTGCCACCTGCGCATGAACCTGGCGCTGCCGCTCGACCGCGTGCAGGAGGCGTTCGACCGCCTCGACAAGTACGTCTTCAACGCCGAGTAGCGCCTGAGGCAACTCCCGCGCGCCGACCCCTGCCCCGGGCTAGCGAGACGCCCCGCCGTGACCGTGTGGCCGCGGCGGGGCGTCGCTTTTTGTCGTGGCGTCGCGGTGTCAGCCGGAGCCGGCGCCATTGTCACCATCGGCGTTGGCTAGACCTGCTCGGCGTAGGGCTGGCGCTCGCGGGCGGGCGTGCGGGCGGGCGTCACGGGCACGTAGGGGCGCACCTTGCTCGTGAGGGTTGCCTGCGCGGCGGCGAGCCTGGCCTGCGGCACGCGGTAGGGCGAGCAGCTCACGTAGTCGAGTCCCAGGTCATAGAAGGTGCGGATGGAGTCGGGGTCACCGCCGTGCTCGCCGCACACGCCCAGCGAGATGCCGGGCCTGGCGGCGCGCCCGAGCTCGCAGCCCATGCCCACGAGCTTGGCCACTCCCTCGTCGACCGTCTCGAACGGGTTTCTCGGGATGATGTTGCCCTCGAGGTAGGCGGGCAGCACCTTGCCCTCCACGTCGTCTCGCGAGAAGCCGAGCGCGGTCTGCGTGAGGTCGTTCGTGCCAAAGCTGAAGAAGTCCGCGTGGCGGGCGATGCGGTCTGCCATGACGGCGGCGCGCGGCAGCTCGATCATGGTGCCCACGGGTATCTCGCCCAGGCGCACGCCCGTCTCCACCTCGACGTCGATGATGGCGCGCTCCACGATGGCGCGCATCTCGCGGATCTCTGCGTTGAGGCACACGAGCGGCACCATGATGTGCGGGCGGGGGTTCTTGCCCTCGCGCTTGAGGCGCACCGTGGCCCGCGCGATGGCGTGCGTCTGCAGGACGGGCAGCTCGGGGAAGGCAAAGCCCAGGCGGCAGCCGCGCAACCCCAGCATCGGGTTTGCCTCGGACAGCGCGTCGATGCGGGCGAGCAGCGCGCGCGTGCGGGCGAGCTCGTCTGCGCTCGCCCCCTCGCACTCCATCTTGGCGAGGCGAACGGCGAGGTCGCGGGGGTTGTCGAGGAACTCGTGGAGTGGCGGGTCGAGCAGGCGGATCGTCACAGGCAGGCCGTTCATGGCGGACAGGATCTCATAGAAGTCGCCCTCCTGGGCCCGCGACAGCTCCTCGGCCGCGCTCGCGCGCTCGTCGCTGGTGTCTGCGAGGATGAAGCGCTGGATGATGGACTTGCGAGCCCCCAGGAACATGTGCTCGGTGCGCGTGAGGCCGATGCCCTCGGCGCCGAGCTCCAGGGAGAGGCGGGCGTCTGCCGGGTTGTCGGCGTTGGCGCGCACGCCCAGGCGGCGCACGTCGTCTGCCCAGCCAAGGACGGTCGCGAGGTCGCCGGTGGTGCCGGGGCGCTCGAGGGCCACGGCGCCGAGCATGACCTCGCCCGTGCCGCCATCGATGGATATGACGTCTCCCTCATGCAGCACGAGGTCCGTGCCGGCCACGGCAACCTCCTTGCGAGCCGCGTCGATGCGCAGGGCGTCGACGCCGCACACGCACGGCTTGCCCATGCCACGGGCGATGACGGCCGCGTGGCTCGTCTTGCCGCCGTGGCTCGTGAGGATGCCCTTGGCCGCCGTCATGCCTGCGAGGTCGTCTGGCGTGGTCTCCCAGCGCACGAGCACGCAGTCGCGCCCAGCCTCCTTCTCGGCCACGGCGTCTGCGGCCGAGAAGACGATGCCGCCCACCGCGGCGCCCGGGCTCGCGTTGAGGCCGCGGGCGATGACGTTGCGCTCGGCGCCCTTGGCGATCTGCGGGTGCATGAGCTGGTCGAGCTGGGCGGGGTTGATGCGCAGCAGCGCCTCCTCGCGGGTGATGACGCCCTCGCGCTCCAGGTCGACGGCGATCTTGAGGGCCGCGGTGGCCGTGCGCTTGCCCACGCGCGTCTGCAGCATGTAGAGCTTGCCCTGCTCGATGGTGAACTCGATGTCCATCATGTCGCGGTAGTGCTGCTCGAGGATGCCAAAGATCCGCTCGAGCTGCTCGCCGGCTGCCTCGAGGCCGGGCGTGTGGCGCAAATCCTCGATGGGCCTTGTGTTGCGGATGCCCGCGACGACGTCCTCTCCCTGGGCGTTCACGAGGTAGTCGCCGTAGAACTCGCGCTCGCCGGTGGCGGGGTTTCTCGTGAAGGCCACGCCGGAGGCGCTCGTCTCTCCCTTGTTGCCAAACGCCATGGCCTGCACGTTGACGGCGGTGCCCAGGTTGTCTGCGATGTCATTCTGCCTGCGGTAGAGGCGGGCGCGCTCGCAGTCCCACGAGCCGAACACCGCGGCCACGGCGAGCGTGAGCTGCACCTCTGGATCCTGGGGGAAGGCAACGGCGCCGTCCTTGCCCGCGAGCTCGGGGTGCGCGGCGGCGCTCACGTGCTCGGCGAAGATCTGCTTGAACGTGGAGACGAGCCCCTGGAGCGCCGCTGCGTCCAGCTCGGTGTCCGCCGTGACGCCGGCGGCCGCCTTGGCACGCGTGATAGCGTGCTCGAACAGGTCCGAGTCGATGCCCATGACGACGTTTGCGAACATCTGGATGAAGCGGCGGTAGCTGTCCCAGGCAAAGCGGTCGTTGCCCGTCTGGGCGGCAAGGCCGAGGACGCTCTCGTCGTTGAGGCCCAGGTCGAGCACCGTGTCCATCATGCCGGGCATGGAGATGGGGGCGCCGGAGCGCACGGAGACGAGCAGCGGGTCGGCCGCGTCTCCCAGGCGCTTGCCGCAGCGCTGCTCGAGGTCCGCGCGTGCCTCGGCGATTGCCTCGAGGGTCCCGGCGGGCCAGGCGTTGCCGCCGCGGGCGTAGTCCATGCAGGTCTGGCAGGTGATCGTGAAGCCCGGCGGCACCGGAAGCCCGATGCGCGCCATCTCGGCGAGGTTGGCCCCCTTGCCGCCGAGGGTGTAGTTGTCGTGCGCCGTGCCCTCCGTGACGTCGGCGCCGCACTCGTCGTGCCCAAACCGGTAGATGCGCTTCTCCATGGCCCCTCCCAGGTCTCGTGGACGGGGCGGCCGGCTGGCCGTCCCGCGTGGCCGCGCGCCCGTCGCGTGCGACTGGTGGCAAGGGTATCGCGGCAGACGCATTCAAATGATCACGAATCCGTATACATATAGTTGCCACAAATGACTATTAGTAAGTGGTCATTTAAAGCCGGCTTGCGGTGTTGCGTCTGTGGGCAAAAACCGTTCGCACCAAAAAAGCGACCGTTCGCGGGCGATGGCCTCGCAAACGGTCGCTTTGGGTTCGTGCGTGGCATCCGCCCCCGATTGGCCTCGGGACGGGCCGGGCGCCTATGCCTGGGCGTGAGCCTCCACGGCGGCGCGCACGTGTCCGTGGGCATCCTCGAGCGCGGACTCGGCGGCCGCGGCGTCGCAGCCAAGCAGCAGCATCGTGATGGCGCCCTTGACGTGGTCGTTGCAGGCGGCGAGCGCCTCGGCGGCCTGCTCGCGCGTGCACTCGGTGGCCATCATCACGATGTTCTGGGCACGGACGCGCAGCTTCTCGTTGCTCTGCCTCACGTCGACCATGAGGTTCTGGTACACCTTGCCGGCTGCCACCATGGCGCCGGTGGAGATCATGTTCAGGACGAGCTTCTGCGCCGTGCCGGCCTTGAGGCGCGTGGAGCCGGTGAGCACCTCCGGCCCCGTGACGGGCTCGATGGCGAGCTCGGCCTCGCCACCGATGACCGACCCCCTGTTGCAGGCGATGGCGACGGTGCGGCAGCCCGCGGCCTTGGCGCGGCGCAGGGCGCCCACCACGTAGGGGGTGCGGCCGCTCGCCGCGATGCCAATGACGATGTCGCGGGCCTCGGGCGCAAGTGCGGCGAGGTCTGCCTCGCCGGCGTCGGCCTTGTCCTCGGCGCCCTCGGCGGCCTTCACGAACGCACCCTCGCCGCCGGCGATGAGTCCCACGACCGTGTCATAGGAGACGCCGAACGTGGGCGGGCACTCCACGGCGTCGAGCACGCCCAGGCGGCCGGACGTTCCGGCGCCCACGTAGATGATGCGCCCGCCGGCGTTGAGCGACTCTCCCGCCCACTCGATGGCGCGCGCCACCTGGGGCAGCACCTCGTCGATGGCCTTGATGACGTTGTTGTTCTCCTCGTTCATCACGGTCGCGATCTCGAGCGGGGTGAACGAGTCGAGTTCCATCGTCTTGGGGTTGCGCTGCTCGGTCGTGAGCTTCGTGAGGTCAAGCATGGTGCCTCCGTTCGCCGGCGATTCTCGCACGGCATCTGATGTGTGAGTCACGCACATACTATATTGAGTTGCGAGGACGGCCCGGCGCTTTTCTGCGAGCGTGCGCGGCCCAAGGTAGGCGGCCAGGGAGGCTCCCATGCTCATCAGCGAGGTCATTGACGGCGTCAAGGCGTACTGCGGACATGACTGGGGCGGCCCCATCATGGACGACACCACGCGCGACCAGGTGCTCTGGGGTCCGGTCGACGTTGAGTGCACGGGCATCGTGACCACGTGCTTTGCCTCGGCTGACGTCATCCGCCAGGCACATGCGCGCGGCGCGAACCTCATCATCTGCCACGAGGCGCTCTTCTGGAACCACGGCGACCACACGTGCTGGCTCGCGGGCAACAAGACGTTTGCGGCCAAGCGCGCGCTTCTCGAGGAGTGCGGCATCACGGTGTGGCGCCTGCACGACCACATCCACTCCGGCATCCCCGAGGACGGCCGGCTCGTGGACGGCATCTTCATGGGGCTTGCCGACAAGCTCGGCTGGCGTGACTACGTGCGCGGCGACACGGCGCGTCCCATGGAGTTCGAGATTCCCGAGACGAGCGCCGGCGAGCTCGCGCGCTTCCTCGTGGGGCGCCTGGGGCTTGCGGGCACGCGCATTGTGGGAGACGCGGACGCGCGCGTGCGCACGGTGCTCGTGCCCATGCACCTCATCGGCCAGTTCGACAACGCCACGACGGCGCGCATGGACTCGGGGTTCGACTGCCTCGTGACCATGGAGGCCACCGACTTCACGACCTCCGAGTACGTGCGCGACTCCGCGCAGCTCGGCCTAGGCAAGGCCATGATCTGCATCGGCCACTTCAACGTGGAGGAGCCGGGCATGGAGTACATGCTGCGCTGGCTTCCCCGGGCTATCGGCGCGGACGTGCCGGCCTCCTTCGTGGCCTCCGGCGACCCCTGGACCTACGTGACGGCCTAGCGGGACGCCAGGCACTCAAGCGCTCGTGGCCATCGGCCCCTCTCTCGTTCAAAAAACGTTGACATCGCAAGCATCGGCGCTATTCTATTGACTTGTCAATAGTTGAGAAGTCAAGGAAAGCGGCTCGTTCGAATGGAAGAGAAGAAGCTCGCGGTGGGCGAGGGGTACTCCCTCGTCGACATGCACATGGCGCTTCTGCGCGCGTTACAGGCGCAGAAGGCGCTGCTCAGGCCCTACGGGGCAAAGCTCGGGCTTGCGAAGGGCCAGCCCAGGATTGTCTCCTACCTGGTCGCGCACGAGCATGCCACGCAGCGCGAGATGGCCGAGTTCTTCGGGATGGACCCGGCATCGGTCTCGCGCATGGTCGACGCCCTGGTGAGGGCCGGCCTCGTGACGGTCGAGGAGAACCCGGCGGACCGTCGCACGAAGCGCATGGCGCTCACCGAGGCCGGCCGCGCCGTCGTTGCCCCGTGGGACGCGCGCTGCGCGGAGGTGGACGAGGCCATGCTCGTAGGCTTCACGGCCGAGGAGCGCGCACGGTTCATGGACTACCTCGAGCGCGCCCGCCACAACCTCGCGGTCTTTCGTGGAAGCGAGGCGAGCGACCGTGCGTGACCTCAAGATCATCGCCCGCTACCTGGGTCCCTACAAGCGAGACTTCATCCTTGCGGCCGTCTGCATGCTGTTCGAGGGCACGCTCGAGCTGCTCATCCCATACCTCACGGCCGGGCTCATCGACGAGGGCATCGTCGCCGGCGACCTGAGCCACGTGTGGGCCACGGGAGCCGAGATGCTCGCGTGCGGCATCGTCGCCATGGGCTTTGGCATGGCCTTCTCGCGCTGCAGCGCCCGCGCCGCCATGGGCCTGGGCGCCAACCTGCGCGACGCGGAGTTCGAGGCCATCCAGCGCTACTCCTACGAGAACCTCGACCACTTTGACACGTCGTCGCTCGTGACGCGCATGACCACCGACGTCACCGTGATCCAGAACGCCCTCATGAACGGGTTCAGGCCCATGATGCGAGGCCCGGTCATGTTCACGGCCGGCCTTATCCTGGCAAGCCTGCTCTCCGTGCGCCTGGCCTGCGTGTTCTTCGTGATGCTGCCACTGCTTGCCGTGGCGCTCGCGCTCATCGTGCGCCGCGTGGCGCCGCTGTACCGTGTCTTGCAGGGCGTCATGGACGAGCTCAACGACGTGGTCCAGGAGAGCGTCACGGCCATCCGCGCCGTGAAGGCGTTCGTGCGCGGCGAGTGGGTCGAGCAGCGCTTCGGTGCGGTGAACGGGCGGCTCGCCGACACCTCGACGCGCACGTTCGGCGGCGCGGTCCTCAACCTGCCGCTGTTCCAGACCGTCATGTACGCCTCCGACGTGCTCATCCTCGCCCTCGGCGGCTCCGTGATCATGGCGGGACAGCTCAAGGTGGGCGAGCTCACGGGTTTCATGAGCTACGTCCTGCAGATCACGAACTCGCTCATGATGATCTCCAACGTGTTTCTGCTCATGACGCGCGCGCTCACGAGCGTGCAGCGCGTGGGCGAGGTCCTGGCCGAGCGGCCTACCATCGCGAGCCCCGCGCAGGCAATCGCCGAGGTTCCGGACGGCTCGATCGCCTTCGACCATGCGAGCTTCAGGTACCACGCCGATGCCGAGACGGACGTCCTGCATGACATCACGCTATCGTTTTCGGCGGGCTCCACGATCGGCGTCCTCGGCGGCACGGGCTCGGGCAAGAGCTCGCTCGTGCAACTGCTGGGCAGGCTCTACGACGTCACGGAGGGCGCCGTGCTCGTGGGCGGCCACGACGTGCGCAGCTATGACCTCGCGTCGCTGCGCCGTGCGGTGGGCATAGCGCTGCAGCGCCCCGTGCTGTTCAGCGGCACGGTGCGCGAGAACCTCCTGTGGGGCAGGCCCGACGCCACGGACGAGGAGCTGCTCGAGGCCTGCCGCGTGGCGGCCGTCGACGAGTTCCTCGACCGCATCGGCGGCCTCGACGGCGACCTTGGCCAGGGGGGCGACAACGTCTCGGGCGGCCAGCGCCAGCGCCTGTGCATCGCCCGCGCGCTCGTGCGCCGTCCGCGCGTGCTCGTGCTCGACGACTCCACGAGCGCCGTGGACATGGCCACGGACGCCCGCATCCGCGAGGGGCTGCGCTCGCTCACGGATGTCACGAAGGTCATCGTGGCGCAGCGCGTGGCCTCGGTGGCAGACGCGGACAAGATCGTGATCTTGGACGAGGGACGCGTGCACGCGGTGGGCACGCCGGCCGAGCTTCTCGCGACCGACCCCATCTACCAGGAGCTCTATCGCACGCAGGTCTCGGAAGGGGATGAGCAGTGATGGCGGTGTTCACCACGAAGGGCGGCTCGGGCAAGCCGGCGAACCTTGGCCGCACGATGCGCCGGCTGCTCGACTACATGGGCGGCGCCCGCCTCATGCTGCTGGCCGTGGGCGTGCTCGCGAGCGTGTGCGCGCTGTGCCAGCTTGCGGGAACCTACATGATCAAGCCGGTCGTCAACTGCCTCACGACGGCGGACGTGGGCGGATTCCGGGCGGGCATCGTGCTCACGGCGTCCATCTACGCCGTGGGGGCGCTGTGCGCGCTCGGCTACACGCAGACGATGGTGCGCGCGGCGCAGCGCGTCGTGTTCGACATCCGCCGCGACCTGTTCGCACACCTGCAGACGCTGCCGCTGTCCTTCTTTGACCGCACGCGCACCGGCGACGTCATGAGCTACTTCACCAACGATGTCGACACGGTGTCCGAGGCCCTCAACAACAGCTTCGCCAACGTCATCCAGGCGGCCATCCAGGCCGTGGGCACCATCATCTTGCTGTTCGTGCTCGACTGGCGCCTCACGCTTGTGACGGTGGCCTGCGACGTGGCGCTCATCGCCTACGTGCGCGTGGCGGGCAAGAGGAGCTCCCGTCACTTCTCGGCCATGCAGTCCACGTTGGGCGCGCTCGACGGCTACGTCCAGGAGATGTGTGCCGGCCAGAAGGTCGTGCAGGCCTACACGTACGAGCGCGAGAGCCTTGCGGGCTTCCGCGCGCGCAACGAGCGTCTGCGCGAGCAGGGCACGGCGGCCCAGACCTACGCGGCCACCATGGTGCCCATCACCGTGGCCATGACCTACACCAACTACGCCATCGTGGCCGTCATGGGCTCGCTTCTGGCGGCGCGCGGCCTCACGGACATGGGCAGCCTCGCGAGCTACCTCGTGTTCGTTCGCCAGGCGGCCATGCCGTTCAACCAGGTGACGCAGCTGGGCAACTTCCTGCTGAACGCCCTTGCCGGAGCCGAGCGCCTCTTCTCGGTCATGGACGTTGCGCCCGAGGCGGACGAGGGCACGGTTGCGCTCGAGCGCCTGGGAGCCGAGGCAGACGGCCCCGCGCGCGCGGCGGCGGGTGCCAGCGGCTGGGCGTGGCGCCGCTCGGACGGTACGGCGGTGCCGCTTGCCGGAGACGTGCGCTTCCATGACGTCACGTTTGGCTACGAGCCAGGCCAGACCGTGCTCGAGAACCTGTCGCTGTTTGCCAAGCCCGGGCAGAAGATTGCCTTCGTGGGTTCGACGGGCGCGGGCAAGACCACGATCACGAATCTCATCAACCGCTTCTACGACGTGCGCGCCGGCCAGATCACCTACGACGGCATCGACGTGCGAGACATCGACAAGGCGAGCCTGCGCGCAAGCCTGGGCATCGTGCTCCAGGACACGCACCTGTTCCGCGGCACCGTGGCCGACAACATCCGCTTTGGCAAGCTCGACGCCACCGACGAGGAGGTGCGCGCCGCCGCCGTCACGGCCAACGCCGACGGCTTCATCCGACGTCTGCCCAAGGGCTACGACACACCCGTGACGGCCGACGGCGCCAACCTCTCGGCCGGCCAGCGGCAGCTGCTCGCCATCGCGCGAGCCGCCGTGGCCAACCCGCCCGTGCTCATCCTCGATGAGGCCACGAGTTCGGTGGACACGCGCACCGAGGCGCTCATCGAGCGTGGCATGGACGCGCTCATGGCCGGCCGCACCGTGTTCGTCATCGCCCACAGGCTCTCGACCGTGAGGAACGCCAACGCCATCATGGTGCTCGAGCACGGCAGAATCATCGAGCGCGGCACGCACGAGGAGCTTCTCGCGCAGCACGGGGAGTACTGGCAGCTGTACCATGGCATGAGAGAGCTGAGCTAAGGAGCCAAAGGGACCAAAGGGGACGGGTTCACTTGGTCCCGGCTCGACAGACGGGGCGGACCAAACGGACCCGTCCCCTTTGGTCCCAGACAGATGGGGCGGACCAAACGAACCCGTCCCCTTTGGTCCGCACGATAAGGAGACGCCATGAGCGAGCCGCTGCCGCGCATCAAGGACTATGAGGACATGGGCCTGGGCCTGTTCGTGCACTGGGGACTGTACTCGCAGCTCTCGTGCGGCGAGTGGACCGAGTTCATTCACGAGCGTCCCCGCGAGGAGTACGAGCGCCTCGCCGAGACGTTCACGGCCGAGGACTTTGACGCGGCCGACCTCGTGGCCGCCGCCAAGGAGATGGGCGCGGGCTACATCACGCTCACGACGAAGCACCACGAGGGCTTCTTCCTCTACGACACGTGCGGCCTGTCCACGTTCGACGCGCCGCACAGCGCCGCCGGGCGCGACCTCGTCCGCGAGTTCGTGGACGCGTGCCACGCCGGCGGCATCAAGCCGTTCTTCTACATGGCCACCTACGACTGGCACAGCCCGCTCTACGAGACGGACTTCGACGCCTACCTCGAGTACCTGCGCGCCTCGGTAGAGATCCTGTGCAAGAACTACGGCGAGGTCGGCGGCTTTTGGTTCGACGGCAACTGGAACAAGAAGGACGCAGACTGGAAGCTCCCCGAGCTGTACGGCACCATCCGCAAGTACCAGCCCAACGCCATCATCATCAACAACACGGGCCTCAAGAACCGCGGCAAGATCATCGACCCCGAGATTGACGTCACCACCTACGAGCGCCGCATCTCCGGCGAGGTCAACCACGGGCCCGAGGACGGAAAGTACGTCGCCGGCGAGGTCTCCGTCACCACGAACAAGCACTGGGGACGCGCCGCCAACGACCTCGACTACAAGAGCCCGCGCGAGCTCATCGAGACCATCGCCAACGCCCGTCGTGCCGGCGCGAACGCGCTGGTGAACATCGGCCCCACGGGCACGGGCGCCATCTCGGCGCTGCAGCGCGAGTACCTGCGCCTCATTGGCCGCTGGATGGCCATGGCCGGCGCTTCCGTCCACACGGCGCGCCCGAGCCGCGCGCTCGTGGCAAACGGCGGCATCCGCGACTTCGTGCTCGATGACGCCGAGGCGGGCGTGAGCTACGTGTTCGTGCATGACCTCGCCATCGTGGGCAACGAGAACGTGACGCTGGGCGGCGAGGGTTCCAACCTGCGCTCGTTCACGGGAGCCGTGAGGCCGGTCTCGCGCATCTCGTGGCTCGACGACGGCGCCGAGGTGCCGTTCATGCAGGACTGCGACCGCGGTACGCTCACGATCGACGCCAACGGCTTCACGTACGGCTGCGACTGGGTCGTTCGCATCGCGCGCATCGAGTATCGCTAGGTGACGCTTGGGGACGGGGTCAACTGTCACTGCCGAAACCAGGGAAGACGAGGAATTGAGATGCTGAGGCACAGGAACAAGAGGAGCGAGGCGGCCGCGCAGGAGGCGCCCGCCCGGCCGTTGCATGGCGTCAACCTCTCCGGCTGGCTCGTGCTCGAGCCGTGGGTGACGCCCTCGCTGTTCGCGGGCACAGGCGCGTTCACCGAGCTCGAGCTTGCCGGCAGCATCGAGCCCGGCCGCTATCGGGACATGATCGAGCGCCATCGAGAGACGTTCGTGGACGAGCGAGACTTTGCCCGCATCGCGGCCCGCGGCTTCGACGCCGTGCGTCTGCAGGTCCCGTGGTTCGTCTTTGGCGAGGATGGCCCCATGCCCGGCCCCTCGGCCGGCTGCATCGGCTACGTTGATGCCGCCTTTGACTGGGCCGAGGCCGCGGGCGTCTCGGTGCTGCTCGACGTCGCCGTGGCGCCGGGCGCGGACGCGGCCTCTCCGGCGAGCTTCTTTGGGGACATCGGCGCGTTTCGCCAGTGCATGCTCGACGTGGTGGCCGAGCTTGCCTCGCGCTATGCCGCGCGCGAGAACTTCCTGGGCATCGAGCCCATCGACGAGGTCCAGGGCCGCTCGCGCCGGGGCCTCTCGCTCGTGGAGGGCGTGCCGCCGCACCTGCTGCGCAACTTCTACCGCGACGCCTACGAGGCGCTGCGAGACGCCGCCGGCACCCGTCCCGTGCTCGTGCTGCACGACGCGTGCCTGCCGGACGCCTGGCGCGCGTTCATGTCGCCGGCACGCTACGTCAACGTCTGGCTCGACAGCCACATCTACCACTATGCCGAGTCGATGAACGCGGCCGGCCCCGCCGGGGTGCGCAAGCTCGCCGACGCCTCGGCGGCCTACGTGGCGCGCGCCCGCAAGAGCGGGCTTCCCGTCATGGTGGGCGAGTGGTCGAGCGCGCTGCCGCTCGCGGACGCCGGCATGACGCCCGAGGGGCGCATCGCGCTTGAGCGCGTCTACACCGCGGGGCAGATGGGCGCGTTCGGCGGCTGCGCGGGCTGGTTCTTCCAGACCTGGAAGACGGAAGGCAGGCTCTCGAGCTGGGACGCGCGCGTGGCGCTCTCGAGCTTCGAGACGGGCATGTTCGACTAGATGGGGGAGCGAGTGAAGAACAACGTCGAGGCTACGGACGTGGCCGAGAAGGACGCGCGCGGCGGCGAGGGCGGCATGCTGTCGCTCGTGGGCACGCCCATCGGAAACCTCTCCGACGCCTCGCCGCGCGTGCTCGAGACGCTGCGGGGTGCGGACGTCCTGCTGTGCGAGGACACGCGTGTCACGAGCAAGCTGCTCGCGCGCTTTGGGATTCGCGTTGCGCTCGAGCGCTGCGACGAGAACGTCATCGCGAGCCGCGTCGAGGGCGTGCTCGCCCGCGTGGCGGGCGGCGCGCGCGTGGCGTTCGTGAGCGACGCGGGCATGCCGGGCGTCTCTGACCCCGGCCAGCGACTCGTGGACGCGGCGATCGACGAGGGACTGCCCGTCGAGGTCATCCCCGGGCCCAGTGCCGTAACGTGCGCCCTCGTGGCGAGCGGCCTTGCGATGGACCACTTCTTCTTCGAGGGATTCCTGCCGAGAAAGGCGGGGGAGCGCGCGCGTCGTCTGGCTGAGCTCGCTCCGATTCCTGGCGCGCTTGTGTTTTACGAGAGTCCCCATCGTGTGGTGGCGACGCTCGATTCCATTGCCGAGGCTTTCCCAGCACGTCGCGTGGCGCTCGTGCGCGAGCTCACGAAGCTTCATGAGGAATGCGTGCGCGACCTTTCTGGCGAGCTCGCGCGACGCATTCGTGAACGTGGCGAGGTGCGAGGGGAATGCGTCGTCGTCGTGGAGGGCCCGAGTGCGGAGGAGCTCTCTTGCCTGCGCGCAGCCTGCGCTTCTGGCCCTGCCACTCTGGAGGAGGCCATCGCCGAGGGGCTTGATGCCGGAGAGCCCAAGAGTGCTCTGGCAAAGCGCCTGGCCAAGCAGTTTGGCATCCCAAAATCCGAGGTCTACGACAAACTCGTCTAACCCCGCATGGCTGCAAAAGGAAGCCTGCAAAAGGAAGCCTGCAAAAGGGACAGTCCCTTTTGCAGGCTTCTTGATGTTGGTCTAGGTTACCCGCGCTTTGAGCCCTGACGGCGGATGCCGCCCTTGTGGCCGCATGCCTTGTTGGGGCCGATGCCCGCAGCGCGCGCGGGCCCGCCAAATGCCTGCCGTCCGCGCTGCTGCTTGGCCGGCAGGGGCATATCGTGGTGGCGCTTGGCGCCGCTGGGCTTCGTCATCGCTGGTCTCCTTCGCATTCCGACCCGCTTACGGTAGCGTCTTTCCATCGTGGTTCCAAGTGCACCCGGCGTCGATGTCATGGCCAGCGGCACCCGCCTCTCTCAAAAAAACCGCCGAGGCCAGCCCGTGGCTGGTCCCGGCGGTCATGCACCACGCAATGGTGCGGGGCCTATCGAAGATCTTTCCTACTGCAGCGAGTGACTCAGGAAGTCCCTGCCCTGCTCGCTCGCGAAGGCGACCACACGGTCACCGGCGCTAAACGCGGTGTCACCGTTGGGGATGAGGATGTTGCCCTCATGCTCGAGGGCGACAAAGACCAGGCCGTCGGGAATCTGGAGCTCGGCAATCGACTTGCCCACCATCGCGGAGCGCGGGCGAATCTCGCCCTGGACGATCTCGTGACCATCCTTGCCGAGGCGCATGATAGTGAAGACGTCCTCCATGTCGAGGCCCTCTTCGACGGACTTCGTGATGATGTCCGCCTGGTCAACGGCGATGTCGACGCCCATGGACTCGTCGAACATCCAGGCGTTTGCCGGGTTGTTCACGCGAGCGACGACGCGATTCACGCCGTACTCCATCTTGGCGAGCATCGCGACCACGAGGTTGACCTCGTCATCGCCCGTTACGGCAATAATGACGTCGGCCTGGAGCACGCCGGCCTCTTCGAGGACATCCGGGCTCGAACCCATGCCCCTCACAACGGAACCCTCGGGCAGCTTCTCCTCGAGGCGCTGCGCAACGGCCTTCCTTGACTCGACGATGCGAACGTTGTAACCGCGGTTGCCCAACAGAGTGGCGAGGTAGGAACCAACCTTGCCGCCGCCGACAATGATGATGTTCATACAGCCTCCTAATCCGTCATGCCGAGCATGGCGCGGAACTTGCTTGCCGAGGTCGCCTGGACGGCGGCGTAGATGATGTCGCCGTGGTCGAGGACCGTGCCCTGGGTGGGAACGAAGGTCTCGTTGTCGTGAGAGACGGCGACGATGCTGATCTCGCCAATGGCGGTGAGCTCGCGAACGGGACTGCCCTCGAGCATCGGCGGCACGTCGGCGCGAACGAGGCGCACGTCGCCGGAACCGATGCCGGTGACGTCATCGAGCTCGTTGAAGGTCAGGAGCTCGCAGACGCGCCTCACGCCCCAGTCGGTGGTCGAGATGCTCTGGATGCCGAGCCTGCGGTACGTCTCGGCATTGCCGATCTCGTACAGGCGCGCGATGACGCGCGGGACGCGATAGGTCTGTCGGGAGATGCGGGCGACGACGATGTTCGTCTCGTCAGAAGCGGTGCAGGCGATGACGGCGCTCGCACGATCGATGCCGGCGGCAGCAAGGACCTCACGGTCGAATCCGACGCCCGCGACGGTCTGGCCGCCGAACGTGGGGCCGAGCGCCTTGAGTCGCTCGGGGTCCTGGTCGATGGCGCAGACCTCGTAGCCCTGCCTGTCGAGCTTGCGAGCGAGGCTCGTGCCCATGCGGCCCATTCCTACGACGATAACTTTCATCTTTACCTCTTTTCCGGTGCCTGCTTGATGGCGACGCCGTTGCGATCGATGTGGTTCCTCTTGCGAACGATGGCCTTTCGGGCCTCCTCGAGGAGGAGGATGACGGGCGGCAGCAGCACCAGGAACACGAAGTCATTCAGGACGAGCGGGCTGGTGTGGAAGACGCTCTGGAAGGGCGGGAACAGCGTGATGAAGATGATGAGTGCGATCTCGAAGAGAATACCCTTGTTGATCTGCTTGTTGGAGAACAGACCCACCGAGAAGACGGATGCGGTCTCCGTGCGGCAGTTCCAGACCTCGCCGATCTGCGTGAAGACGATGGCCGCAAGTGCCATGGTCGTCGCACGGACGTAGATCGGATCAAGGTCGTTGCCCACGCCAAACATCTCGATACCGGGGTGCCAGCCGTTCATGACCTGGCAGAACATGAACGCAGCGAAGGAGAACAGGGCGCCGAGCATTCCGTACCACAGGAAGGCCTTACGCATGACCTTGCCGGAGAGCAGCGGCTCGTTGGGGTTGCGAGGCGGGTTGGCCATGACGTCAGCCTCGGGAGGCTCGGTGCCAAGACCAAGGGCGGGCAGCATGTCGGTGCCAAGGTCGATGGTGAGGATCTGCATCGTCGTGAGTGGCAGCGGCACGGCGCCACCGGAGAGCAGGTAGATCGCAGAGGGGACAGCCTCGGGCACGTTGGAGTTCAGGATGTAGAGCATGAACTTCCTGATGTTCGCGTAGACCGCGCGGCCCTCTTCGATGGCGTGGACGATTGAGGCGAAGTTGTCATCGGTCAGGATCATGTCCGCGGCCTCCTTGGCCACGTCCGTGCCGGTGATGCCCATGGCGACGCCGATGTCAGCCCTCTTGAGGGCGGGGGAGTCGTTCACGCCATCGCCGGTGACTGCGACGATCTCGCCCATCTGCTGCAGGTTCTCGACGACGCGCAGCTTCTGCTCAGGCGCCATGCGGGCGAAGACGACCTCGCCCTTCAGGGCCTCCTTGAGCTCGTCGTCAGAGGTCTTCTCGAGCTCGACGCCAGAGAAAACGCGAGGGTTCGGGCCCTGGACGATGCCGATCTTGCGGGCAATCGAGAGGGCGGTCAGGCCATAGTCGCCCGTGATCATGACGACGCGGATGCCAGCACGACGGCACTCGGCCACGGCGTCGGCGACCTCGGGCCTGGGCGGATCCTGCATGACGAGGAGGCCGACGAAGGTGAGGCCACACTCGATGTTCTCGGGCGTGTAGTCGCTCATCGAACGGGGGATGGAAGTGTCATCCGGGTTCAGGGGACGGTAGGCGAGGGCAAGCACGCGCAGGCCGTTGGCGGCATAGCCGTCGTTAGCGTCCATGATGCTCTTGCGCATCTCGTCGCTCATCGGCATGACCTTGCCGTCAGTGCGGTAGTTGTCGGAGAGACGGACGACCTCGTTGGGAGCGCCCTTGACGAACGCGACGCGGCTGGCGCCATCGAGCGGACGCTTGAGCTGGTGGATGGTGGTCATGCGCTTGCGGCGGCTCTCGAAGGGGAGCTCTCTCACGCGAGGCATCTCGCGCTCGAGGTCCTCGAGGGAAAGGCCGGCCTTCTGCGCGCTAACGAGCAGGCAGGCTTCGGTCGGGTCGCCGAGGACGGTGTAGCGGCCGCCCTCCTCGTCCGGCTCTACGAGACGTGCGTTGGAGCAAAGGGCACCACCGGAGACGAGCATGCGAAGCTCCTCGTTGTCGGCCGCCTCCCACTTGTCCTTGCCGCAGAGAATCTCGCCCTTGGGGGCATAGCCAACGCCGGTGACCTCGTACTCGCGGTCGCAGGTCCACAGGTGGTTGACGGTCATCTCGTTCTGGGTGAGGGTGCCGGTCTTATCGGTGCAGATGACGCTCGTGGAGCCAAGGGCCTCGACGGAGCTCAGCTTCTTCACGAGGGCGTTGCGCTTGCTCATGCGCTGGACGGCCATGGCGAGGGACAGCGTGACCGTGGGGAGCAGTCCCTCGGGGATGAACGCCACGACCATGCCAAGGGCGAAGATGAACGACGAGGCTAGGCCATTGCGAACAAACAGCACGTCGAGGAGGAAGAAGACGATGCCCATGCAGAGCGCGAACAGGGTGACCTGCTTGGTCAGACGGTCGAGCTGACGCTGGAGCGGGCTCTCGGAGTCCTCCATGTTCTGCGTGAGGCTGGCGATCTTGCCAAACTCGGTCGCCATACCGATCTTGGTGACGACGACGCGTCCGTTGCCCTCGGAGACCGAGGTGCCGGCGAAGACGAGGTTGGGGGTCTCGGCGTCAGTGAGGTCGGCCTCGAGGACGGCGTCCGCGGTCTTCCTCACGGGGTTCGACTCGCCCGTGAGCGTCGACTGGTCGACCTGGAGGTCAGACGCGCGCACGACGCGGCCGTCCGCGGAGATCTTGTCGCCCTCGGCAAGGACCATGACATCACCGGGGACGAGGTCTTCCGCGAGGACCTGGGCCTGCTGGCCGTCGCGGATGACGTTGACGTAGGACGGAAGCATCTTCTTCAGGGCCTCGGTAGCCTTGTCTGCCTGGTGCTCCTGCCAGAAGCTGAAGCAACCGTTGATGAGGTTGACCAGCCAGACGGCGACGCCAAGCTCGGGCATGCCGGCCACGAAGGCGATGATGCCGGCCACCCAGAGGAGGATGGCCATAAGGTGCGTGAAGTTTGAGAGGAACGCAAGGATGGGCGACTTCTTCTTACCCGCCTGGATAAGGTTCTTGCCGTACTTAGCCTGCAGTTCGCTCACTTGGTCACTCGCGAGGCCGGCTTGGCTCGTGCCTAGCGACTTGAATACCGCGTCGCTCGTGAGTGCCGCGATCTGCGGCACCTCTTCCTCGTGCGTATCGGACATGGTGTTCAAGGACCCTCCTTTCCTTGTTCGCGCATGCGTTTTCTGACGCGTGCGACCGACGGTTGTTTCACCGTTGCAAGGGGAGGATATCCTCGTGAGGACAATGGTTCTCAGTCTATTTTGGGCGTGGGCAATTCCACACCTCGCAGGCATAAAGTACGTGTGAAGGTGACCTAAAGATAGGCTAAAGACCGAGGTAAATCGCTTAATACGTCCTTATCTGCCTTGCTCGCATATGTGTAGACACGAAGCTTGCAGGTCGAGCTCGAGCCTACTTGCGATTCGGCTCGAACCACCAGCCGAAAGCCCTATTCATCCGCGACGCGCATCATGCGGTAGCCCACGCCAATGTGCGTCTGGATGTAGCGCGGGTGAACCGGGTCGGGCTCGATCTTCTTGCGAAGGGTTCCCATAAAGACGCGAAGCGAGGCGAGGTCCGCCTGGTGGTTGTTGCCCCAGACCTCGTGCAGGATGAAGCTGTGCGTGAGGACCTTGTCGACGTTGTGCGACAGAAGGCAAAGGAGCTTGTACTCGATGGGCGTCAGGTGCAGTTCCCCGTCGCCGAGGTATGCGATGCCTGCCGTGTAGTCGATTCGCAGGTCGCCGTTCTGGAATATCGAAGGCTCTTGTCCTTGCGCGGGTGACTGATAGTTGAGACGGCGTAGTGTCGTGCGGATTCGCGCCAGCAGCTCGCCCACGGAGAAGGGCTTGGTGAGGTAGTCGTCCGCGCCTGCGTCGAGCGCGCCGATCTTGTCGGCGTCCTCGCTTCGAGCGGATACCACGATGATGGGCATCTGAGACCAGCTGCGAATGGCACGGACGACCTCGATGCCGTCGATGTCGGGAAGCCCGAGATCGAGGAGGACCACGTCCGGCGCGCTCGAGGCGGACGCCGCAATGGCGCCTCTCCCGGTGCTCTCGCTGAGGTGGCGAAATCCCTGCGTGTCGAGAGTCGTTAGGATGAGGTTTCTGATCGTTGGGTCATCCTCGACTACGAGAATCGTGGGACTCGATTCAGTCGGCATCTTCCTGGGTTCCTTCCGTGAGCTCATAGCGTGGCAGCGCGAACTCGAACGCGCATCCGTGGGGAACGGCATCCTGTATGACGATGCTACCCCCGTGCGCCTCCACAATCGACTTGCAAAGGGAGAGGCCAAGCCCGACGCTTCGCTTGGAGTCCGCGAGCGTCCGGCCGACCGTATAGAAGGATTCGAAGACATGCGCCTTATCGCTATCCTTGATGCCGGGGCCATCATCTTCGACCCTGACAATGGCCTCGCTACCTCGCGAGCGCGTTGAGACGCGGATGGTCGAACCCGCCTGCGTGTGGGTTACGGCGTTGTTCACCAGATTGACCACGACCTGGACAATCAGCTTGGCATCCACCTTGACGAGGAGGAGGTCCTCGCACGGCTCGATTTCCAGACGATGCTGGCAGATGTCTGGATTGGCGTGGCGCAACGCCTCCTCGATGATGTCGTCGAGGAGCTCTACGGTGGTATTCAGCTGGACGTTCCCGTTTTCGAGGCGAGTGATGGCGAGGAGGTTCTCAACGGTTGCGTTCAGCCAGTTCGCGTCGGATCGAATGTCTCGGAGCAGCTCTGCGCGCTTGTCCGCGCTCAGCGCATCTCCGTCCGAGAGCAGAACGTCGGCGTTTCCCGAGATTGCCGTGAGCGGTGTGCGCAGGTCGTGCGAGATCGAGCGGAGGAGGTTGGCGCGAAGCTGCTCGTTCTTGGCTAGCACGGCGGCCTCCTCGCGCTGTTCTAGCGCCTGGATGCGATTGAGCGCGAGAGACGCCTCGCCCACAACTGCCTCCGCCTCGTTTTGCTCGGCGGGGAGTGGCGTCTTATTGCCAAGGCAGGCACCCATTACGCCGATAACCTCGTTGTCCGAGATGACCGGCAGATAATAGCCGCTTGCGGAGGGGAAGCAGCCGGTCCCGGCGCCGACCGCGCTCCTGTTCTCCATAGCCCTACGAGCCATGGGAGTCTCGACGATTGGCTCTGTCTGCGTTGCCGAGACGGCGGAGAAGTGTCTTTGGGGAGCAAAGCCCGAGATGCCCTCGGCATACCAGATGACTTCGGCTTCGAGCAGCTTGGACAGTTGGGCGCCAATCGCATCAATGATTTGCTCGCGCGTGGAGCACCTGCGTAGCGCTTCGTCCGCTTCGAGGATGACCTGCGTCCTTCGATATGCGAGCTGTGAGGCATGGACTTCGCGCCTGAGCGTCACGGCAACGGTACTGGCAATGAATGCGACCACGAACATGACTGCGAACGTCGCGGGATAGGTCCTGCCCCAGGCAGTGAGCGAGAAGCGCGGGTGGGTGAAGAAGAAGTTATAGAACAGGACTGCCAGTGCGGAGGCCACGAGGCAGTGGAGGCGTCCCACGGTGAGGAGCGAGACGCAGAGAACGGCCAAGACATACGTGATGACTATGCATGCTTCCATGTCGAGGCTGTAGAAGATGGCGCCAAGAACCGTGGCAAGCAGCATCGTCAGGAAGACGATAAGCGTGTCGATCGCGAAGCGCTTGGGCGTGGGCTTATCGGACCACGCGAAAACCCTCTGCTCGAACCACGAGACTATGCTCCAATTTGAGCACGGGCTTGCCATGCCGTCCCCATTCGTTTTTCGCCCTATCACGAGCTTGCCCTTTCTGCTTTCCTTCGAAATAAGTCGTAATCCTTTTAGAATAGGCAGGCGTCAATCAGTAGGCAGGCGTCAATCAGGCCCTTGGCTCTGAGCGTCTCAAGCCATGTATCCGGTATTCCCTCAATACGTTTGGAGACGGACGCCTCAAACTCCTCGAACCGGACCTGTCTTGATGGTAGACCAAATCGCGCGAGTAATAGCATGAGGGGGAGGGCTCCCAGTCGCTGCTCGTTCAGACGAGAGGACGCTCAGATGCCCTCCCCCCCCATTGGCCGCGAGCAGCCTTACGCTCTCGGGCCGCGCGACGGCGCCCTCGCGATACAATGTCACGCGGCTCATTCGCCTGCGGCCGGCCCATTTGCCGACGCACGTCCCAAGAAGAGGTTCCACATATGGCAGACAAGCCCTCGTACTTCGTCACCACCCCCATCTACTACGTCAACGCCGACCCACACCTGGGCACCGCGTACTCAACCATCCTCGCCGACGTCCAGGCGCGCTACCGTCGCGCCGCCGGCTACAACGTCAAGTTCCTCACCGGCATGGACGAGCACGGCGAGAAGGTCGCCGAGGCCGCTGCCAAGCACGGCATGACGCCGCAGGAGTGGACCGACTCCCAGGCCCCGCACTTCAAGGACCTCTGGAAGAAGCTCGAGATTTCCAACGACGACTTCATCCGCACCACCGAGCCGCGCCAGTACAAGGCCGTGCAGTACCTCTGGGAGCGCATGAAGGAGTCCGGCTATCTCTATAAGGGCAGCTACGACGGCTGGTACTGCGTGCCCGACGAGACCTACTTCACCGAGACCCAGGTCGAGAAGGGTGACGAGGAGAACGGCACGCCCGGTGCCCACCTCTGCCCCGACTGCCACCGCCCGCTCGAGCGCGTGAAGGAGGAGAGCTACTTCTTCAAGCTCTCCGCGTTCCAGGACAGGCTCCTCAAGCTCTATGACGAGCACCCCGACTTCGTCCAGCCGGACTTCCGCATGAACGAGGTGCGCTCCTTCGTCGAAGGCGGCCTGAACGACCTGTCCGTCTCGCGCACGAGCTTTGACTGGGGCATCCCCGTGCCCTTCGACGACGGCCACGTCACCTACGTGTGGTTCGACGCCCTGCTCAACTACATGACGGCCGTGGGCTACGGCGTCGACACGCCCGAGGCCGCCGCCGAGCTCGCCTACCGCTGGCCCGCCAACCTCCACATCGTGGGCAAGGACATCATCCGCTTCCACTGCGTCATCTGGCCGGCCATGCTCATGGCCATCGGCGAGGCCCTGCCCGAGCACGTCTTTGCCCACGGTTTCCTCACCGTGCGCAACGCCGAGACGGGCGCCGCGGAGAAGATGAGCAAGAGCCGCGGCAACGCCATCGCGCCGGCCGACGTCATCGACCTTCTCGGCGTCGAGGGCTACCGCTACTACTTCATGACCGACGTCACGCCCGGCATGGACGGCGCCATCAGCTTCGAGCGCATGGAGCAGGTCTACAACGCCGACCTCGCCAACAGCTGGGGCAACCTCATCAGCCGCTCGGTGAACATGAGCATGAAGTACTTCGACGGCGGCTCCCCGGCACGTCCCGCAGACGCCCACGCGTTCGCAAACCCGCTGGCAGACGCGGCCGAGGGCATCTTTGCGCGCTACTCCGCGCGCATGGAGGTGCTCGACTACACCGGCGCCAAGGACGAGGCCATGGAGCTCATCCACGCCGCCAACCATTACATCGAGGACTCCGAGCCCTGGGCACTCGCCAAGAATCCCGAGAAGGCCGACGAGCTCGCCTTCGTGATCTACAACCTGCTCGAGGCCATCCGCATCTCCGCTCACCTGCTCGCCCCGTTCATGCCCCAGACGAGCGCCGAGGCACTGCGCCGCATCGCCTGCGAGGCCGAGACCGGCACCGACGACCTCGCCGCCATGTGCGCGTGGGGCCGCTTTGAGGGCAACAAGCCCGTCGAGAAGGGCGACCCGCTGTTCCCCCGCCTCGAGGCCAAGAAGAACTAGCGTCCCAAAGGCGTGCCCCAAGGTGTCAAAGGCCTATGGGCACGGCGTATCCCACGTCTCACGTCCCAAAGGGGTCAGACCCCTTTGGGACGCCTTCGTATCGCGAGTATCGAAAGGAGCCACATGCCCGCGTCGCCCCTCGCAAACCCAACCGCCACGCGCGAGATGCTCGAGCGCTTTGGCCTGGCCACGAAGCACCGCCTGGGCCAGAACTTCCTCGTGGACGATCACGTCATCGCCCGCATTCTCGACCTGGCTCGCCTGGACGAGGACAGCCACGTCGTGGAGGTGGGCCCCGGCATCGGCACCCTCACGCTTGGCATGCTGCCGCACGCGGGCTCGGTTGTCTCCATCGAGGCCGACCACACGCTCGAGCCCGTGCTCGCAGACCTCGCGCACGAGTTCCCCTCGTTTGCCTACGTCATGGGCGACGCCCTCAAGGTGAGCTGGGAGAGCGTGTGCGCCGCCGGTGTGGGGGAGGGAGACGCGAAGATTCGCGTTGAGCCCAACATCCTCGTGGCCAACCTGCCCTACAACGTCGCGGCCACGATCATCCTCAAGTACCTGGCCGAGCACCCCTCGCTGGCGGCGGCCGTGGTCATGGTGCAGGCCGAGGTCGCAGACCGCATCTGCGCCGCGCCCGGCTCCAAGGCCTACGGCGCCTACACGGCCAAGCTCAACCTCTATGGCCGCGTGACGGGCCGCTTTGAGGTGCCGCCCACGTGCTTCATGCCCGCGCCCCATGTGAACTCGGCCGTCGTGCGCATCGAGCGCGCGAGCGTGGCCGATCCCGAGACGGGCGCCGCGCTTGGGCCCGAGCGCCTTGCCGCCACGGCCGCCGTGACCGACGCCGCGTTCGCCCAGCGCCGCAAGACGATCCGCAACTCCATGGCCGCCCGCGGCTTCGAGAAGGCCGCGCTCGACGAGGCGTTTGTGGCCGCGGACGTCTCGCCCACGGCGCGCGCCGAGACGCTTGCCTGCGAGGACTTCGTCCGCCTTGCCTCCGCGCTCGCCGCCGCCGAGGCCATCCCGGCAGACCTGCCCGTGCGCTTCAGCGCGGGAGGTGCCGGGAAGTGAGTCACGCCACGCAGCTCATCGCGGATGCCCTCACGCTCGAGGACGGCGAGCTGTTCCACACCAAGAAGGGCAAGGCGCGCCCCTGCCCGCCGCCGCTCGCGCCGCTTGCCGACACGCACGGCCACCTCACGGTGCTGCGCAGCCATGACCCGGCGCTTGCCGTGGCGCGTGCGGCGATTGCCGGCGTGCGGCTGCTCGTGGTGCCCATCGACCCGGTGGGGGACTGCGGGCTCGACCCCACGGACGACATGCCGTCCCGCACCCCGGCCGAGCTCATCGCATTCTTGGACGAGGCGCACCGGATCGCCGGCGAGCTTCTCGGCGAGTTTGCCGAGGCGGGCCTTGTGCCGCCCGAGTTCTCCGGGTGGGAGCTGCTGGGCGGCGCCACGCCTGACATGCCGCTTGACCTGCGCTTTGTTGCGGGCGTCCATCCGTACGGCGCGCCTGCGTTCAACGAGGCGTGCGAGGCGCGCATGCGCGAGCTGCTTAGCGCCGAGCGCTGCGTGGGCGTGGGCGAGATAGGCCTGGACTACGGCCCCTACAACGAGGTGGAGCCAGACTGCCAGCTCGACGTGTTCCGTCGCCAGCTGCTCATGGCCCACGAGCTCGGCCTTCCCGTGGAGCTGCACATCCGCGACGCCGCGGACGACGCGCACGCCACGGCCCATGCCCAGGCCGCGGCGCTGCTCGCCGAGGTGGGCGTGCCGCCCGCGGGCTGCGACGTCCACTGCTTCACGTCCGGGCCCGAGGTCCTCTCGCCGTTCGTGGAGCTCGGCTGCACCGTGGCATTCGGCGGTGCCGCCACGTTCAACAAGAGCGATGACATTCGCGACGCCGCGGCGGCGTGCCCGCTTGCCCAGATCGTGACCGAGACGGACAGCCCCTACATGGCCCCCGTCCCCGTGCGGGGCGAGGAGTGCGAGCCGGCCATGGTGGCCTTCACGGCCCGCTGCCTGGCCGACGTCCGCGACGAGGCCGGCGTGTCGACGCCTGACGAGACCTACGCCTCCCTCTGGAACAACGCCCGCCGCCTCTTCTCGCTGTAGGCGCGCTCGCCGGCTGCGGAAGAGGATGGCGCCCGCGACCGCGTGGGCTGCTACGATAAATCGGTTGACCAAACGCATGCACACGATGGGAGCACCCATGAGCAACAACCTACGCGTCGCCATCCTGTTCGGCGGCACCTCGAGCGAGCACGACATCTCGCTGCGCTCCGCCACCAACGTCCTCTCCGAGCTCGACGGTCGCGGCTACGACCTCGCGCTCATCGGCATCACGCGCGAGGGAACGTGGCTCAACTACACCGGTGACGCAGCCGACGTCCGCGAGGGCGACGCCTGGGCCTCCCATGACGTGTGCCCCGTCGTCGTCGTGCCGGGAGATGGCCTGTTCCGCCACGAGGCCGACGGCACGCTCTGCCGCATCGCCGTGGACGTGGCGCTTCCCGTGCTTCACGGCCAGGGCGGCGAGGACGGCATCACGCAGGCCCTGCTCGAGAGCGCGGGCGTGCCCTACGTGGGCTGCGGCGTGCTGTCGAGCGCCGTGTGCATGGACAAGGACGCCTCGCACCGCCTGGCCGCGGCCTCTGGCATCCGCGTGCCCAAGTGCGAGGTGCTCTACCGCGGTGCCACCGAGGCGGACATGCGTGCGGCCGTTGAGGCCTGCGGCGGCTACCCCGTGTTCGTGAAGCCCACGCGCGGCGGCTCCTCCTACGGCGTCTCCAAGGTCGCCGACGCCTCCGAGATGGCCCATGCCCTCGAGGTGGCCTTCGCGCTCGATCCCAAGGTCTCCGTGGAGGAGGCCATCGAGGGCACCGAGGTGGGCTGCGCCATCACGGGCGATGCGTCCGGCAAGCTTGAGATGGGCGTCGTGGACGAGACGGTCGTGACCGACGGCGGCTTCTTCCACATCCACCAGGACCAGACGGCCGGTGCCGCCGCGAGCTCCAAGAACTCCTCGCTGCGCTGCCCCGCCCAGATCTCCGACGACGAGATGGCCTGCGTGCGCGAGACGGGCTTCGCGGTGTATCGCGCGCTGTGCTGCTCGGGCTTCGCGCGCGTGGACCTGTTCGTGACGCCCGCGGGCGAGGTCGTGCTCAACGAGGTCAACACGATTCCGGGCCTCACGCGCTACTCGCGCTTCCCCGAGATGATGAAGGCGTCCGGCCGAGCCCTCGCCGACGTGCTTGACGGCCTCATCCGCACCGCTGCCGCCGGACAGGACCGCTAGGGTCATCTGCCGGTCCGCTTGCGGGCTTGCTTTGCCGGCCGGGTGCCGGTGCCGCTAGAATCGCATCAATCGAGCGACCATCCCCTTCGCGCCCTCGTGGCGTGGAGGGGATTTCTGTGCCTATTGCCAATGAGCCAAAGGACGGGCCAACCGGGGCGGGCCTGTCTGCTCCCGGGGGCGTCTGGTCGCTTGCCTCGCGCGTGGCCGCCGCCGCGGCGGAGCTCGCGTGGCCCACGCGCTGCGTGCTGTGCGACGCCCCCGGCGAGCTTCTGTGCGAGACGTGTCGCAGCCACCTGCCGTGGTTCTCCCAGCGATGGGCCTGTCCCAACTGCGGCGCCCCGTTCGGGTGGGTCTCGTGCACCGAGTGCGGCGCCTCGCGAGGCGAGCTGTGGGAGACGCGCGCCTGCGTGTGCGCGCTGCCGCTCGAGGGCGTGGGACGCTCGCTCGTGCTCTCGTACAAGGACGCGGGGGAGCGCAGGCTTGCGCCCGTCCTCGCCGCGGCCATGGCCGTGGCGCTCGACGAGGCGTCCGCGTGGCCGGCCGCCGACGGCGCGGCTCGCTTTGACGCGTCCGAGCTCGATGCCGTGTGCTTCGTTCCCGCGACGCCGGCCGCCTACGCGCGGCGCGGCTTCGACCACATGGAGGGCGTCTCGCGCTCGCTTTCCGGCATGCTGGGCCTGCCGCTTGCCGACGTTCTCGCCCGCCCCGAGGCGCGAGACCAGCGAAGGCTCGGCCGCGAGGAGCGCCTTGCGAACGCGGCGTCCTCCACGCGCGTCGTGGGTGACGTCACGGGCTGCTCGCTTCTGCTCGTTGACGACGTCGTGACGACGGGCGCCTCGGTTCGCGCCTGTGCCCGCGACCTTCTCGCCCACGGCGCCGAGAGCGTCACGGCCTGCGCCCTTGCCCGAACCTGGTGAGGCGGCCCAAGGGTGCCAAACGCCCATTCGTCCGCGCTCGCCGACGGGCACAGGGGGCGCATCATCGCTGCTACATAAGCTCAACATCAAAGAGCTGCTATAATCGGAAGGTCTCATTCAGGTCTGTGGTTGCGGGGTGGTGAGGCGAGTTCGCGTGCGCGGCAAAGACGCCGCATCCGTGCGCCCACCTCGTTGGCTATGCCAACAGCCTCCCCAAGTCCATGCCAGACGAGGGCCAAGGGATCCACGTAAGTTCGGGCGTGCGCGTCCGAGCGAGCATGGCTCGTCCTAGAAGTAAGCCGCACCGTCCGTTCAGCCAGGGGCAAAAGGCCCCGCGGGCGAGAGGGCCAGTAGTGGCGCCGCCGCGGCGGAGTGCTGCGACCGTCCCCGTGCGCGAGTGTGGGGTCAAATACCAGGTCAGCTGAACGAGACACACCGAAGGCAAGGCGCTCCCCGGAGGGCCTCGACGGGCGCGTGGGCGCCCGAATCGAAAAAAAGGCGAGGAGACTCGATGACACGCAACAAGACGCTCGGACGCTGTGGCGTCGCACTCCTCTCCGCGGCGGCGGCCGTCTCGCTCGCCGGCTGCTCGAACCCCGTTTCGGCGCTCCAGCAGACGTTCGGCACCCCCAGCGTGGCCGAGGCGCGCGCCAAGCAGGCGGCCGCCGTCCAGCCGCAGCTCTCGGCGCCCACCATCATCAAGGGCGGCACGCTCACCGTGGGCCTCGACACCTCGGCGAGCGCACCGAGGTGCCTCACGTCCCACGATGGGTCGATGCAGGGCTATGACATCGACATGGCCTGCGCCGTCGCCGACGAGCTCGGGCTTCAGGTCGAGTTCGTGAGCGTCTCGAACGCCTCGCAGGCCCTTGGCCAGACGTGCGACGTCGTCATGGGCGCAAGCGCCTCCAGCACGGGCGGCGTCACGGTCGTGGGTGCCTACGCGGAGGATGCCGTGGGGTTCTTCCACAAGGGCTCCGAGCAGGTCGCGGCCAAGGAGGACCTCGTCGGCAAGACCATCGGCGTTCAGGACGGCTCCGCCTCCCAGCAGCTGCTCAAGCGCAGCGACCTCGAGGCCAGGCAGGAGTCCTTCGAGAACCTCAACGATGCGTTCGACGCTCTCGAGCAGGGGATCGTCGACTACGTGCTGTGCGACGCCTTCTCCGGGGCCTACCTGCAGGCAGGCTACGGTGACATCGCCTTCTGCGGCTCCCTTAACGTGCCGCAGTCCGTTGGCGTAGGCGTCGCCGCCACGAACACGGAGCTGCAGTCGGCCGTGAAGGCCGCCGTCGACAAGGTCACGTCCGACGGCGTGAGCGACGTCGTCCGCTCGAGATGGCTGGGCGGCCTCACCCCGCTCGGTGACGCCTCGCAGGTCTCGGGCATCGAGGTCTCCGCGGGAACGGTCGAGGGGGCAACGTCTGACACCACCGAGGTGGAGGGCGCGGCCTCGGGCGTCCAGGACGGCTCGACGGCCGGCACGAACGCCGCCGACATCGCCGGCTAGCGTTTCCCTTGCCCGGAGCCGATTCGTCCCGGAATGGAAGGGGTGAATCGGTAACTGGTTATTCTCGATTCCCATGACGCGAGGGACGGGGTTTGGGTACCAGTGCAGTACAGGGGAAGCCGCCCCGCGAGGCAAAGGATCCGCGAGCGGCCGCTCCAGCAAGGGCGTGTTGGGCACGACGGTTGGAGGCACGAATGGATATCAAGGTTTCTGGGCGCAAGGTTACGGTCACCGATGCCCTTCGCAGCTACGTTGACGAGAAGATCGGCGGAGCGCTCGAGGTGTTCGACATTCAGCCAATGACGTGCGACGTCGTCCTGCGCGTCGAGAAGAACCGCTCGAACCCCGAGGCTGCGGTGTGCGAGGTCACGGTCCGCGTGCGTGACAACGTGGTGCGCGTCGAGTCCGCTGACCCCGACATGTACGCCGCGATCGACATCGCCTCTGACAAGGTCACGCGCCAGCTGCGCAAGTTCAAGACCCGCGTCATCGACCGCCGCCAGCGCACGCAGGGCCTGCCCGTGGCGCCCACGTCCGCAGACCTCGCCGACCTCATCGACGCCCCGGAGGAGGACGACGAGCTCGTGCGCGAGAAGGTCATCGACCTTCCGCCCATGACCGAGGAGGAGGCCCTCGTCCAGACGGACCTCATCGGACACGACTTCTACGTGTTCACGAACGCCACGACCGGCCTCGTGAACGTCATCTACCGCCGCAAGAACGGCGGATACGGAATCATCAAGCCCAAGATTGAGGAGCCAGATGACTAGCGATTCCAACGACAACTCGAACATCCAGGCCGCGGGTTCCTCGGAGCCCGCGGCCGTCGCGTGCGAAGGCGGCACGTGCGAGGCGGCTTGCGCCGAGCCCACCGTCGCCGAGGCGGGCGCGAGCTACCGACGTGACGGCCAATGCCGCATCATCGTTGACTCGTGCGCGGACTTTGCCCCCGAGGTGGCCCGCGCCCTGGGCGTGGAGGTCATCCACTTCCCGTTCGTGATGGCCGACGGCGAGCACGCGGACGACCTGTGGCACTCCATGACGCCGCACGAGTTCTACGAGCGCATGCGCAACGGCGAGCACGCCACGACCTCTGCCGTGACGCCCGGCCACTACCTCGAGGTCTTCGAGCGCTGCGCCGCCTCCGGCGTGCCTGCCGTCTACCTCTCCTTCACGCGCGGGCTGTCCTCGAGCGTCGACGCCGCGCGCCAGGCGGCCGACATGGTCCGAGAGTCCCACCCGGGCTACGAGATCTACGTCGTGGACAACCTGTGCCCGTCTGCCGCCGCCGAGCTGCTCGCCATCGAGGCGGTCCGCCAGGTGGGCAACGGCCTTTCGGCCGCCGAGCTCGTCGAGTGGGTGGAGGAGGCCCGCTACTACATCCAGGGCTACTTCACGCTCGACTCGTTCGACGCCCTGGCCCGCGGCGGTCGCATCCCTCCCGCGGCCGCCCAGGTGGGCGGCAAGCTCGACATCAAGCCCGAGCTGTCCTATGACATCAATGGCGCCCTCACGCTGCGCGGCATGTGCCGCGGCCGCAAGAAGGCCCTGCGCGCCATCCTCGCGGACTTCAAGGAGAACTACATCGGGACGGACGGCGTCGTGACGCACATGCCCATCGGCATCGTGGACTCAGACGCCGAGAAGGACGCCCGCTGGCTCGAGGACCAGCTCCGCAAGGAGCCGGGCTGCCAGGACATCCCCATCATCCACAGCTCCGTGTCTCCCGTCATCGGCGCGCACGTGGGCCCGGGCATGGTGGCCGTCGCCTTCTGGGGCAAGGACCGTCGCGAGACGCTCTCGTTCACGGACCGCATCGCGCGCCGCGTCCGCGCAAACAAGTAACCGCAAGCACCCACAAGCTGGGTCTGCCGCCACGGGACAGGCGCCCGTGACGGCAGCATGCACAGAAGGGAATCACATGACCACAGCCGCCAAGCCCAAGGTCGCGTTCATCGGCACCGGCATCATGGGAGCGCCCATCGCCGGCCACATCATGGACGCCGGCTACGAGCTCACGGTCTACAACCGCACCAAGTCCAAGGCAGACGCCCTCGTCGCACGTGGCGCCACGTGGGCGGGCAGCCCGGCAGATGCCGCCCGCGACGCCGACGTCGTGTTCACGATGCTTGGCTACCCCTCCGACGTCGAGGACGTCTACCTGTCCACCGACGGCCTGGTCCGTGCGGCCAAGACCGGTGCCTGGCTCGTTGACCTCACGACGTCCTCGGCCCAGCTCGCCCGCGACATCCACGACGCGGCCGAGGTCGAGGACAAGCACGCCGTCGACTGCCCCGTGACCGGTGGCGAGCAGGGTGCCGTCGACGGCACGCTCACGCTCATCCTCGGCTGCACCGAGGCCGACGCCGCCCCCATCCTGCCCGTGCTCGAGACGTTCTCGTCCAAGGTGTGCTACTTCGACGGCGCCGGCAAGGGCCAGACGGCCAAGCTCTGCAACCAGGTGTCGCTCGCCGGCTGCATGGTGGGCATGGCAGACGCCCTCGCCCTCGCGCAGCAGGGTGGCCTTGACGCCGCGCGCATGCTCGACATGGTGGGCGCCGGCATGGGCGGCTCCCGCGCGCTCGCGGGCCTTGGCCCCAAGGCGCTCGCGGGCGACTACAAGCCGGGTTTCCTCGTCGAGCACTTCCGCAAGGACCTGCGCCTTGCCATCGAGCAGTCCGAGGACCTCGAGATCACGCTGCCCGGTGCCGAGACGGCCTTCACGCTCTACGACATGCTCTGCCAGATCGGCGGTGAGCGCCTCGGTACCCAGGCCATTAGCCTGCTGTACGCCGAGCAGGCCGATGCCGCGGCGGCTGGCCTCGACTGGAGCCGCCTTGACGTGAGCCAGTTCGAGCCGGATGGCCACGACGGCTGCGGCTGCGGCGGTCACGGCGCGGGCCACGAGTGCTGCGGCGGCCACGATCACGACGAGAGCCACGAGTGCTGCGGCGGCCACGGCGACGGCTGCTGCGGTGGCCATGACCACGGCGAGGGCCACGAGTGCTGCGGCGGCCACGACGGATGCGGCTGCGAGGGATAGCGCGTGAGTGACGGATTCGCCATCACGGTCGTGAGCCTGCTGTTCGCGGTGTTCGGCATCGTCGTGGGCTTTCACCTCGGCGACGAGGCGGGCGCGCGCTGCGAGAACACCGCGCGCTACGCCACGGCCAACGTCGTCGCCATCCTTGCGGGCTCGCTGCTGTTCATGGTCGTGTGGGCCACGGGCTACGTCGTGCTCGGCATGTTCGCCTTCGGCGCCGTCGCGGGCGCCGTGGCCGGCCTCAAGTTTGGCTACGGTGAGTCGGTGGGCCCCTGGAAGTTCGTGGACCGCCTCATGACGCCCGCCGCCCGCCAGCGCGACCGCGAGCGTGCTCGCGCGAGGAGGGCCGCCGCCAAGCGCGCCAGGACCGGCGCCGCCGAGCCCGAGCTCATGAGCGTGGCGGATGCGCGCGAGGACAAGCAGGGCAAGAGTGCAGAGGGCAAGTAACGCAATGCAGGACATGAACCAGAACGGGGCGCCGCAGGGAACGATCGCGGTGCTCATAGACTACGAGAACCTGGCGCTTGGGACGGGCAAGCGCCGGCGCGGGGGCCATCAGCAGCCCGGTCCCGCGCCCGACGTCAAGGCGATACTGGCGCGTCTCGTCGACAAGGGCCGCATCGTGGCCAAGCGCGCCTACTGCGACTGGCAGCGCTTCGAGGGCGCCGTGACGCCGCTGCACGAGCTGGGCGTCGAGCTCATCGAGATCCCGGACCGCGCGCACACGGGCAAGAATTCGGCCGACATCCGCCTGTCGGTGGACGCGATGGAGATGTGCCTCACCAAGACCCACATCGACACGTTCGCGATCCTGTCGGGGGACTCGGACTTTTCGCCGCTCGTCTCCAAGCTGCGCGAGTTCGACAAGACCGTCATCGGCGTCGGCATGCGCGAGTCCACGAGCTCGCTGCTCGCCGAGGTGTGCGACGAGTTCATCTTCTACGAGGACATCGTCTCGCCCGGCGGCATCCCCGAGTACGAGAGCCGCGTGACGGCCGAGAAGCGCCCCTGCTACAAGCTGCTGCTCGAGACGATCGACGCCCTGCAGCGCGAGACGGACGGCTTCATCCTGGCGTCCCTGCTCAAGGGGGCCATGCGCCGCAAGCAGCCCCAGTTCTCGGAGCGCACGTACGGGTTCCGCTCGTTCACGGCGCTGCTCAACGAGGCCTCGAGCCTGGGGCTCATCAAGATCCATAACGACCAGCGCAGCGGCACGGCCGTTGTCGACGGTTTTTGCGAGTAAGGGAGAAGAACACATGACCGAGGAGAACAACACGCCTCAGCGCAGGAAGCTCGGCGAGGGCGTCATCACCATCGTCGACCGTCTCATCGACGAGCTCGCAGGCCCCGTGCGCCGCACGCGCCAGGAGGCCGCCTCGACGCTGGCCGAGATGGCCCGCGAGCACGCCGACCGCCTCGAGCCCGACGTCGAGCGCGTCACCGAGGCGCTCGTCGACGCCCTGTACCGCCCCGAGGCCCAGACGCGCTGGGAGGCGCTCGGCGCCCTGCGCGAGGTCGCCACGAGCCACCCGGAGCTGGCCGCGCAGGCCTACGAGGGCGCCGAGGCCTCGCTGTTCGACGAGAACTCGAGCCGCGTGCGCATCGAGGCCTTCCGCCTGCTCGCGCGCCTGGGCGCCTCCTCCCCGGAGCTGTCCGACAAGGTCTGGCCGCTGCTTGACGAGGCCATCCAGTGCTTCCACGGAGACCTTGGCTACCGCGACATGCTTGACAGCCTGCTTGAGTTTGCCGAGGGAAACGCAAGCGACGCCTCCAAGCAGGCGCTCGTCGAGCGCATCAGCTTTGACGTCACGGGTGGCCGCGGCTACGTCAAGACCTGCTCGGCAAAGATCGCCGACGCCGTGGAGGCCGGCAAGTAGCGTTCGTTTCCGTCGCGTGACGCCCGCGGGCGCGAGGCCTGCGGGCGCGCGCGGCCGTGCGTACAATCTCGACACCACATACGCGAGAAGGGGGACGGCATGCGCCACCAGGTAACGCTCATTCCAGGAGACGGCATCGGCCCGGAGATCTCGGCCGCCATGCGCGAGGTCGTGGAGGCCACGGGCGTGGGAATCGACTGGCACGTCCAGCAGGCCGGCGCCAAGGTCATGGACGAGGAGGGCACGCCGCTGCCCGAGCGCGTCCTGGACTCCGTGCGCGAGACGGGCACGGCCATCAAGGGCCCCGTCACCACGCCGGTGGGCTCGGGCTTCCGCAGCGTCAACGTGGCGCTGCGCCGGGCGTTCGACCTGTACGCCTGCGTGCGCCCCTGCACCTCCATGCCCGGCGACGGCAGCCGCTACGAGGACGTGGACCTCGTCATCGTGCGCGAGAACACCGAGGACCTCTACGCGGGCATCGAGTTCGAGCAGGGCAGCGACGGCGCGCACTCCATCATGGAGACGGTCGCCTCCGCCGGCGCCGGCACCATCAAGCCCGACTCCGCCATCTCGCTCAAGCCCATCAGCGTGAGCGGCTCGGAGCGCATCGTGCGCTACGCGTTCGACTACGCCCGCGCCAACGGCCGCCACAAGGTCACGGCGGTGCACAAGGCCAACATCATGAAGTGCACGGACGGGCTGTTCCTGCACACGGCCCAGCGCGTCGCCGAGGACTACCCCGACATCGCCTTCGACGCCAAGATCGTGGACGCCACGTGCATGGGGCTCGTGCAGAACCCGAACGACTTCGACGTCCTGGTGCTGCCCAACCTGTACGGCGACATCGTGAGCGATCTGTGCGCGGGGCTCGTGGGAGGCCTGGGCCTGGCGCCGGGCGCCAACATTGGTGCCAACCAGGCCATCTTCGAGGCCACGCACGGCAGCGCGCCCGACATCGCGGGCAAGGACCTCGCCAACCCCACGGCCATGATCCTGTCCGCTGCCATGATGCTCGACCACCTCGGTGAGGGGCAGGCGGCGGCGAGAATCCGCGCGGCCGTGCGCTCCACGCTGCAGGCCGGCGATCAGGTCACGGCAGACATTCGCCGACAGCTCACTGGCAGCGCGGATGGTGCCGTGGGCACGCGCGCCTATGGAGCTGCCGTCGCGAGCGCGGTGAGCGCGCTCGCCTAGGCCCGGCGGGGGTAGACTAAAGCGCAATAAGGGAGTCGCGACCGGGCGCTCACGGGCGTCCGGTCGCATGATTGAGCAGGGAGTTTCTCGTATGGCAAACAAGCAGAGCGATGAGGGCGCCCGCACGTCCTCGCCCAGGCAGCTGGGCATGCCCGTCGTTGCCGCGGCGGTCGTGGTGGCGCTTATCGTGGGCGTGCTTCTCGGCCACTTCGTGCTGGGTGGCAGCGCCCTCTCGGCGTCGTTCTCCGGCAAGACGACCGTGGCGGAGGGCGACCTGGACCAGGTCATCGCCACCTACACGTACAAGGGCAAGACCGAGAACGTCACCGTGCGCGACGCCATCGAGTCCCAGAGCTCGCTTGACGCCGTGAAGGACGGCGGCGGCAACTACACGCTGCCCAACGCCGACTCCGCGCTCGCCGTGGCCCGCAACAAGATTCTCGCGCAGGTTGCCGCAGACGAGGGAATCACCGTCTCCGACGACGAGCTGGGCACCTACGCCGAGCAGATCCTGGGCTCCTCCGACATCTCCTCCATCGCCTCCCAGTACGGGCTCACGGAGGACCAGGCCAAGCAGACTATCCGCCAGAGCGCCGCGATGTACAAGCTCAAGCAGCAGGTGTGCTCCACGGACGCCGGCACCATGCCGGACGCCCCCACCGCCCCGGCGGAGGACAACCAGGACGCTGCCACGGCCGAATACGGCGCCTACATCGTGGGCCTGCTCGGTGACGAGTGGGACTCCTCGAGCAACACCTGGGCCCGCACGGACGGCCCGTACTACGAGGCCCTCAAGGACGAGACCTGGACGCCCGACTCCGCCACCTACGCCCAGGCCCAGATCGCCTACTCCGTGGCCTACCAGCAGTACGCCCAGGCTGCCAGCTCCTCGAGCAACGAGTGGACCAACTACGTGAACGGCATCCTGTCTGCCGCCACCATCCAGATCGCCACGCTCGGCGCCTAGGGGCCACGTGGACGTCATCGTCAGCAGATGTCTGTTGGGCGAGCGCTGCCGCTATGACGGTGGCGCTCGCCCTTCTGCTTCCGTGGCCGCCCTGTGCGGGCGCGTGAGCGAGGAGGGCGGGCGCGTCATGGGCGTTTGCCCCGAGATGGACGGCGGGCTGGGATGCCCCAGGCCGCCCGCGGAGCTGCGTGGTGCGCGCGTCGTCACCGCGGCTGGCACCGACGTGACGGCCGCCTACGAGAGGGGAGCTGCGGTGGCACTCGACCGTGCGCGGGAGTGCTTGGCGCCGCTGGCCGTCCTGAAGGCCAAGAGCCCCGCCTGCGGCCATGGCCTGGTCTACGATGGGAGCTTCACAGGGAGACTCGTGAGCGGCTCTGGGCTGTGCGCCCGGGCGCTCGAGAGGGAGGGGATCGTCGTGGTTGATGAGAACGTCATCGAGGGGTGCCGCGCGAGCGTGGAGCACCCGGTGGCCATCGTGCTTGGCAGCGGCCTTGGTGCGCTCGCCGGCCTCGTGAAGCCCGTGCGCCGCATTCCGTACGAGGACATCGAGGGGTTCCCGGCCCACGCGCGCCCCATCCCCGGCCACAGGTTCGAGGCCACGGTCGGCACGCTCGACGGCGTGCCGGTCGTCGTCTACCCGGGCCGCGTCCACCTCTACCAGGGCTACGGCCCGGCCGAGGTGGCCTCGCTCGTGCGCCACGCCCACAAGCTCGGGTGCCGCGACATCGTCTTCGCCTGCTCCACGGGTGCCATCGCCGGGCGCGGCCACGTGGGCCTCGGCCTCATCACGGACCACCTCAACCTCACGGGCGCCAACCCCCTCGTCGAGGACGAGGACCTTGCGTGCGTGGACTCCCCGTTCGTGGGCATGACGGACGCCTACACGCCCTACCTGCGCGAGCTTGCGGCAGACGTGGCGCAACAGGAGCACATCGAGCTGCAGCAGGGCGTCTACGCCGGACTTCTCGGCCCGAGCTTCGAGACGGCGGCGGAGGTCGCGGCCCTGGGATGCCTCGGCGCGTCGTTTGCCGGCATGTCGCTCGTATGCGAGGCGATCATGGCGCACGCCCTGGGCATGAACGTGCTTGGCCTCACGCTCGCCGCCAACATGGCGGGCGAGGCGGGCGTCACGCACGAGAGCGTGCTGGAGGTTGCCGCCCAGCACGAGGCTGACTTCGAGCGCCTCGTGCGCGGTGTCCTCGCGCGGCTCAAGTAGGGGAGAGCCCCTTACATACTCGCGTTGCCTGCGGGCGGCCCGGACAAGCGATCCGGGCCGCCCGCTCTTTGTGCCGCTCGTGCGCTTACAAAAAGTTAACGGAGCCTAACGGTTTGCCATGGTTGACTATCACATAAGTTAGTCACATACTACTTCGAGTTAGCTACAGACAACTTCTGCTAAGGAGAACGTCACATGCCAGCCACGGGTGCACAGCTTCCGCTTGCCATGGCCCACGAGGGACAGGCCGTTCGCGTCGCGAGGGTCAGCGGCAACACCGAGATGCGCCGTCACCTTGAGAACCTCGGCTTCGTCGAGGGCGCCGAGGTCAACGTCGTGAGCCAGAGCAGCTCCTCGGGCACCATCGTCAAGGTCAAGGGCGCCCAGCTCGGCGTTGACCACGCCACGTGCATGCACGTCTTCGTCTGCTAGCGCATTCGCGCCCGCTCGGGCGCTGCGGCGCCGGGCTCCATGCCCGGTGCGTGAGGTGGTTTCAACCATGCCGGCCGCGCAAGGGCCGGTGGGAGAGGAAAGAGAGGGAAACAAGGTGGCAACGCTCAGGGACATCCCCGTTGGGTCCTCGTGCACGGTGAAGTCGCTCACCGGCACCGGCGCCGTGAAGCGCCGCATCATGGACATGGGCCTCACGAAGGGCGCCAAGGTCACGGTGGTCAAGGTGGCCCCGCTCGGTGACCCGCTCGAGCTCAACGTTCGCGGCTACGAGCTGTCCATCCGCAAGGACGAGGCCGAGAAGGTCGAGGTCGAGCCCGCCTAAGGCCCGCCTGGTCGCCGGCTCGCCCGGCATGCCCTCGACATGTCGAGGGGGCGCGGTCACATGGGGACCTCCGCGCCAAACTGAAAAGGTCCGGCAAAAGGGACCAGGGGGCCGACCCCGCCCCCAGCAAGAATCCAAGAAAGGGAGTCATGGAAGACCGCATGTACATCGCGCTCGCAGGCAACCCGAACTGCGGCAAGACCACGTTGTTCAACGCCCTGACCGGCTCGAACGGCTACGTGGGCAACTGGCCCGGCGTCACGGTCGAGAAGAAGGAGGCCAACTGGAGGCGTGACAAGTCCGTCACCTTCACCGACCTTCCCGGCATCTACTCGCTCTCGCCGTACTCGCCCGAGGAGATCGTCTCGCGCGACTACCTCATCAAGAACCGCCCGAGCGCCGTCATCGACCTCGTTGACTCGACGAACCTCGAGCGCAACCTCTATCTCACCACGCAGATCCTCGAGTGCGGCCTGCCCGTCGTGCTCGGCCTCAACATGCTTGACCTGCTCGAGAAGAGCGGCGACAAGATCGACGTCGACGCCCTGTCCCGCGAGCTGGGCTGCAAGGTGATCCAGGTCTCCGCCCTGCGCGAGAAGAACACCGACGAGCTCGTGAAGCTCGCCGTCGAGGCCGGCAAGTCCGGCCAGGCCGCCGCTCCGGTGCGCGTGTTCTCCGACGAGGTCGAGGCCGCCCTCACCAAGATCGAGGCTGGCATCGCCGGCAAGTGCGAGCCCTCGCTCAACCGCTGGTTTGCCATCAAGGTCTTCGAGCGCGACGCCGCCGCCATCGAGCCGCTCAGCCTCACGAACGCCGAGCTCGAGGCCTTCGAGGTCGACATCAAGGCCGTCGAGCAGGCCCGTGAGGACGACGCCGAGTCCATCATCACCTCGGACCGCTACGAGTGGATCGCCCGCGTCATGGACGCCTGCGTCGTGAAGGCGCCCAAGAAGCTCTCCACGTCCGAGAAGATCGACAAGATCGTCACGAACCGCATCCTCGGCCTGCCGATCTTCGTCGTCGTGATGTTCCTCGTCTACTACATCGCCATCTCCACGGTGGGCACCGCCGGCACCGACTGGGTGAATGACAACCTGTTCTCCGACGGCTTCTTCGTCAACGGTGCGAGTGCCGAGCAGTATGACGCCGACACCGAGGCATGGTCTGACAACCACTACGCAGACCAGATCGACGGCTTCATCTCCGCCGCCACCGACGATGGCATCATCGACGAGGACGAGGCCACCGAGGTCTCCGACGCCGTTGCCGCCTACCAGGAGGACTCCGAGGACGCCGACGCCCTCGCCACGATCGATGAGTTCGAGGCCAAGGCCGCCGGCCTGACCGCCACCGATGTCGTCATCACCGACGAGGACGGCAACGACACCGACGAGGTCATCGACTCCGTCAGCGCCACCGACTTCCAGGCCGCCCTCGAGGGTTCCCTCGAGGAGCCCGACGCCGCCGACTACGACGGCTTCGTGCCCTCCATCCCCACGGCCGTCTCTGAAGCGCTCGACAACGTCGGCGCCTCCGACGCCGTCAAGTCGCTCGTCGTCGACGGCGTCATCGGCGGCGTGGGCTCGGTCCTGGGCTTCATCCCGCAGATGTTCGTCCTGTTCGTGCTGCTGTGCTTCCTCGAGGACTGCGGCTACATGAGCCGCGTGGCCTTCGTCATGGACCGCGTGTTCCGTCGCTTCGGCCTGTCCGGCAAGTCCTTCATCCCGATGCTCATCAGCTCCGGCTGCGGTGTCCCGGGCGTCCTGGCCACGAAGACGATCGAGAACGAGAAGGACCGTCGCATGACGGCCATGCTCACCACCATGATTCCCTGCGGCGCCAAGCAGCCGATCATCGCCCTCGTCATGGGCGTGCTCATCGGTGGCTCCGACGGCTGGTGGGTTGCCCCGATGTTCTACTTCCTCGGCGTTGCCGCCATCATCGTCTCCGGCATCATGCTGAAGAAGACGAAGGCCTTCGCCGGCGAGCCCACGCCATTCGTCATGGAGCTCCCCGACTACCACTTCCCGTCCCTCAAGTCCTGGTGGCTGCACATCTGGGAGCGCGTGAGCGCCTACATCAAGAAGGCCGGCACGATCATCTTCGCCGCCTCCGTCGTTGTGTGGTTCCTCTCCAACTTCGGCTTCACGGATGCGGGCTTTGGCTTCCTGGTCGACGGCAACGTCGAGCAGTCCCTGCTCAAGGCCATCGCCGACTGCATCTCCTGGATCTTTGTCCCGCTCGGTGCTGACAACTGGATGTCCGCTGCGGCCTCCATCAACGCCCTCGTGGCCAAGGAGAACCTCGTCTCCACGTTCGGCGTCCTGTTCGGCCTGGGCGATGCCACGGAGAACTCCCTGTCCATGTGGGGCGGGTTCGCCTCCATGTTCACGGACGCCTCCGGCATCATGCACGCCGGTGCCATGTGCGCCTTCGTGGCGTTCAACATGCTCGACGCGCCGTGCTTCGCCGCCATCGGCACCATCCGTCGCCAGATGGACGATCCCAAGTGGTTCTGGGGCGCCATCGCCTACCAGTGCGGCTTCGGCTGGGTCGTGGGCATGATCATCAACCAGCTCTGGGAGCTGTTCGTGCTCGGCAACTTCGGCGTGTGGACCGTCGTGGCCTTCGTGGCGCTGGCTGCCATCCTGTTCCAGCTGTTCCGTCCCGCCCCCAAGTTCGAGGGCAAGGACGAGCACATCCTCGACTCCCTTGCGGAGGCCGAGAAGTAGGCTTGTCGCCTGCTGCAGAGCGTTGCCTTGGGGCGGCGGGGTCTTCGGGCCTCGTCGCCCTTTCTTGTGCGCCGGCTTCTGCGTGTCCACGTCGTTCTCGGCTCCGTAGTACGTGAACTAAGCCACTGGGACACGTAAAACGAGGCCTGCAATGGGACGGCGCAGCTCGGGGCGTCCGCCTGCGTTGGTCTATAGTCAATGCGAGCTGAGAAGAGAGGGGAGACGGCAATGGCCGAGAACGTCAAGGTGGGCATCATCGGCGCGATGGACTCGGAGGTCGCGCTGCTCAAGTCCAAGGTCGAGGGGGCCCGTACGCACGAGCTCGCGGGCCTTGAGTTCGTCGAGGGCACGCTCGAGGGCGTGGGCGTCGTCGTTGTGAAGTGCGGCGTGGGCAAGGTGAACGCCGCCATGTGCGCGCAGGCGCTCGTGAGCGTGCTGGGTTGCAACCGCGTCATCAACACCGGCGTCGCGGGGTCGCTCGACGGGCGCATCGAGATCGGCGACATCGTGGTCTCCACGGACGCCGTCGAGCATGACATGGACGTCACGGCCCTGGGGTATGCCCCTGGCGAGCACCCAGACCTCCACCTCGTCGCTTTCGAGGCGGACGCTGGCCTTCGCGGCGCCGTTACGCAGGCTGCCCGCGACATCGAGGGCGTGAGCGTCTTCGAGGGTCGCGTGTGCTCGGGTGACCAGTTCATCGGCTCGGCGGCAGCCAAGGAGCGCATCGTCTCGACGTTCGGCGGGATGTGCTGCGAGATGGAGGGCGCGGCCATCGCCCATGCGTGCCACATCGCCGGCGTGCCGTTTGTCGTGGTCCGCGCCATCTCCGACAAGGCCGATGACTCGGGCAACGTCGACTACCCGACGTTCGAGAGGGTCGCGGCGGCCCACTGCGCGAGCATCGTGCTCGCGGCGCTGCCTCGCGTGGCGTAGGGGCATGGGGTGACGGGGCGCTATTCGGCGGCGTCTCCCGTCTCGGCGTCCTGCGGCTTGTCGGCCGTTGCGGCTTGGCTGTCGCCCGCGTTGCCAGTTGTGGGTTTGGAGTCCGATCCCGTCTGCGTGCCCGTCTCGTCCTGGTTAGGCGCCGCCGTGCTTGTCTGGGCACTTGCCTCGGGCGCCCTCTGCGTTGTCGGCTGGGCGTTCGCGCTCGCGGCGGCGTGCTGCGTGCCGGCCGTCTCGGTCGTCGCGGTGCTCGTCCGTGCCTCCGTGGCGCCCACGCGCTGGCCCAGGCCCTCGCCGTTCGTGACGAGCAGCACGACGCCCGCCGAGATGGCGACGGCGACGAGCGACGAGACGACGGCCGCGGCCATGACTCGGCGGTGGATCGTCTGCTGGCGGCGCCTGTGGGCCTCGGCCCTAAGCGCGGCGGGTGCTATGCGGGCAGATGTGGTGCTCGTTGCGGGCTCTGCGGCCTGCCCGTGTGAGAGGGGCGGCTTGTCGAGCCCGTAGGGGTTCTGGTCCCCTGTGCCCGGCTGCTCGCCATCGCTCGAGGCGAGCTCGCGGATCTTGTCGTTGGCTCGCCTGAGCATGCCTCGGTAGAGCTGCGAGGCCACCGTGGAGACCACCGACGCCGCGGCCACGCCTATGAGGGATCCCGCGATGCCGATCCTGCTAGAGAGCGCCACGCTCGTCACGGCGGCAAGCGCGCCTGCGAGCACCTGTGAGACGGAGAGGTCCTCGAGCAGCCCCCTGCGCCCGCTCGTCTCGTCCGTGTCCTCGCCGTGCCTGTCTCGTCTGTCCATGGGTTCTCCTTTTCGTTCTCTCGTGAACCATGGTTCCCCAGCTGGTTGCGCCGTATCCGTCAGCCGTTTTTGGGCGGGGCGCTCACCTGCTGCGTTCACCGCTCGTCCATATGTGTTTGGAGCGAGAAACCTCGGACGCTAGAATGGAATGCACAGCTTTTGGCGGCATGCCGCCCGATTCTGCACCCAAACGAAGGGATCATCCCTTGAGGATTCGCACGCATCTTGCCCGCGCCACCGTGGCCGTTGCCCTTGGCGCTACCGTTCTGACCGGCCTGCCCACGCTCGCCGTGGCAGACACCTCCGAGCAGCTCCAGGCCAAGCTCGACGAGGCCAACGCACATCTGAACGACCTGTACTCCCAGGCCGAGCAGGTGAGCGAGCAGGTCAACCAGACCCAGGTCGACCTTGACAACACCAACGCGGAGATCGAGCAGAAGCAGTCCGAGCTCTCCGAGGCCCAGGAGACGCTCGGCAAGCGCGTCTCGTCCAACTACAAGACCGGTGGCGTCTCGCTCGCCTCGATCCTGTTTGACTCAACGAGCTTCGAGGACCTCGTGAACCGCGTCACATACGCCTCCAAGGTGAGCGACTCGGACGCCCAGATCATCCAGCAGGTCAAGGACATCCAGAACGAGCTCAACGAGAAGCAGAGCCAGCAGCAGCAGCTCCTGGCCGACCAGCAGACCCAGCAGGCCGAGCTCAACGACAAGGTCAACGAGGCCCAGAGCTACGTGAGCTCGCTTGACCAGCAGGTCCAGGACGCCCTTGCCAAGGAGCAGGCCGAGCGCGAGGCGCAGCAGGAGGCCGAGCGCAAGGCCGCCGAGGAGAAGGCCGCCCAGGAGAACAACTACGTCTCCGAGGGCAACGCCAACGCCGGCAACACCAACTCCAACGCGAACACGAACACCAACACGAACAACGGTGGTGGCTCGAGCAATAGCGGCAACTCCGGCAGCAACGGCTCTTCCGGCGGCTCGAGCCTGGGCTCTGGCGCCCGCAACACCATCATCTCAACGGCCTACAGCAAGATCGGCTGCGGCTACGTCTACGGTGCCTCCGGCCCCAGCAACTACGATTGCTCCGGCCTCGTCCAGGCGTGCTACGCCGCCGCCGGCATCTACGTGCCGCACAGCTCCGTCTCGCTCGCGGGCTACTGTAACAAGCCCGCCTCCCAGGCCGAGCCGGGCGACATCGTGTGGACCCCCGGCCACGTGGGCATCTACATCGGTGGCGGCACCACGATCGAGGCCATGAACCCGAGCGTGGGCGTCACGTACGGCAGCCTCTCGAGCTTCCAGCGCGCCGGCTCTCCGGCGTAGCGCCATCACGCTGACGGCATGGGCCGGCTCGCATTCGCGGGTCGGCCCTTTTGCTGTCGCTGCGTTGTGTCCTAGAGGTGTCAGACTCCTTTGGGACGGGGCGCCTCGGGAGACGCTGCACGCGCTAAGAGAAACCGCCCCAGAAGCCGCTGTGAGCGCTTCTGGGGCGGTGTTTTCCGCTATGTGATGGGGGTGTTCCCGCTACTTGCACAGGCCCTGTCCCAGGCCCTCGAGGCTTTTGAGAATCTCCTCGCTGTCCTCGGGGCCGGTCATGCCACCCACGATGTCGGACAGGTGCTTGCTGTCGAGGTAGCCGCTGATGAGGGCACCCAGCTCCTGCCATACGGGCAGCGTGGGGCAGATCTTGGTGCGCGGGCAGAGACGCCCGCTCGAGCAGTCCAGGCATGAGACGGGGGCCAGCGAGCTGCCCTCGGCCGCACGGATGATCTCCCCGAGCGTGTAGTTGGCCGGGTCGCGGCGCAGGCGATAGCCGCCGCCCTTGCCGCGCTGGCTCGTGACGAACCTCGCCTTGTGAAGCGACGCCATGACCTGCTCGAGGTACTTGCGCGAGATGCCCTGCCTCTGGGAGATGTCGCCGAGCGACACCCAGCTGTCCGCCCCCTGGCTCATGGCGAGGTCTGCCATGACGCGAAGGGCGTAGCGTCCCTTTGTCGAGATGCCGGACGCCATGGCTACTCCTGCCCGCGAGCGGCCACGGGGTTGCCGTTCTCGTCCGTTCCGTCCTCGGTGGTCGTGGCCGTCTTGGAGCCCTGCGGGTGGGCGAGCATTTCGTCGAGCGTTCGCCAGGCGAGCTCGGCGCACTTCACGCGTGCGGGCATGTGGGAGATGCTCTCGAGCTCGGCGGCCTCGTCAAGCTCCTCGAGGGCGCCGGGGTCCTTCTGCTCGCCTCGGATCATCTGGCCAAACAGGTGGCAGAGCTTGCGGGCGTTCTCGGGTGTCTCGCCCACCATGAGGTCGCTCATCATGTCGGCAGACCCCTGCGAGACGGCGCATCCGTGCCCCGTCCAGGAGACCTCGGAGATGGTGCCGTCCTCTCCCAGGCGGACGTCGAGCACCAGGTCGTCGCCGCAGCTGGGGTTGATGCCCTCGTGGGAGAGCGTGGGCTCATCCATCTTGTACTTGTAGTCGGGGCTGCTCACGTGGTCCATGAGCGCGCGGCTGTAGACGTTTGCGTTAGCCATGGAAGACCTCCCAGACGAACTTCAGGCCATCGACGAGCTTGTCGATGTCTGCGCGGTCGTTGTAGAACGCCACGCTCGCGCGACAGCAGCTCTCGATGCCCATCCAGGTGAGCAGCGGCTGTGCGCAGTGGTGCCCGGCGCGGATGGCCACGTCCTTGGTGTCGAGCAGGCTCGAGACGTCGTGCGGGTGGATGCCCTCGACGTTGAACGAGACGGCGCCCACGTGGGCGCGCGGGTCGGCCGGCCCCACGATCTGGATGAACGGGAGCGCCTGGAGCTGCTCGCAGAGACAGGCGGCAAGCTCGCGCTCGCGGGCCTCGAGCTCGTCCCTGCCGTGCTCGCAGATGTAGTCGATGGCGGCGCCTGTGGCGTAGATGCCGGCGGCGTCCTGTGTGCCGGCCTCGAACTTCTCGGGGATGGGCGCCCAGACGGCGTCGTCTTCCGTCACCGAGTCGATCATCTCGCCACCGGTGAGGAATGGCGGCAGGCTCTCGAGCAGCTCTCGGGTGCCCCACAGCCCGCCGATGCCCATGGGACCACCGAGCTTGTGGCCCGAGAAGGCCAGGGCGTCCACGCCGAGGGCCCTCACGTCCACGTGGACGTGAGGCAGCGACTGCGCGGCGTCGGCGATGACCGTGGCGCCCTGAGCGTGGGCGGCGTCGGCGATGGCGCGGACGGGGTTCTCAACGCCAAGCACGTTCGAGACGTGCGTCACCGAGACGATCCTCGTCCTAGGCCCGATCTTGTTGGCGATCTCCTCGTCTGTGATGACGCCGCGCTCATCGGGGCGCAGGTAGACGAGGCGGGCGCCGGCGGCGCGGCACACCTGCTGCCAGGGGATGAGGTTGGAGTGGTGCTCCATGATGGAGATGCACACCTCGTCGCCCTCGTGCAGGACCGTGGGTCCGAGCGTCTTTGCGATGAGGTTGAGCGACTCGCTGGCGTTTCTCGTGAAGACGACCTCGGCCGGGTCAGTGGCGCCCATGAAGCGGGCCACCTTGGCGCGGGCGTCCTCGATGGCCTGCGTGGCGTCGACCGAGAGCTGGTAGAGGCCGCGCAGGGGGTTGGCGTTCATCGTCTCGTAGAAGCTCCGCTGGGCGTCGAGCACCGCGGCCGGGCGCTGCGCCGTGGCCGCGCTGTCGAGAAATGCAAGCTCGGGGTGGCTTGCCAGCAGCGGGAAGTCTGCCTTGTAGGGGTTCGTGGCGATGTCTGTGGACATGGTGCCTTACGCCTCCTCGGGCGTGGAGCCCTCGTCGCTTGCGTCTTGTCCGAGCTTGAGCGCGTCGGCGATCTCTGCGGCCGTCTCGGCGCCGAGCGCCTCCCGCGCCCAGGAGATGACGGCTGCGGGGGCGTGGCCGGGCAGCGTGTTCGCGGCGTCGTCGACGATGGCGCGGCGGATGAGCGCCTCGGCCTCCTTTGCGGTGAGGCCGCGGTCGGCGAGGTAGGCGAGCTGCTCGGGGCTCACCGATCCGATGGCGGCGCCGTGCGTGCCCTCCACGTCGTCCTCGTCGCACAGGATGGTGGGGAGCGTCTTGTTCACGACGTCGTCACCGCACACCAGGACGGTCTCGTTCTCGGAGCCCTTTGCACCCTTGCAGCCGTGCATGAGGTCGATCGTGGCGCGCAGGGCCTTGCGGGCGTCATCGGAGAGCACGCCCGTCATGTCGAGGTTCGCGCGCGCCTTGGCCCCGCGCACGGGCACGGAGTAACCGAGGTCGAGCCTCTCGCCTGCGCCCGCGAGGTAGCGAAGCGTGAGGTCGAGGCGGCTGCGGTTGCCCGTGAGCTCCACGTTTGCGCCGAGCGCGCACGTGGCGGCGCCGATGACGTACTGGCGCACCGTGACCTCGGCGCGGTCGTCGGCGATGATGCCGAGGCTGTCGAGGTACTGCTCGCTTGCCGTCGCGGCCACGAGCAGCGTCACGTGAACGCGGCTGCCGGCCTCGGCATGGATGCGAAGGGCGTGGCCGCTCGTGGCGGGCGCGTCCTCGGCAGGGCGGGGCAGGTCCGCGGCGCGGGCCACGTCCTCGTTTGCCTCGGCGTGCTCGCGCTCGTCGGCCTGTCTGGGCGCGCTGCCCAGGCCGTCTGCCACCACGACGTCCACATGCGCCTCGGCGCCCGGGCGCACGAACACGCTCGTCTGGGCCACGGAGCCCAGGGAGCAGTCGAGGTCCACGGCCACGCGCTCGCCAGTGGACCCTGCGGGGACGACGACGCAGCGGCGCTGGGTTGCCGCGGCGTCAAGCCACTGGGTGGCCGCGGCCCCGGCGCCGCACGCGATGCGGCGGGCAGCCGCCGGTACCTCGGCGGCGGGGTCGGCTGCGGGCGGGGTGGGAACCTTGAGCTCGCAGTCGTTTGTCTTGAGCCAGTTCCAGGTCTGAGCGGGCGTGCGGTCGACGCCCGTAAGCGTGAGAGCCATCTAGCCGATCGCCCCTTCCATCTCGAGCTTGATGAGGTTGTTCATCTCGACGGCGTACTCGAGCGGCAGCTCCTTGGACACGGGGTCTGCGAATCCGTTCACGACCATCGTGCGGGCCTCCTGCTCGGAGCAGCCGCGGCTCATGAGGTACAGGATCGTGTCATCGGAGATGCGGCCGATCGTGGCCTCGTGGCCCACGCTCGCGGTGGCGTTGCGCACGTCCATGGCCGGGATCGTGTCCGAGCGGCTGATGTCGTCGAGCATGAGGGAGCTGCAGCTCACCGACGCGCGGGCGCGGTCGGCCTTCTTCGTCACGACGACGGAGCTGCGGAACGTGGAGATGCCGCCGCCCTTGGAGAGCGACTTGGTGTCCACCGAGGCGCGCGTGTCGGGCGCGGCGAGCGTCACCTTGCATCCCGTGTCGAGGTTCTGCGTGGCGCCGGCGAACGTGATGCCGGTGAACTCGCAGCTCGCGCGCGGTCCCACGAGAAGGCTCGAGGGATAGAGGTAGGAGACGTGGCTGCCGAACGAGCCAGAGACCCACTCGACCTTGCCGTCCTCCTCGACGCGCACGCGCTTCGTGTTGAGGTTGTACATGTTCTTCGACCAGTTCTCGATGGTCGAGTAGCGAAGGCGCGCCCCCTTGCCCACGAACAGCTCGACGGCGCCGGCGTGCAGGTTGGCGACGTTGTACTTGGGTGCGGAGCAGCCCTCGATGAAGTGCAGATCGGCGCCCGGCTCCACGATGATGAGCGTGTGCTCGAACTGGCCGGCTCCCGCGGCGTTCAGGCGGAAGTAGCTCTGCAGCGGGAAGTCGAGCTTCACGCCGGCGGGCACGTAGACGAACGAGCCACCGCTCCACACGGCGTAGTGAAGCGCGGCGAACTTGTGGTCGGTCATGGGGATGAGCGTGCCAAAGTGCTCGCGGATCATATCCTCGTAGCCCGAGTGCATGGCGTCCTCGACCGTCGTGTAGACGACGCCGGACTTGGCGACCTCATCCTTCATGTTGTGGTAGACGATCTCCGAGTCGTACTGGGCGCCCACGCCGGCGAGGCTCGTGCGCTCCGCCTCGGGGATGCCAAGGCGCTCGAACGTGTCCTTGATGTCATCGGGCACGTCGTCCCAGCTCTCGGCCTGCTTGGCGCCGCTCGCCACGTACGTGGAGATCGTGCTCATGTCCAGGCCGCCGATGGCGGGGCCCCAGTTCTTGGGCATCTCCATGCGCTCGTAGGTCTCGAGGGCCTTGAGGCGCATCTGGAGCATCCAGTCCGGCTCGTCCTTCTTGCGGCTGATCTCCTCGACGACGTCGCCGGACAGGCCGTCGGCGAAGCGCTCGTAGCCGCTCTCGGGCTTCACGAAGTCATACATGCTGCGGTCGACGTCGCCAACCTCGGCGCGGTGGCGCTCGGGCGACTCGCCCGGGATGTCCGCGCCTGCCGTGACGTCGACGGCCGCGTTGCTCTCGCGCTCCATCTCTACGCCCCCGCCTGCTCGAGCTTGGCCTCGGCGGCCTCGTAGCGCTCGAAGCCGTTCGTGTCAATCTGCCCGATGAGCTCGGGGCCGCCCTCGGCGACGAGGTGGCCGCGGACCATGACGTGCGTGCGGTCGACGTCGACGCGCTCGAGGATGCGCGTGTTGTGCGTGATGATGAGAAGCGCCCCTCCGCACTGCTCGCGGTAGGCCGTGATGCCACGCGAGACCACGGACAGGGCGTCGACGTCCAGGCCGGAGTCCGTCTCGTCGAGGATGGCGAGCTTGGGCTGCAGGAGCAGCAGCTGCAGCATCTCCACCTTCTTCTTCTCGCCACCCGAGAAGCCCACGTTGAGCTCGCGGGTGAGGTAGGACGAGTCCATGTCGAGCTGCTCGCACAGCTCGCCCACGCGGCGACGGAACTGCTTGGCCGTCATCTTGAGCTCGGGGCGCTTCTGGCAGATCGTGCGCAGGAAGCTGTACAGCGGCACGCCCGGGATCTCGACGGGTGCCTGGTAGGAAAGGAAGATGCCCGCGAGTGAGCGCTTGTCGGGCGAGGCGTCCGTGAGGTCGGCGCCGTCAAACCCGATGGTGCCGGACGTGGTGCGGTAGACCGGATCGCCCATGATGACGTGGCCGAGCGTTGACTTGCCGGCGCCGTTGGGGCCCATGAGCACGTGGCACTCGCCGGCGTCGATCGCGAGGTCCACGCCGTGCAGGATGGGCTTCTCGTCGGCGCTCGCGCTCACGCCGCTAATGTTAAGGAGGTGTTCCATTTGTCGTCCTTACCTTGCTTGAGGAAAGAGCCTTGTCGATAATACCCCACTGGAAGTGGGATTATCCCGAGGAAGGCGTTTTGCGTGGATAAGTGGACGAGGTTTGGCAAGGCGATAGGGTCTCACATGCCCCTCATCGCTCCGGTGTGCGTGCTTGCTGGCGTGTTGTTTCCGCAGGTATTTGGTGTCACGGAGCATGCAGTGCCCATCCTGTTCGCCATCATGACGTTCCAGGGCTCACTCAACAACAACTTCCGCTCCGTGGCCAACCAGTTCCGCCATCCCAAGGACATGCTGTTCGTGCTGGGGATGTCGATCGTCGCTATGCCCGTCGTGGCGCATGCGCTCGCGAGCCTCATCTTTGGCAACGACTCCAACCTCGTGACGGGCGCCACGCTCGAGTACTGCGTGCCCGTGGGCGTGGTGAGCTTCATGTGGTGCGGCATGTACGGCGGCGACCTGTCGCTGGCGCTCGCCTGCATCCTCGTGTCCACCGTGCTCTCGCCGTTCACGATCCCCCTCTCGCTCAAGCTTTTGCTGGGCGCCACCGTACAGGTGGACGTGCTTGGCATGATGTCCAACATGGTGTTCATGATTGCGCTGCCGGCGGTTGCCGGCATGCTCGTGAACGACCTGACCCACGGCTGGGGGCACAAGACGCTCTCTCCCGTGATGTCACCCGCCGTGAAGATGCTGCTCATCGTCATCATCGCGTCCAACTCCTCGCAGATGAGCGACTACATGCGCCACCTCACGCCCGAGCTTCTCGGCATGGCACTGTTCATCCTCGTCTACGCGTCGTGCGGGTTCGCGATGGGCCTGCTCATCGCGCGGGTGCGTGGGATTGGGCGCGGACGGCTCGTGACGTCGTGCTTCTGCACGGGTATTCGCAACGTCTCCGCGGGTGCGGTTCTCGCGGCGCAGTTCTTCCCCGGCGAGGTGGTGTTCCCGGTCATGATGGGCACGCTGTTCCAGCAGGTGCTTGCCGGCGCGTTCGGCTCGCTCATCAACCGTGTGGCGGGCGAGGCCGAGCAGACGGCATAGCGCGGGCATATTCGAGTGTCTGAGACAAATGTGCGAATATGCCGTCCCTCGGTCCAACGGCCACGCTTCGCGACGAATGACCGCTCACCGATGGGGCGGCAAGTAAGGTGCACTGCCTAAGCCGCAGCTAAAGGCCCCACATATTCATAACCTGTCCATAAATGTGCAGGATATCGTGAACATTTGCCTACGTTCACCGACGAATTCGAGCCGTCTACCGTTTACCGAATAATTCAAGCCGTTCACAAAGTTCTCAAGAATGAGTCTATCCCTCCATTTCTGAAGCTCTTATCCTTTCGCGGCGAAAGGCGCGCGAGTGCACCGGGAGGGGGCTCCCGGTACGTGCGCAGAGGTCAGAAAAGGGGAGAGAACCATGGCCTTTGACTTCAACGGAAAGACCGCGATCGTAACCGGAGGCACCCAGGGCATCGGCCTCGAGATCGCCAAGGGCATCGTCGAGGGCGGCGGCCACGTCGTGCTCATCGCTCGCAGCAAGGACAAGGGGGAGGCGGCCGTCGCCAAGCTCGGCGAGGGCAACCACTTCTACCAGCTCGACGTCTCTGACACGGCGAAGGCCCGCGAGACGGTCGAGAAGATCTTCGAGGAGGTCCCGGGCGTCAACATCCTCATCAACTGCGCCGGCGTCATCTCCACGAAGAAGTTCGACGAGATCGACGACGCGGAGTGGACGCGCACGATCAACATCAACCTCAACGGCGTGTTCACGATGATGTCTGCCGTCTACCCGCACTTCAAGGCAGCCCATGCCGGCACGATCGTCAACGTCTCGAGCGTGGCGGGCAAGATCGGCGGCGGCCTTCTCGGCACCGCGGCCTACGCCAGCTCCAAGGCCGGCGTCAACGGCCTCACGAAGGCCGTGGCCAAGGAGGGCGGCAAGTTCGGCATCCGCTGCAACGCGGTGTGCCCGTCGCTCACCCTCACGGACATGACGTCGATCCTCTCCGACGAGAACTCCCAGCGCATCATCGCCGGCATTCCTCTGGGCCGCGCCGCCCAGGCCAGCGAGCCCGCGCAGATGGTGCTGTTCTTTGCCTCCGACCAGGCGAGCTTCGTCAACGGCGAGATCGGCGACTGCGACGGTGGTATCGTCTTGGACGGGTAATCGTCGCCTGTGCGAGACCTACGGCCGCGTCCGCGCGAGGTGGGCGCGGCCTCTCTTCTGCTCTTGTAAGGGCGGGCGGCCAGACCGACCGTCCGCGAAGCGTGCCCCGGGCCGGCCGCCCGCACCGCGCGCGTGCATGAAAGCGAGTCCTTTCCATGAGTGAAACAACTGCCGTGGAGGAGAAGAAGCCCTTCTTCAAGATGTCCTCCATCCCAGGCGCCACGATTCTCGTGCCGCTTCTGCTGGGGTGTCTGCTCAACACGCTGTTCCCGAGCCTGTTCGACACGCTCGGCAGCTTTACCCTCGGCATGACCAAGAATGGCTCGAGCGCGCTCGTCGGCGCGTTCCTGCTGATCGTGGGCACCACGATCTCGTTCAAGAGCGCGCCCGCCGCAGCCGCTCGCGGCGCGATCATCATCATCGTGAAGCAGGTCGTCGTCATTGCGGTGGCGCTTCTCGTGCTTGCCACGGGTGACAACTTCTGCGGCCTTTCCGCCATGGTGATCCTGGCCGCGTGCACCGGCGCCAACAACGCCATGTACGCCGGCCTCATGGGCACGATGGGCAACGAGGTCGAGCGCGGCGCCGTGGCCATCACGACGCTCGTCGTGGGCCCGCCCGTCACGATGATCGTGCTCGGCGCTGCCGGCCAGGCGCCCATCGGCTGGACGCTCGTCGGCGCCATCCTGCCCATCGTCGTGGGCATCATCCTGGGCAACCTGTTCCCGAGCTTCAAGAAGATGATGGCCCCCGCCCTCACCGGCGTCATCGTGCTCACGTTCTTCGCCATGGGCTCGTCCATGACGTTTGGCCAGCTCATCGCCGGCGGCGTCCCGGGCATCCTGCTCGGTGTCATCTGCTCGGTCGTCTTTGCCATCCCGACGGTCCTTGCCGACCGCGCCACCGGCGGCACGGGCACGGCGGGTGCGGCCATCTCGAGCTGCGCCGGTGCCAACGTCGCCACGCCCGCTGCCATGGCAAACGTGAACGAGGCCCTCTACGGCGGCGAGGTGCTGGCGCTCGCCACGGCCCAGGTGGCCGCCTGCGCCATCGTGACGGCCATCCTCACGCCGCTCGTCACGAGCTGGGTTCACAAGTACTTTGCGGCCAAGGATGCCAAGAAGGCAGCCGCAACCGCCTAGCCGCAGCGCTCTTTTCGCGCCTGATGCGCGCCCGTCACCCCCGTGGTGGCGGGCGCTTTGCGTTTCAGGTGCCGAAATACGGCTGGTTGACACCAAAACCTGGCACGTAATGCCCGCAAATCGACACCTGAAGCGCAAGGCCATCGCACGGTCGAACGCCACATGAACGCTACGTGGGCGCCCGCCGCCGCCCCAATTCCTGTCCGGTGCCTGCGCTATCCTCAGATGGCAAACACACGATGGGGGAGCGTCCAGCCACATGGCCTTCGTACACCTGCACAACCACACCGACTACTCCATGCTCGACGGCGCCACGCGCGTGTCTGACATGGTCAAGCGCGCCGTAGACCAGAAGATGCCTGCCGTGGCCATCACGGACCACGGCTACATGTACGGCGTGCCCGACCTCGACCTCGAGTGCGCCAAGTACAACCACCAGCAGGCCGACTGGCAGCAGTGGTTCCATGACAAGGAGAACTACGAGAAGGGCCGTCAGATCGTCGAGCCTGACGCCGAGAAGGAGCCGGTGGCCCACGCCCAGTGGGAGGCAGACGTCGCCGCCCACGAGGCCGGCCGCGACCTCGACGAGGTCAAGCCCCGCCCGCTCGTGAAGCCCATCTTTGGCTGCGAGGCCTACTTCACGCCCGACGACTCCCTCTCGCGCGACCACAAGCCCGAGCTCTACCACATGATCCTGCTCGCCAAGAACCAGACGGGCTATGTCAACCTCATGCAGATGATGAGCGACGCTGCCGTGCGCGGCTTCTACTACAAGCCGCGCACGACGCTTGAGATGCTGCGCGCGCACTCCGAGGGCATCATCGCCACGGCGGCGTGCGTCTCGGGCATCATCCCGCGCTCCATCCTGCGCGGCCAGCCCGACGAGGCGCTCAAGTGGGCGCGCACGTTCAAGGAGGTCTTTGCCCCCGGCGACTTCTACATAGAGATCCAGGACCACGGCCTGACGTTCGAGAACGGCATGACGGACCGCCAGCTCGACGAGCAGCTTGTGGAGCTGGCCCGCTCGCTCGACCTCAAGGTCATCGCCACGAACGACTTCCACTACCTCACGCGTGACGACGCCCCCACGCAGGACCTCATGATGTGCATCGGCATGAACGCCAAGGTCGATGACGAGAACCGCATGCGCATGGAGGGCAGCGAGTTCTACATGAAGACCGAGCAGGAGATGCGCGAACTGTTCTCCTGGTGCCCCGAGGCCTGCGACAACACCCTCGAGATCGCCGAGAAGTGCAACGTCGAGCTCGACTGGGACCAGATCATCCTGCCGCGCTTCCCGCTGCTCGACCCGGGCGAGACGCACGAGAGCCAGTTCCGCCGCGAGTGCGAGAAGGGCCTGCGCCAGCACTACGGCGACGACTGGGCCACGCGCGAGATCAATGGCGTGAACATCAAGGAGCGCTTCGAGTACGAGTACAAGGTCATCTGCGACAAGGGCTTCGCGGCCTACTTCCTGATCGTGGCCGAGTACGTGCAGTGGGCCAAGGACAACGGCATCGGCGTCGGGCCCGGCCGAGGCTCGGCCGCCGGCGCCATCGTGGCCTACGCCATGAACATCACGGCGTTCGACCCGCTCGAGAACGGCCTGATGTTCGAGAGGTTCCTGTCCCCGCAGCGCACCGAGATGCCCGATATCGACATGGACTTCGACGATGAGCGTCGCCTCGAGGTCGTGGAGCACGTGCGCCAGCTCTACGGCCCCGAGAAGGTCACGCACGTCATCACCTACTCCACGATCAAGGCCAAGCAGGCCGTCAACGACGCCGCGCGCGTGCTCGACTACCCCGTCTACGTGGGCCAGCGCCTCTCCAAGATGATCAGCTCCGCGCCCAACGCCACGCTCAAGGCCACGATGAACAAGGTCGACGGCCGCGAGGACCAGTACTCGCAGGACTTCGTGGACGCCTACAACTCGGACCCGGACGCCCACCGCATCATCGACGCGGCGCTCTCCCTCGAGGGCCTCATCCGCGGCGAGGGCGTGCACGCCTGCGCCGTCCTCATCTGCCGAGACCCCGTCAACGAGCACTGCCCCACCAAGCTCGACACCAAGGGCGGCGTGGAGATCACCCAGTACGAGGGCCACACGGTCGCCGACATGGGCCTGCTCAAGATGGACTTCCTGGGACTGCGCACCCTCACGGTCATCTCGAAGGCAAAGGCCAACATCAAGGCCAACTACGGCATCGACATCGACGAGAGCAAGATCCCCTTCGACGACCCGAAGATCTTCAAGCTCATGGGCTCGGGCCACACGGCCGGCGTGTTCCAGGTGGAGTCGGCGGGCATGTCGGCCACGATCAAGAACATGAAGCCCACAGAGTACAAGCACGTGGTGGCACTCATCGCCCTGTACCGCCCCGGCCCGCTGGGCGCGGGCATGGTCTCGTCCTACATCAACCGCATGAACGGCAAGGAGCCGGCCGTCTCCTATGACCCGCGCCTGGACGGCATCCTCGGCGAGACCTACGGCACCATGGTCTACCAGGAGCAGGTCATGAACATCTCGGTCGAGATGTGCGGCTTCTCCAAGGGCGAGTCCGACTCGCGCATCAGAAAGCCCGTGGCCAAGAAGAAGATCAAGCTCCTCACGTCCACGGTGCTGCACTGGGAGGACGGCTCGGACGAGACCACCTATGACCACTGGATGAACGGCGCCGTCAAGAACGACTACTCGCGCGAGACCGCCCAGAAGATCTGGGACGACGTCCTGGAGTTCGCCTCCTACGCGTTCAACAAGTCGCACTCGGCGGGCTACGCCATCCTCGTCATGCAGACGGCCTGGCTCAAGGCCCACTACCCCAACGAGTACATGGCGGCCGTGCTCACGAGCTACACGGGCAAGACCGACAAGATCGTCCACTACGTATCCGCGTGTCGCCAGGACGGCATCCAGGTGCTGCCGCCAGACATCAACGAGTCGGGCAAGGAGTTCACGGCCACGAAGGAGGGCGTGCGCTTTGGCCTCGCCGGCATCCGCGGCGTGGGCGAGGGCGTGGCAGACGCCATCATCGAGGAGCGCGAGCGCGGCGGCGCGTTCAAGAACCTGCACGACCTCGTGGACCGCGTGGACACGGGCACGTGCAACCGCCGCGTCATCGAGGCCCTCATCAAGGGAGGCGCCTTCGACTCGACGGGCTACCCGCGCCGCCAGCTCATGGAGTTTGTGGACAAGAACAACCCCGCGAACATCCTCGACGCGGCCGCGAAGCGCCAGAAAGACCGTGCCGCCGGCCAGAGCTCGATGTTCGACCTGTTCGGTGACGTCGAGGGCTCGGGGTTCGAGAACGAGGCACCGGAGCCGAGCCCGGTCGAGTGGGACCGTACGCTCAAGCTCGCCCAGGAGCGCGAGGTGCTGGGCCTCTACGTCTCAGACCACCCGCTGCGCCCCTACGAGTACGCGCTGTCCAAGGCGCGCGACTTCACGCTTGGCGAGGTCCTGAACGGCTACGACAAGACGAGCGCCACCGGCGAGGTGCGCCACGTCGAGGTCGGCGGCGAGAAGCCGGTGTGGGTCGCTGGCATGGTCTCGGGGCTGCAGAAGCGCACGACGAAGAACGGCGACCCCATGGCCATCGTGCAGCTCGAGGACATGGAGAACGAGCTCGACGTCGTCGTGTTCCCCAAGGCGTACAAGAAGAGCGCCGCGGTGCTCGCGGGGCAGACCGACGAGCAGACGGGCGAGCAGATCGGCGACGTGTTCGTGCGCATCCTCGGCCGCATCGACCGCTCTGATCGTGGCGACCAGTTCCTCGCCACGGCCATCGAGCCGCTCGAGCTGTCCGAGAAGACGAACAAGCCCAAGGTCCTCGAGGTCATGCTCGAGCCGAGCGCCTTGTCGCGCCTTCTGCTCGAGCAACTGCAGAAGGTGTTCGGCCTGCACCCGGGCCTGGACCGCGTAGAGCTGTTCGTGGAGTCGGCGAGCGGAGACCACCTGCGCATGGAGGTACCCACGCGCGTGGACGCCAAGAACGTGATGCTCATGGCCCGCGTCCAGGACCTCATCGCCGGCAAGGGCATCGCCCACGTCGTGTCGTAGGCCCGTTCGGCGGGCGCCGCCCGCGGCCTCATATCGCACGCTCGCGGACGCCGTCCGGCAATATGTCGGGCGGCGTTTCTCGTCGGCTGCCAGCGGGAAGATACAGGGTGAGGGCCGCGCCTGCGACGGCGCGGCAGGTCGTCTCGCAGAAGAGAGGAGCGTCTCATGGCAGATCTCAAGTTCTTCCGTTGCAAGAGGTGCGGCAAGGTCGTCCTCGAGGTGGTGGAGACGGGCGTGGTGCCCACGTGCTGCGGCGAGCCCATGGAGCTGCTCGTGGCCAATACCACGGACGGCGCGCACGAGAAGCACGTTCCGGCGATCGAGCCGGCGGGCGAGGGCAAGCGCATTCGCGTAAGCGTGGGCGAGGTCATTCACCCAATGCTTCCCAACCACTACATCCAGCTCGTCGCGATCGCGCGTGGGGACGGCACGGTCGAGGTGCGGCGCCTGAGCCCTGGCGATGAGCCCGTCGTGGAGTTCTGCCTGCACGGGTGCGAGGCGGCAGACGTCTATGAGCTGTGCAACCTCCACGGGCTGTGGAAGGCGAGCTATCCCGCATAGCGGGCGCCGCCGTGCGCATCACATGCATACAAGAAAAGGGCCGGGCCTCTCGCGGAGGCTCGGCCTTGTCGGTTCGCTCGAGGCAAGCGTGCGGCGTGCGGAGAGGGAAGGGAGGAAGGGTAAAAACCTCTCCGCACGCCGCGCTTGGCTGAATAATCCCTGCGCAACGTTGCATATGTGTTTCATGGAGCGGACGTTAACAAACATGAAAAGGAACTCTTACGGTCAGCATGGCGGGCGGATTGCCGCGGGGTGGTGACGGTTGACCCCGGCACCATGGTCACGCTACTGTCAGGGCAAACGGTCCGCAGACGGGGGAGACACGATGAACGAGGTCATGGCACAGCTCACGGCGCGCACGTCGACGCGCGCCTTCACCGACGAGCCCATCTCCGAGCGAGACGAGCGCGCCATCCTCGAGGCGGCGTGCCAGGCGCCCACCGCCGGCAACCAGCAGCTCTACAGCATCATCGTGGCGCGTGATCCCGCGCTTAAGGCTGCGCTCGCCCATACGTGCGACGACCAGCCCTTCATTGCCCGCGCCCCACTCGTGCTCGTCTTCTGCATCGACGTGCGCCGCTGGTGGCGCGGCTTTGGCCTCGTGGGCGCAGATCCCCGCGACCCGGGCGTCGGAGACGCGCTGCTCGCCCTCGAGGACGTCATGTGCGCGGCGCAGAACGCCGTCGTGGCGGCGGGCTCGCTGGGGATCGGCTCGTGCTACATCGGCGACATCCTCGAGCGCCGCGAGCAGCAGGCAAGCCTGCTGGGCTGTCCGCGCTACGTGGTGCCCGCGGCCATGCTCGTCATGGGGCATCCCACGCCCGGCCAGCTCGCGCGCAGAAAGCCGCGCCGCTTCGAGCTGGAGGGCGTCGTGTTCGAGAATCGCTACCAGGACCTCAGCGACGAGGACCTTCGTGCCCTGCTCGCCCAGAAGGAGGGCCACACCGCGGACCCGGACGACGGCTTCGAGGCGTGGCTTGCCGCCTTCTGCCGCCGCAAGTGGAACTCGGGCTTCTCGCGCGAGATGAGCGCCTCGGTGGCGCGCACGCTCGCCGACTTCACCTACGCGGCGAACGGCACGCTGGAGGAACCGGCCGCCACGGCAGGCGCCGCGCCCGACGCAGCGGGGGAGGGCAAGGCCCGATGACGCCGCTTGCCCTGCACGCCTGCTGCGGCCCCTGCTCGCTCATGCCCGTGGCGAGCCTTCGCGAGGAGGGCTTTGAGCCCACCATCCTGTGGGACAACCCCAACATCCAGTCCGCCGCCGAGCATGACGTGCGTCTTGAGACGCTGCTTGCCTGGGCCGATGACGTCGATGTGCCCGTCATCCGCTGCGAGCGCGGCGCCGGCTCGGGCGTGAGCTCCACGGCCACGCTCGCCGAGCAGCGGCTCGCATGGGAGCGCGCCGTGGCCCCGCACGGGTTCGAGCGCGTGGCGCGCTGTCGCGCCTGCTACGCGATCCGCCTTGCAAACGCGTGCAAGGCTGCCTCCGAGCTGGGCTTCACGCACATTTCCACGACGCTTGCCGTCTCGCCCTACCAGCTGTTCGACGACTGCTCGGCCATCCTCGAGCGCACGGCGCGCGCCTGCGGCCTCGTGCCCGTCACCCGCGACTGGCGTCCCCTCTACCCGCAGGCCACGCGCGAGAGCCGTGAGCGTGGGATGTATCGCCAGAACTACTGCGGCTGTCGCTTCTCGGCCGCGGAGGCCGCCATCGAGCGCCACGAGCGCCGTGACGAGCGCAAGCGCGAGAAGGCCGCGAGGCGGGCCGCTGCGGGCGTCGTGGCACAGGGGTAGCCGCTCACGGGCGCCGAGGCACCGCTCGCCTGGCTGGCGTGCCCGCTCGCACGCCGTGCCGCCCCGCCCGCCCGATTGTCCCTCGACCTCCTGACGCCTCGGCGGATAGGGTGGAAAGCCCTGGCGAACCACGCAGATGCGCTTGGAGCCGGCGAGCAAGGAGGACCCCATGGGCCTGTTCACTGGAAAGACCGTCATCGTCACCGGAGGCGGCAAGGCAACGCTCAAGGACGGAAGCGCCGGGTCGATCGGCTACGGCATCGACATCGCGTTTGCCAAGGAGGGCGCGAACCTCGTCATCACGGGCCGCAACGTGGCCAAGCTCGAGGCGGCCAAGGAGTCGCTCGAGGCCGAGTACGGCGTGAGCGTGCTCCCCGTTGCCGCCGACGTCTCCGCCGGCCAGGACAACGAGGCCGTGGTCCAAAACGTCATCGACCAAGCAATCGCCAAGTTCGGCCGCATCGACGCGCTCGTGAACAACGCGCAGGCCTCGGCCTCCGGCGTCACGATCGCCGACCACACGATGGACCAGTTCGACCTCGCCATCTACTCGGGCCTGTACGCCACGTTCCTCTACATGCAGAAGGCCTACCCGCACCTCAAGGAGACGAGGGGCTCGGTTGTGAACTTCGCCTCGGGCGCCGGCCTGTTCGGCAACTACGGCCAGTGCTCCTACGCCGCCGCCAAGGAGGGCATCCGCGGTCTCACGCGCGTGGCCGCCAACGAGTGGGGCGCCGACGGCGTGAACGTCAACATCGTCTGCCCGCTTGCCTGGACGGCCCAGCTCGAGAACTTCCAGGCGGCCTATCCCGAGGCGTTTGCCGCCAACGTCCACATGCCGCCCGCCGGCCACTACGGTGACGTCGAGCGCGAGATCGGTCGCGTCGTCGTGCAGCTGTGCGGCCCGGACTTCAAGTACATGAACGGCGAGACCGTCACGCTTGAGGGTGGCATGGGTCAGAGGCCGTAGCGCCCCAGGGATGCGGGCGCCGGGACGATTCGACCCCTTTGGCCGTCTTCGCCCCGCCATTGCGTCCGATATGCTCGAACCGAGCGAGCGGGGCTGGGACGTTGGCGCCCGGCCCCGCCTCTTTTTGCGGCCATCGCGCGCGAGAACTACACTGGGGAGCGCTGAACACGCGAGAAGGAGTACCCATGCGCACCGATGACTTTGACTATCCCCTGCCCGACGAGCTCATCGCCCAGGCCCCCGCAGACCCCCGTGACTCCTGCAGGCTGCTCGTGCTGCACCGAGGCGGCGGGGCGGGCGTCACCGGCGAGGCCGAGGCGATCGCCGACGGTGGCTCGGTGGAGCACCGCCACTTCTACGACATCGCGGACTACCTCGAGCCGGGAGACCTGCTCGTGGCCAACAAGACGCGCGTCATGCCGGCGCGCCTCGTGGGCCGCAAGGCAAAGACGGGTGGCGTCGCCGAGACCCTGCTGCTCAAGCGTCGCGAGGACTTGGACGCCATGGGTCACGTCTGGGAGTGCCTCGTCAATCCCGGCAAGCGCCTGAAGCCCGGCGCGCTCATCGAGTACCGCGCCGGCGGCCTGCATGCCCCCGAGAGCTCGCCGGTTGTGCTCACGGGAGAGGTCGTCGACTTCGTGGAGGACTCCAAGGGAGGCAGGCTCGTGCGCTTCGAGCCGAAGGGGGAGGACCCCGCCACCGGCGAGCCGCGCACGCTCGATGCCGCGATCCATGCGGCGGGCCACGTGCCGCTGCCGCCCTACATCACGAGCTACGAGGGCGACCCCGAGAAGTACCAGACCGTCTACGCCATGCACGAGGAGCACTCCGCCGCCGCGCCCACGGCAGGCCTGCACTTCACGCCCGAACTCATCGAGCGCCTGAAGGCCAAGGGCATCGGCTGGGCCACGGTGGAGCTCGAGGTGGGCATCGACACGTTCCGCCTCGTCGAGGAGGACGACCCCACCCAGCACGTCATGCACACGGAGCGCTACCACGTGACGCGAGACGTCATCGACGCCGTGCACGCCACGAAGGCGGCGGGACACCGCGTGGTCGCCGTGGGCACCACGGCCGTGCGCTCGCTGGAGAGCGCCTTTGACGCCGAGGCGCCGGCCGCCGAGCCGCCCATGGTGGCGCGCGGCTTTGCGGGTCGCGAGGACTCGGCCGACACGCTCGGCCGCGGTGACATCGTGGTGCGCGAGAACGCCACCACGCAGCTCTACCTCATGCCGGGCAGCACGTATCACGTGGTGGACGCCCTCATCACGAACTTCCACGTGCCGCGCTCCACGCTCATGATGCTCGTGAGCGCGCTTGCCACCCACGACCAGATCATGGACGCCTACGCCGCGGCCATGCGCGAGCGCTACCGCTTCCTGAGCTTCGGTGACGCCATGCTCATCGAGTAGCCGGGCATTGGCGCGCATGACGCTGGGGGGGTGCTCCTTGTCGTGCGCGCCTTGTCCCACTTCGCCATGCGCCGACAAGAACCCTGGGAATAAAGCTGTTCCTCTAGTGCGGTTGGCAGGGGTTGTTCCCCCCCCTGCCAACTCAGCCAAACGCGAGAAGGACCGCGAGCAGCACGATGACCACGGCCGCGGCCACGAGCGCGTAGAAGACCTTGCGCGTGCGCTGCGTGCGCTCGCGGACTATGCGCTCCTCGGTGGCAAGGCGCTCGACGAGCCTGCGCTGCTCCTCCGTCCTCGCGCGGCTCTCCTGGCAGCGCTCGCTAAGCTCGTCGGTGAGCTCGGGGTGGGCGTGGATGTCGCGTGCCTCCTCGAGCGCGGCCTGGGCGGCCTGCCCGCGTCCGCGGGCGCCGGCCTCGTCGTCCCTGGTCTGCTCGAGGGATTTCTCGAGCTCGGAGGTCTTCGAGGACACGGCTGACTCCTGCTCGTCTGCCTCCGAGCGCTTTGCGTCGTAGGCGCCGCGCAGCTCCTCCTCGCGCGCGCGGGCCTGCGCGAGGTCGGTCTCGGCCTCCTCGAGAGACTTGCGCTGCGTGTACAGGTGCGTCTGCGCGATCTGGACGGCCTGCCCCGTCTCCTGGTTGACGCGTGCGACGTTCTCGCGCGCGTTCTCGAGCTGGGCCAGGGCCGCCGCCACCGAGCTGCTTGCCTGGGAGAGGCCCTTGGCGCCCGCCGAGGGGTCGCGTCGCATCTCGGTGAGCTGGTCCTGCTGGCGGGCGAGCTTGGCGGAGGCGGTGTCTGCCGCGCGCTTGGCCGCCTGCAGCTTCGAGTCACGGCTTGCCGTGGCCTCGTCTGCCTGGGCCTGGGCGTTCTTGAGGGCGCGCCGAGCCTCGGCCTGTGCGCGCTCGGCCTTGGCGAGCGCGTCCTTTGCCTGCTCCATGAGCTTGCGGGAGGGGGCCATCTTCTGGCTGTTTGCCTCCTTGAGGCGCTTGAGCTCGTTGTTCTTGCCCTCGAGTTGGGACTCGAGGTTTGCCCTGCGCACGCGCGCACGCTCGAGCGCGCGTCCCGCGTCCTCGATCTCTGCCGTCTGCACCTCGACGATGCGCTCGTAGTTGCTCTCCACGTCGCGGCGGTGCTCGAGCTGCTCGGCGAGCCGCTTCGTGTCCCTCTCGAGCGTTTCGAGCTCCTTGAACGCCGTGGCGTGGGCGCGCCTGGCGGCGGAGAGCTCACGGACGGCCGAGACGCCCTCGGTCACGGACGCCGTCCCCGCCTGGGCGGCCCGCTGTGCCGTGTCGATGATTCTCTGCTGCGGTGAGACGGGCTCCGTGGTGGGCTCGGTGACGGGCTCGGCCGGCTCGTCGTTCTCCTCGGAGGCGTCGGCGGGCTCGGTGTCGTCGGTGAGCTCAGTGCCCTGCTCGGCGTCTGCCTCGTCGCCGTCCTCGGGCCCGCCGCCCTGCTCGGAGTCTGCCCTGGGCTCGTCCTGCGATTCGAGGCTGGCGGGTCCATCGGCCGGCCCGCGATTGCCGTCCGACTCCTCGCTCGCCTCGGGCTCCTCCTGTTCGGCGTGCTCCTCGGTCTCCGCCTGCTCGAGGTGCTCCTCGGCCTTGGTCTCTTCCGTCTCGTCTGCCATGCGTCCTCGCTCTCGTCTCTTCTGGAGACCCATTGTGGACCATCGCGCGGACAGTATGTGCGATTGCGCGCGGCATTCACGCGTTGTGCGACAATTCAAGGTTATACAACGGCCGCCGCCCGCGGCCACGGACAAGGGGTATGAGCATGACGCTTTCCGACGACTCGCTGCGCGCGGCCTGGCCGCAGCCCGGCGAGCTCCCAGACAACCTGTTCCACTTCGACATCACGGCGCAAGACCCCAAGACCCACGCGCGCTGCGGCGTCTTCCACACCGCCCACGGCGACGTCCCCACGCCCATCTTCATGCCCGTGGGCACAAAGGCCACGGTCAAGGGCCTCATGCCCTCCCAGGTGGCGGACCTTGGCGCCAAGATCATTCTCAACAACACCTACCACCTCGCCATGCGCCCCGGCGCCGACCTCGTGGCCGAGATGGGCGGCGTGCATAAGTTCATGCGCTGGAACGGCCCCATCCTCACGGACTCGGGTGGGTTCCAGGTGTTCTCGCACAACGAGTTCATGAAGCTCACGAACGAGGGCGTGAGCTTCCGGGCCATCGAGTACGACGGCGCGCGCATCCGCTGGACGCCCGAGGACAACATGGCCATCGCCGAGAAGCTCGGCAGCGACATCTGCATGCAGCTCGACCAGTGCCCGGGCTACCCGGCCACGAAGGCCTACGTGGCGCGCGCCGTCGAGCTCTCCAGCATGTGGGGCGAGCGCTGTTGGAACGCCCACACGCGCCCAGACCAGGCGCTCTTTGGCATCGTCCAGGGCGGCATGCACATGGACCTGCGCCTGAGGAGCCTCGCTCACCTCGAGGAGTGCGGCGACTTCCCGGGATACGGCATCGGCGGCTACTCCGTGGGCGAGGACCACGAGACGATGTATGAGACGCTCGAGCCGCTCGTGGCGGAGCACATGCCCAAGAACAAGCCGCGCTACCTCATGGGCGTGGGCAACCCCACCACGCTCGTGCGCGCCGTCGCCTCGGGCGTCGACATGTTCGACTGCGTGCTGCCCACGCGCACCGCGCGTATGGGCACGGCCTTCTCGAGCGAGGGACGCCTGAACCTCAAGAACGCCCGCTTCAAGCACGACCAGCGCGTGCTCGACGAGCACTGCGACTGCCCGGCGTGCGCGGGCGGCTTCACGCGCGCCTACATCCACCACCTCGTGCGCCAGGGGGAGATGCTCGGCGGCATCCTGCTGTCGCAGCACAACATTCGCTACCTGCTCGCCCTCATGGAGCGCGTGCGCGCCGCCATCGCGCAGGGTCGCTACGAGCAGTTCTACCGAGACTGGATGGACTCTCCCGCCGCAAACGACTTCTAGGCGCCTCCGGCGGCGTCCCGTCAGACCGATCGGGGGCAGTCCCAAAAGCCCAAGCCCGCCTTGGTGCCGCAGCCCCGCGCTCCCATTGGGTCCGCGGGGCTGCGGCTTTTCGCGCTACCTGCCGTTTTAGGTACAATCAAAAGGTTAAACGACGACTGTGGCGCCGGCTTCTCGCCCGCGCCGCGCAAGGGGGTTTCCATGAAGCGGGACGAGAGGTTCAAGGCAAGGATATCGGCCGAGAAGAAGCGGCTCGCGGGTCCCATCGCGCTCACGGCGGTCCTGCTCGTGGCCTCGCTCGTGGCGCTCTTCCTGCCCATGTGGGGCATTCCGCTGGGCGTCGACCTCGCCGGTGGCAACGCCGTGACCCTCACGGCCACAGACTACGCGGACGGCACGGGCGCCGCCGACGTCCTTACCGTGCTCCGCCGGCGCGCCGACGCGCTCGAGCAGCATGACGTGCAGGTCTCCCAGACGGGCGACGACACCTTCGAGCTGCGCGTCCCCTCCAACTATGACGCCGCCTCGGTGGCAGACGCCCTCACGCGAGGCGGTGCCCTCGAGCTCGTGCGTGTTGACTCCATCTCCGACGCCGACGTGCTTCAGAAGCTCCAGAACAACGCCTCGAACATTGAGCTCGAGCAGGGCTCCTACGACGCGTTCGTCACGTCCGACGAGGTCAAGGGCGCAAGCGTCGTCTCCCAGAACTACTACGGCATGACCTACTACGGCATCTCCGTCTCCCTGGACGCCAGCGGCGCCTCGGCGCTCTCGGACGCCACGGAGGACCTCTCCCAGGACGGGGCCTCGGGCCAGATCGCCGTCGTCATGGACGGCACCATCATTGCCTCGCCGTCCGTGAGCGAAAAGATCGAGGGCGGCAAGATCAACATCTCCGGCGGCTTCACCGAGGACCAGGCCTATGCGTACGCCTCGGCCATCGCCGGCGGCCGGCTGAGGTGCTCCCTCTCGCAGACCGAGCCCGCCGAGGTCGGCGCCACGCTGGGCGATGACGCGCCCGTCCTTGTCCTGGCGGCATTTATCGTCGTGTCGTTCGTGGCCTGCCTCGTCGCTGCTCGCAGGCTCGGGGCGGCCGGCGGGGTCTGCGCGGAAGCCGCAACCGTCTCCGTAATCATCGCGCTTGGCATTCTCACGCTCGTGGCGCGCTTCGACGTCGTCGTCCTCGGCCGCATGGAGCTCGCGGGCCTGGCCGTAACCGAGCTGTGCGCGCTCGTCGCGGGCGTGCGCGTGGCGGTGCGCTATCGCTCCGAGCGTGACGCCGGCGCCTCGGTGCGCAAGTCCCAGCAGGTTGCCTGCGGCCACGAGCGCAACTGCCTCATGGGCGTCGCGGGCGTCGTGCTCGTCGCGGCGGTGGTCGCGGCGGTCCTTCTGCCCGGTCACGTCCGCGAGTTCGCCGTCTCGCTCGCCTGCGGCATGGGCGCGCTCGTCTATGCGCTTGCCGTGGCGGTTCCCACGCAGCTTGCGCTCTACACGGCAGCTGACGTCGCCAAGGGCGCTCAGGATGCCCAAGACCTCGAGTCCGATGAGGACGAGGACGAGCAGCCCGCGCCAAAGAGCGGTGAGTAGCGGATGAGCGGCCTGAGAGAGAGCGACCGCTGGCACGTCCTTACCGGCGATGCCGTCGCCGAGCACGAGGTCCGCGCCGCCACGGGCGTCACGCCGCTTGCGGCCCGCGTCATGGTGGCGCGCGGCATCCGCACGGCCGCCCAGGCGCGCGAGTTCCTCACGCCGTCGCTCGAGCGAGACTGGCTGGACCCGCGCGAGCTGCCCGGTCTCGTGCCCGCGGCGGACCGCGTCGAGCGGGCCGTGCGCAACCATGAGGTCATCGCCGTCTTCGGTGACTTCGACGTGGACGGCATGAGCTCGACGTGTCTGCTCACGCTGGGCCTTCGCGAGCTCGGCGCCGAGGTGCACCCCTACATCCCGAGGCGCTTCGGCGAGGGCTACGGGCTGTCGGCCGAGGCGCTCGAGCGCGTCGTGGAGGGCTGCCACCCGGACCTGATCGTCACGGTGGACAATGGCATCGCCGCCGCCGCCGAGGTCGAGATGGTGCGCGCCCAGGGCATAGACGTCGTCGTGACGGACCACCACGAGCCCTCCGACCTCGTTCCCGCGGATGTCCCCGTCTGCGACCCCAAGCTCGACCACGACTGCCCCAGCTGCGACCTTGCCGGCGCCGGCGTGGCGCTCAAGCTCGTGCAGGAGCTCGGGCGGCGCATGGGGGTCCCCGAGCTGTGGCGCTCCTACACCGACGTCGCCACGCTCGGCACCATCTCGGACATGATGAACCTCACGCGCGAGAACCGCGCCCTGGTCACGGACGGCATCGAGCGCATGCGCCACACGCAGCGCCCCGGCATCGTGGCGCTGGCCGCGGTGGCCAACTGCGACCTCTCGCAGATCGAGGCGGACGGCCTGCCGTTCTCGCTCGTCCCGCGCCTGAACGCCGCCGGCCGCATGGGCGACGTTGACGTTGCCTTCAATCTGCTCGTCTCCAACGACGCCACCGAGGCCGCCTCGTTGGCCGCCCAGCTCGAGACCATCAACCAGAACCGACGCGACATCGAGCGCGACCTTGCCGACCAGGCCATGGCCATGGTCGAGGAGACCTATGACGGGGGGCGCGCCATCGTCGTGGGCGGCGAGGGCTGGCACGAGGGCGTGAAGGGCATTGTCGCGAGCCGCGTCGTTAACCGCTATCACGTGCCCGCCATCCTCTTCTCCATCTCCGACGGCGTGGCCCATGGCTCGGGCCGCTCCGTGGGCTCGGTCAACCTGTTCGAGGCCGTCGAGCGCTGCGGCGATTTGCTCGTGCGCTTTGGCGGCCACGCCGGTGCGGTGGGCGTCACGATCGATGCCGAGAACATCGACGCGTTCCGTGCCCGACTCGAGGCCGTGCTCGACGAGCTTCCCGCCGAGCAGTTCGTCGACACCGGCGAGGTCGCGGCCGTCGTGGGGCTCGACGAGCTCGACGTACCCACCATCGAGTCGCTCGGCGCCCTCAAGCCGTTCGGCCAGGGCAACAAGGTGCCGCTTCTTGCCGCCACGGGCGTGGTCATGCGCGCACGCAGCCGTGTGGGCCGCTCCGGCGAGCACCTGCGCTTCTTGGCGACAGACGGCGTGAGCTCCGTGCCGGCCATCATGTTCCGCACTCCCGACGTCGAGCGCGCCTGCGACTACGAGGGCGCCGTCGACCTCGTGTTCGAGGCGGTCGCCGAGACGTGGCAGGGCCGCACGAAGCCCAAGCTCATGGTGCGCGACATCATCTACCGCGAGGCTACGCCCGGCGTGAGCACACCCGAGGTCGTCTCCGAGCTGTTTGGCCGCGTGCCGCAGATTCTCGCCTCCGACACCCACGAGCCGCCCGAGCCGGCGAGCACCGACGCCCGCGAGCAGGCCGCCGGCATGAGCGAGGCCGAGCTCACGGACCGCCTCGTGCACCGCTTCATCGGGGACCACGAGCTGCTGGGCGCCCAGCGCGCCGCGCTCGACGCCCTCGCGGCCGGTCGCAGCGCCCTGTGCGTCATGGCGACGGGACGCGGCAAGTCGCTCGTCTTCCACGTGCACGCCGCGCGCCTCGCGCTTGCCCGGAGCCGTGCGAGCGTCTTCGTCTACCCGCTGCGCGCCCTCGTCGCGGACCAGAGCTTCCACATCACCGGCGAGCTCGCCGCGCTCGGCCTGTCCGCCCGCGTGCTCACGGGTGAGAGCTCGCCCGAGGTTCGCGAGGAGGTCTTTGGCGGCCTTGCGGCGGGCACCGTGGACGTTGTGCTCACGACGCCGGAGTTCCTCGCCATCCACTCGGGGCGCTTCGCCGCCTCGGGCCGCATCGGATTCGTCGTCATCGACGAGGCCCACCATGCCGGCACCTCGGACGGTGGCTCGCGCACGACCTACCGGGAGCTGCCCCGCGTGCTGGGCGAGCTCGGGCATCCCGTGACGCTTGCCGTCACGGCGACGGCCGCCGAGCCCGTTGCCAGGCAGATCTGCGAGCTTGCCGGCATCGACGACGTCATCGTGGACGACACGCGCCGCGCCAACCTCGTGCTCGACGACGAGCGCGAGCTGCATGACCGCGAGGCCGCGCTTGTCTCGATTGCGAGCACGGGCGAGAAGTGCGTGTGTTACGTGAACTCGCGCGAGCAGTCCGTCGTGCTCGCCCGCGCGCTGAGGAAGGCAAACCCCGAGCTGGGCCAGCGCATCGCGTTCTACAATGCCGGCCTCACGCGCCAGGAGCGCAACCGTGTGGAGCGGGCGTTCCGCTCCGGCGCGCTCACGTGCGTCATCTCCACGAGCGCGTTCGGCGAGGGCGTCAACCTGCCAGACATCCGCCACGTCGTGCTCTACCACATGCCGTTCGGTGCCATCGAGTTCAACCAGATGAGCGGCCGCGCCGGCCGCGACGGCAAGCCCGCCACGATCCACCTGCTGTTCGGCTCGCGCGACGCCCACGTCAACGAGCGCATCCTGTCCTCCTACGCCCCGGGCCGAGAAGAGCTCGTCTGCCTGTGGAGGACGCTGCGAAGCCTGGCGGCCCGCGCCTCCCAGGACTCGGACGGCGCGATCGGGCGCACGAACGCAGAGATCCTCGAGGCGTGCCTGCAGACGGCGCCGGCGACCACCCTCGAGGAGCGCTCGGTGTCGGCGGGCATCGCCATCTTCCGCGACCTGGGGTTCCTCGAGGTCGAGGGCTACGGGACGGGCAGGCGCATCGTCATGGTGCCCTCGCCGGGCCACATGGAGCTCGACAGCTCCATCCGCTACCTCGAGGGCAAGCGCAGCGGCGAGGAGTTCCACGCCTTCTGCGACTGGGTGCTTGCCGCCACGCCCGGCGAGCTTCTCGACCACATCAACAGGCCCATCGTCCCGGGGTTCGGGACGATGGTGCGAGAGGAGGGGGAGTGACGCCATGTCAGAGACCAAGCACGTCGCGGCACCGCCCGAGGGGGCCCCGGAGGTTGGGGCCGACGACTACCCGCTGCTGAGGAAGACCTGCTCGAGGTACCTCTCGGCCGAGGGGATGGCAAAGGTCGACGAGGCCTACCGCTTTGCCGCCGAGTTCCACCGCGACCAGCGGCGCCGCAGCGGCGAGCCCTACATCAACCATCCCGTCGAGGTGGCGCTCATCCTGGCCCATGACCTTCACATGGACGAGGACGTGATCTGTGCGGCGCTGCTCCATGACACCGTGGAGGACGCCCCGGCCACGCTCTCCGACCTCTCCGAGCTGTTTGGCGAAACGGTCGCCGAGCTCGTGGACGGTGTCACGAAGCTCACCTCGATCGAGGTCGACTCCATGGACGCCAAGCAGGCGCTGAACCTGCGCAAGATGTTCCTCGCCATGAGCCGCGACATCCGCGTCGTCATCATCAAGCTCGCCGACCGCCTGCACAACATGCGCACGCTCGCGGCGCTTCCGCCCGACCGCCGCACGTTCAAGGCCCATGAGACCATGGACGTCTACGCGCCGCTCGCAGACCGCCTCGGCATCTCCTCGCTCAAGTGGGAGCTCGAGGACCTCGCGTTCTTCTACCTCGAGCCCGAGGAGTACCAGCGCATCGCGCGCATGGTCCAGGACTCCCGAGACCAGCGCGAGCGCGACACCGAGGAGGCCATCAAGACGCTCACCGACGAGCTGCGCCGCGTTGGCCTCGACGGCTTCACGATCACGGGCCGCCCGAAGCACCTGTGGAGCATCCACCTCAAGATGAAGCGCAAGGGCAAGGAGTTCTCCGACATCTACGACCTCATCGCGCTGCGCGTTATCCTGCAGACGGTGGGAGACTGCTACTCGGCCCTGGGCGCCGTCCACTCGCTGTGGCACCCGCTTCCCGGCCGCTTCAAGGACTACATCGCCACGCCCAAGCCCAACGGCTACCAGTCGCTCCACACCACGGTCGTGGGCCCGGAGGCCCGTCCCATCGAGATCCAGCTGCGCACGGTAGAGATGCACGAGCAGGCCGAGTACGGCATCGCCGCCCACTGGCTGTACAAGCGCGCGGGCAACTCGCAGGGCAACATGAGCGCCGACGACAAGAGCGTCGACCGCCAGATCTCCTGGATCCGCCGCAGCCTCGACTGGACGGTCGAGGGCGACATGGAGGACCCGCACGAGTTCCTCGAGGACCTGCGCGTGGACCTCTTCGGCGACGAGATCTTCGTGTTCACGCCCAAGGGCGAGGTCATGAACCTGCGTGCCGGCTCCACGCCGCTCGACTTTGCCTACGCCGTCCACACCGAGGTGGGAAACCACTGCGTGGGCGCCAAGGTCAACGGCTCGGTGGTCTCGCTCACCAAGCCGCTCGCCACCGGCGACCGCGTGGAGATCCTTACGAACAAGAGCGCCAAGCCCTCGCGAGACTGGATGAACATCGTGGCGACGCCCTCGGCGCGCTCCAAGATCCGCAAGTACTTCGCGGCATCCACGAAGTCCGACGACGCCGAGGCGGGCCGTGGCGAGCTCGGCCGCGAGCTGCGCAAGCGCGGCTACGGCATCTCCACGCCGCGCTCGGCCAAGGCGCTCGCGCGCGTGAGCGAGGAGCTGTCGTTCAAGGAGACCGACGACATGCTCGCCGCCATCGCCAACGGCAAGGTGACGGCCAAGTCGGTGGCCAACAAGGTCCAGGCCGTGCTCGAGGAGGGGTCCCCGGCCGAGATGCTCGCGGCCCAGCAGCGCGCCAACGCCGAGGCGAACGCCGCGCGCGAGGAGTTCTTCGAGGGCGGCTCCAAGCCCATGAGCGCACCGCGCCAGGCCCGCGCCCCCAAGGGCTCTGCCAAGCGCCGCCGCGCGAGCTGTGGCGTGGTCGCCAAGGGCGATGCCGACCTGCTCGTGCACCTCGCGCACTGCTGCAACCCTGTGGCCGGCGACGACATCGTGGGCTTCATCACGCGTGGCCGCGGCGTGTCCGTGCACCGCTCGAGCTGCCCCAACGTCAAGGGCCTTATGGCACATCCCGAGCGCATGATCGAGGTCGAGTGGGACACCTCGGGTGCCACGCAGTTCCAGGTGGAGATCATGGTCGAGGCCACGGACCGCATGGGCCTTCTCAAGGACGTCACGATCGCCGTGGGCGAGGCGGGCGGCAACATCCTCTCCGCCGCCACGAACACGAGCCCCCAGGGCGTCGCCAAGCTGCGCTTCCTCGTCGCCATCAGCGACGCGAACCTGCTCGACACCCTGCTTGCCACGGTGAGCCGCGTGCCTTCCGTCTACGACGCGCGCCGCATCATGCCCGGCGAGGGCGCCAACTCGATTCATGGGAGGTAGCATGGGCGAGTTCTGGAACACGGGGCGGATGGCCTTCGATGACGTCGCCGGCATGGCGGACGCCGCGCTTGAGCTGAGGCGCTTCGTCGTGTCGCCGTTCTCGACGAACTGCTATGCCGTGGTCTCTTGCGGCAAGGCCATGGTCGTCGACCCCGGCGCCGAGGGCGCCCGCATCGCCGAGGCGCTCTCTGACGTGGACGTTGAGCTCGTCGTGGCCACGCACGGTCACGCGGACCACGTGGGAGGCGTGGCGGCGCTCATCGCGGCTACGGGCGCGCGCTTTGCCATCAACGCGGCCGACGCCGACCTCGCGCGCCATGCGCGCCGTGCCCGCGCGTTTGGCATCGAGTACGACGATGACGCGCCCGAGCCCGACGAGCTTCTCGTGCCGGGCGGTACCACGGGCGTGGGCGAGGCCCGTTTCCGTGTGGTCGCGACGCCGGGTCACACGCCGGGCGGCGTCACGCTCGTGGGGCAGGGGACGGCGGCGGGCCTTGCCTTCGTGGGTGACACGCTGTTTGCGGGAAGCGCCGGCCGCACCGACCTTGCCGGTGGCGACCCCGCCGCGCTCTTGTCCTCTCTGGGCACGCTCGCCCGCGAGCTCCCGGGCGAGACGCACGTCCTCACCGGCCACGGCGACGACACGACGATTGGCTGGGAGCTGCGGTCCAACCCCTACCTGCAGGCGGCGAGCCGCACGTGTGCGTAAAGAAAAGGCCCGGGCGAGCGCGTGCTCGTCCGGGCCTTGCCATGTTCTGGTGCCCGAGGCGAGGGTCGAACTCGCACGGGTTTCCCCAGAGGTTTTTGAGACCTCCGTGTCTGCCATTCCACCACTCGGGCCAGTGTCGGACAAGTATACCGTAAGCGTGACGGCTGGGGACGGGGTCGTTTTGTCACCGCGCGGCGAGAGTGCTCGTCATTGCGTCCGATTTGCGTGAAACCTATGAATTTACCTGCGGTTATACCGTTTTTTGGTGGTAATCTTATTTCTGTTGGCCATCGGTGCGGAGGTAGCGCTGTTTTCTGTTGGTGAGCGTGTCGTCCATCCCGGACAGGGACTGTGCACGGTCGTCGGCTTCCAGGACTCGCCCGCTCCCATGCTCATCCTCGAGACCGGCTCCGGCCGCGGCGCCACGCGTCTCATGTACCCCGCCGCCCAGGCCGAGAAGAACCTTCACCCGCCCGTGGGCCGCGAGGAGGCCCTTGCCGTCATCGACGGCTACGCGGACCTCGCGTGCGACACGTTCACGGACCGCAACTCCGGGCTGGAGGAGAGCCACTTCAAGAAGCTGCTCAAGCACGGCGTGCCAGACTCGGTGCTCGTCGTGAAGACGATGCGTGCCCGCATCGCCGAGGCGGAGGCAGGCTCCAAGAAGCCCAGCTCCTACCTCATCCGCGTCCTGCGTGACGCCCGCGATCGCTCCCTCGAGGAGCTTGCCTGCGCGCTTGACACGACGCCCGAGGACGTCGAGGCCATGTTCGCCTCGCGCGGGCACGCGCTCGGGGACGAGTGACGAGAGTGGCGCACCCCTCTCGCCTCGTGCCTCCCGTCACCGCGCGCTAGCCGCGCTTCACGATCCTTGAGACAAAGAAGCCCTCGTAGAGGCGGCTTGGGCACACCGTGAGCGTGCCGGGCAGCCGGTTCGGCAGTGCCAGGGGCGCCTCGTCGTCCGTGTCCTCGCCGGCTACTGCGTGCGGCAGCGCCACGTCGACGAGCTCGCAGTCCGCATGGCGCGCGAGGGCCCACTCCACGACGTCCTCGTTCTCGCGCGGCAGGATCGAGCACGTCGAGTACACGAGGCTGCCCCCGGCCTTGAGCACGGTGAGGCCCCGGTCGAGAAGCGCGCGCTGCGAGCGCTCGACGCGGTTTGCGAGCTCGGGCGTGAGGTAGCGGGCCGCGTGCCCGTCGTGGAGGGACACGGTGCCAGAGCCCGTGCAGGGGGCGTCGAGCAGCACCTGATCGAAGGAGAACCAGTCATCGAGCCTACGGGCGTCCACGCGCATGACCTGGACGTTCGTGGCGCCGAGCTTCGCGAGGTTGTGCTCGAGCTTCTCGGCACGTGGCGCGGAAAGCTCGCATGCCGTGACGCGCGCGGCGCGCACGCCCTTACGCGCGGGGGCAAGCGCTGCGAGCTCGCTCGTCTTTCCGCCGGGGGCGGCGCACATGTCGAGCACATCGGTGCCCGGCTGCGGGCGCAGGGCGAGCGGTGGCAGCATGGAGGAGAGGCTCTGGAGGTACACCTTCCCCTGGGCATAGGCGTTAAGGCCCCAGACGTCTCTCTCGCGGACGTCGTCGGCAAGCACGAGCGCGTCCGCGTACCACGGGACGCGTGCGCACCCGATGCCCGCCTCGTCCAGCTCGCGCGTGACGTCGGCAAGGCTTGAGCGCAGCGTGTTGACGCGCATGGTCACGGGGCGCTCCTGGCCCCATCCGGCTATGATGGTGTCCGCAAGGGGTCCCGCAGACGCCCTGACCGCCTCGACGAGGTGGGTGGGCAGCCCCGTCTGCTCGTCGAGCGTCTGCGGCTCGTGGGTCTGCTCGCGCGGCCTTCTCGCCTGGCGGTTTGCTCGTGTGGTGGCCTTGTGCGCGCGTTGCCTGCTGCTCATATTTCTCCTTGCACGTGTGTCTCCTGCGTGCAATACTATCAATTCGTGTGGCCGAGAGGTCGCGCACGCCAAGTGGGTCAGAGGTTGTGGCCCCACCTGAACGGCGCCTGCGGGCAGCTGTCTGGTCGGACAAAGGAATCGCATCCCAGCGTGGGTGCCCAAGCCTGAATCTTGCCGGAGCTGTGCCAAGCGCAGCTCCGGTTTTTCGTTGCGGGTCCAGGCCCGCGGCATTGCGACGCGCGGCACAGGGTCGCACGTCACGCAAGCGGCGAGGTGCCCGCAAGGCACGCCGCAGGGAAGGGAAGGTGTGTAAGATAGCAAAGTCCGAAGGTCCCCGTATTAACGGGGAGATCACCGCTCGAGTCTGCCGCCTGATTGGCGTCGACGGCTCCCAGCTTGGTCAGTTCGGTGTCCGTGATGCCCTCCGCATCGCCTCCGAGCAGGGTCTCGACCTTGTCGAGATCGCCCCGAACGCCGAGCCGCCCGTCTGCAAGGTCATGGATTACGGCAAGTACAAGTACGAGCAGGCGATCAAGGCCAAGCAGGCTCGCAAGAAGCAGGCCAAGGTCGAGGTCAAGGAGATGAAGTTCCGTCCCAAGATCGACACCGGCGACTACGAGACCAAGAAGGGCCACGTCATGCGCTTCCTCAAGAAGGGCGCGCGCGTGAAGGTGACCATCATGTTCCGCGGTCGCGAGATGGCTCACCCCGAGCAGGGTCTCAACGTCCTCGAGCGACTGGCCGCCGACCTCAAGCCCTACGCCACGGTTGAGAGCCAGCCGAAGATGGAGGGCCGCAACATGCACATGCTCGTCGCGCCGATCAAGGGCGCCTTCGATGAGAAGGCCGCCGAGGCGAGCGAGAAGGATACGAAGGAGAACTAGCATGCCTAAGATGAAGACGCACAAGGGTACGGCCAAGCGTTTCCGCCGCACCGGCACCGGCAAGATCATGCGCGCCAAGGCTTTCAAGAGCCACATCCTGACCAAGAAGTCCCAGAAGCGCATCCGCGGTTTCCGCAAGGAGACCGAGCTCGCCAAGGCCGACGTCAAGGTCGTTTCGTCCCGCATGGGCAAGTAGCGCACTCGCGCCTGTCCGTTCTTTTTTCACTAGGAGTTGATCTAACATGGCACGAGTCAAGCGCGCCGTTGCTGGCCGTAAGAAGCGTCAGACCCTCAAGGAGCTCTCCAAGGGCTACTACGGCACTTCCTCCCGCACCTTCCGCGGCATGAAGGAGCAGGTCCAGCACTCCCTGCAGTACCAGTACCGTGACCGCCGCAACAAGAAGCGCGACGTCCGTCGTCTCTGGATCCAGCGCATCAACGCCGCCGCCCGCATGAACGACATGAGCTACTCCACGTTCATGCACGGCCTGAAGCTCGCCGGCGTCGAGCTGGACCGCAAGGTCCTCTCGCAGATCGCCTACGAGGACGAGGCTGCGTTCGCCGCCCTGGCCGAGGTCGCCAAGAAGGCCCTCGCCGACGCCGAGTAAGCGACCCACATATTCGTGGCTTCGAGGCCCGCATGCAATCGCGTGCGGGCCTCTCTTTGTTTCTGGGAGTGTCCCAAAGGTGTCAGATGCCTCTGGGACGAGATGTCTTTGGCGTGTCCGCTTCTGCGTCACAACAGCGTAATCGTTACGTCTGCGCCGTTGTGTACGCCAGAATGTGACAAACGCGCGGATTTGCGCATCACTGGCTCGCAGGCAGGCTGTGCCATTTGGGCGCGGCGCGGCGACGCGCAAACGCCCGCGCTCTACTCGTCGTCGTGATGCAGAAGGCGGTCCACGAACTCCTCGCGGCGCTCCTCGGACTTCTCCTCGCGGCGGGCCTGCTCCACGGCGAAGGCCGGGTCATCGGGGGAGACGAGCTCGTCCTCGCCGCTCTTGGGGTTGTAGTGGTGCAAAAGGACCGGGTCGAACAGGTGAAGGTGCGCGGCGAAGCCAAAAGAGGCGCCGATGAGCACGCAGAACACGATGATCCTGGGGGCGGTCTCGATCTTGGTCATCAAGATGGCGCCCCCGCTCAGCATGGCGGTCCACAGGTACATGAGCAGCACGGCCTGGCGCTGGTTGTAACCGTCCTGGATGAGGCGGTGGTGGATGTGGCCCTTGTCGGCCTGGCCCACGCTCACGTGGGCGCGCTTGCGTCGGATGATGGCCGAGAACGTGTCGATGATGGGCACGAACGAGATGACGAGCGGCACGATGATCGTCGTGAGGCCGGCCACGCGCCTCACGTTGAGCAGCGATACCGCGCCCAGGGCAAAGCCGAGGAGCAGCGAGCCGGAGTCACCGAGGAAGATGGATGCCGGGTTGAAGTTGTAGCGCAGAAAGCCGAGCGTGGCGCCGGCAACGGCGATGGAGACGGCGGCGGCGTCGAGCCGGCCGGACTGCGTGGCCAGAAAGAACAGCGTGCAGCTCGAGATGAACGTGATGCCCGAGGCCAGGCCGTCGAGCCCGTCGATGAGGTTGATGATGTTCACGTAGGCAACGAGGTATATGACCGTCATGGGGCACGCCACCCAGCCGAGCACGACCTCGCCCGGGGCAAACGGGTTGACGATGGCGCCCACGGTGAGGCCGGCCATGACGGCAATGATGGCGGCCAAGACCTGGCCCGCAAGCTTTGCGAGCGGCTTGAGCTGCACGACGTCGTCAATGGCCCCTGTGAGAAAGATCACGAGGAACGAGACGCCAAGCAGCGGGTAGTTGACGGTGGAGAACCTGCCGGGCGTGAGCACGCTGGGCCAGCCGAGCCATCTGGTGCCCATGATCTGGACCGCCGCCGCGGCGACGAGCGCGAGGAAGATGGCGATGCCGCCCATGCGGGGAATCGTTCTCTTGTTGATGCGGCGCTTGCTGGGCTTGTCGACGGCGCCCAGGCGCGTGGCGATGATGCGGGCGAGCGGCGTCGCCACGAGCGTCACGACGAGCGCCGTGACGAACAGGGACGCATACGGGATCCACTCTCTCACCAAAACGTGCAGCCTTTCGCAGTCGCGGGCATCGCCGGCACAAGGTTTCCAATCGATGAAACATATCTATGATACCAGCTTGTTGTCGCTGGCTCAGGGGGCAAAACCGAGCGCCGCCTCATGTCAAGACTGGCATAGACGAACGGCTTGGGTATAGTGGAGATGTCAGCTCCCCGCAGGGCAAACTGGGTGAACCGACAAGCGTTTCCTGGGAGCCCATATACCGAGCTCAGTACAGGCATCCTCCGCTCGGGGGAAGCTGGAACAGCCGGCGAGGGCACCCACCTTCTGAGAGGTGGGTTCATTATCGCACCTGCGGGGAGCGACGTTGTTTTTTGTCGCCTCATGCACTTTCTCGTTTGACAGGGGCTCTCGTCACGGTACAATAGCCCTCGCGCAAACGCGCCTGGGGACGTAGCTCAGCTGGGAGAGCGCTGCCGTCGCATGGCAGAGGCCGAGGGTTCGATTCCCTTCGTCTCCACCAGGAATTGCCGAGCGGGCCACGATGTGGTCCGCTCTTTTTGTATCGAGCCTCGTCGTGGCGGCGGGGCCGTTGGGAGGCCCCATGGAGCAGATGCCGCGCGAATACGCCTCTTGCCACCTCTGCCCGCGCTCGTGCGGGGCAAACCGTGCCGCGGGGGCGCGGGGAGCCTGCGGGGCCACGTCGAGCCTGCGCGTGGCCCGCTCGGCCCTGCACTTCTGGGAGGAGCCGCCCATCTCGGGCGAGGCCGGCTCCGGCGCCATCTTCTTCTCGGCCTGCACGCTTCGCTGCGTCTTCTGCCAGAACGCCCAGATCAGCTCGGGCAACTTCGGGGCGGACATCTCCGTTGCCCGCGTGGCCCAGATGATGCTCGAGCTCCAGGACCAGGGCGCGCTCAACATCAACCTCGTGACCCCCGGCCACTTTGCGCCGCAGGTCGTCGAGGCGGCGCGCTTGGCCCGCGAGGCCGGCCTCTCCATTCCCATCGTGTGCAACACGGGCGGCTACGAGACGCCCGAGTGCGTCCGACTGCTCTCGCAGGTCGTGGACGTGTGGCTCACGGACTTCAAGTACGCGAGCGCAGACCTTGCCGCCAGGCTTTCCCGCGCCCGCGACTATCCCGAGGTGGCCTCGCGCGCCCTCTCGGCCATGCTCGAGAGCGTGCGCGCCTGCGGTGGCGCCGCCAATGGGCAGGACGGCAGGATGCTGCGCGGCATCATCGTCCGCCACCTCGTGCTCCCGGGGCATGCGCAGGACTCCATGGCCGTGCTCGACCGCGTGTGGGAGCTTGCCGGCAACGACGTGGACATCTCCGTCATGAACCAGTACACGCCAAACGAGGCGTGCCGCGCCCACGGCGGGGAGCTAGCACGCGCCGTTACGGACGAGGAGTACGAGCTCGTGCTCGACCATGCGGACGACCTGGGATTCGAGCGCATGTGGTGGCAGCAGGGCGGCACGGTCTCGGAGAGCTTCGTGCCGGCCTTTGACATGACGGGCGTCGATGGCCCGGAGCTGGAGCTGCCCCGGCGCGACTAGCGCCCACCCGGAACGGCTAGACTAAAGGCCGAGAACCCAGCCAACCAAACCATGCCCCATGGGGCAGACACGAGGAGCATCCATGGCAGACGAGACACCCCTGACCGACGAGGAGCGCGAGGAGCTCCGGCGCCTGCGTGCCGAGAAGGCCGCCCGCGAGCGTGCCCAGGCAGACGCCGCGCAGAAGGTCGAGCTCGAGCGCCTGCGCGTCGAGAAGGCCGAGGCCGAGCGCGACGCGCTCGATGCCCAGCGCCGCGAGCGCGCCCGCGAGTACATGGAGCCCGACGACGACCTCAAGATGCCCGTTGGCCAGAAGATCGTCCTGCTCGCGCTCGCCGTCATCGTGGCGCTGTTCGTCATCAGCGTCGTAGGCGGCGGCCTCATCGCCAACTAGGGTCACAGCCGCCCGCATCGGTGCGGCGGGTGCCACGCGCGCAACACATCCGGCGCAACGCAACACACGAAAGAGGGGAGCGCAATGTCGCTCACGGACGCAACGAGGCCCACGGACGTCTCGCTCAACACGGACCTGTACGAGCTCACGATGGCCCAGGGATTCTGGGAGAGCGGCCTCGTGGACGCCGAGGCGTGCTTCACGGTCTTCTTCCGCGACGCACCGTTCGACGGCGGCTACGCTATCGCCTGCGGCACGGGCCAGATCGCGGACCTGGTCGAGAACTTCCGCTACACGGACGAGGACATCGCCTACCTTGGCTCCATCCAGGCTCCGGGTGGCGGCGCGCTGTTCAAGCCAGCATTCCTCGAGTGGCTGGGCGGCTTTGCGATGGACGTCGACGTCTGGGCCGTGCCCGAGGGGCAGGTCGTGTTCCCGCGTGAGCCGCTCGTGCGCGTGCAGGGACCCATGGCCGCCTGCCAGCTCATCGAGACCGCCCTGCTCAACCTCGTGAACTTCCAGACGCTCGTGGCCACCAAGACCGCGCGCGTGGTCCAGGCCGCCGAGGGCCATGCGGTCTCCGACTTTGGCCTGCGCCGCGCCCAGGGGCCGGACGGCGGCCTTGCCGTGGCCCGCGCCTCCTACGTGGGCGGCGCGAGCTCCACGTCCAACTGCCTTGCGGGCAAGATCTACGGTATCCCCGTCTTTGGCACGCACGCCCACTCCTGGGTCATGGCGTTTCCCTCCGAGCTCGAGGCCTTCCGCGCCTTTGCCCGCACGAGCCCCAAGAACTGCGTGTTGCTCGTGGACACCTACGACGTCCACCAGGGCGTGGCCAACGCCATCACCGTCGCCAAGGAGATGGAGGCGGCGGGCGAGCGCCTTGCGGCCGTGCGCATCGACTCGGGTGACCTCGCCAAGCTCTCCAAGTTCGCGCGCAGGGCGTTTGACGAGGCGGGCCTTCCCTACGTGAGGGTGTCGGCCTCCAACGACCTCGACGAGTACACCATCCAGTCGCTGTTTGCCCAGGGTGCGCCCATCGACTCGTTTGGCGTGGGCACCAAGCTCGCCACGTGCGACCCGCAGCCCTCGCTCGGCGGCGTCTACAAGCTCAGCGCCGTCCGCAAGGCCGGTGAGAGCTCCTGGCGCCCCACGATGAAGCTGTCCGAGGTTGCCTACAAGCGCACGATCCCCGGCATCCAGCAGGTGGCGCGCTTCTATGACGAGGCGGGCTGCCCGGTGGGAGACGTCATCTACGACGAGACGATGCCCCAGGCCACCCCGAGCGCCGCCGTTGACGTCATGGACGCCGAGACCACCTATGACTTTGCCGGCTACGAGTGCCAAGACCTTCTCGTCCCCGTCGTGCGCGGCGGCGTGCGCGCGGGCGAGGCTCCGACCCTCGAGGAGTCCAAGCGCGCGTGCAAGGATGCCCTCATGCACCTTGACCCGGCCGTTCGCCGCTTCCTGAACCCGCAGGTCTATCCCGTGGGCATCGAGGCGGAGCTCTCGCGCCTGCGCCAGCGCCTCGTGCGCGAGGAGCGCACGGCCCAGCGGGCCTAGCCGCCGGCGCCAGGGGGGGCGCCAGAGGGGACGGGTTCCTTTGGTCCCGAACCTGACAAGGCGCCAACGGGACCCGTCCCCTTTGGTCCCGAACCTGACAAGGTGCCAACGGGACCCGTCCCCTTTGGTCCCGAACCTGACAAGGTGCCAACGGGACCCGTCCCCTTTGGTTCGCCCGCCCTTGCGCATCTGCTAGAATCAACCAGTTACATCGCGCACGTAGAAGGGATACATCGTGGTCGAGACGATCGAGAAGCTGGTCCGCGCAGCGGTCGAGGAGGCGCAGGCGGCCGGTGAGCTGCCTCAGTTCGAGGTCGCTGACCTCGGTCTCGAGCGCCCGGCCGATTCCTCGCACGGAGACTGGACGAGCACCGTTGCCCTGCGCAGCGCCAAGGCCGCCCGCATGGCGCCCCGCGCCATCGCCGAGGCCATCGCCAAGCACCTGCCCGACTCGCCCGAGGTCGACCACGTGGACGTCGCCGGACCCGGCTTCGTCAACATCTACCTGTCCGTGGCCGCCGGCAACGAGGTCTTTCGCACGGCTCGCGTCCAGGGCGCCGACTTCGGCCGCTCCGACCTCGGCGCCGGCCAGCGCGTCCAGGTGGAGTTCGTCTCGGCCAACCCCGTGGGCCCGCTGCACATCGGCCACGGACGCTGGGCGGCCCTGGGAGACTCGCTCTCCCGCGTCCTCGAGCACGCGGGCTATGACGTGGAGCGCGAATACTACGTCAACGACCACGGCAACCAGATGAACACGTTCGGCAACTCCGTGTCCGAGCGCTACCTGCAGCTCGCCCAGATCATGGACGAGAAGGGCGTCGACGCCCACGCCGCCCACGAGGCCCTCATCGCCGACTGGAGCGCCTTCGTCGAGGACGAGGCCGACGAGCACCCCGACTCCCACCCCTACATGGACGCCTTCCGCGCCAAGCTCGGTGCCGACTCCTACGGCGGAGACTACATCATCGACCTCGCCGCCCACTTCATGGAGGCCGACGGCACGCGCTGGGTCAGCGCGGACGCCGAGGAGCGCATGCTGTCGTTCCGCGAGCGCGGCTACAAGCTCATGCTCGACGACATCCGCCAGACCTGCACGGACATGCGCACCGACTTTGACCAGTGGTTCTCCGAGCGTTCCCTCTACGAGAAGGACGCAAACGGCACGAGTGCCGTCGACCGTGCCTTCGCACGCCTGCGCGAGCAGGGATACCTGTTCGAGAAGGACGGCGCCCTGTGGTTCCGCTCCACCGACTTCGGTGACGACAAGGACCGCGTGCTCGTGAAGGCCGATGGCGCCTACACCTACTTTGCCTCCGACGTGGCCTACCACTGGAACAAGTACGAGCGCGTCGACCACGTCATCGACGTGTGGGGCGCCGACCACCACGGCTACATCGCCCGCGTGCGCGCCGCCACCGATGCCCTGGGCTACGAGGGCAAGTTCGAGGTGCTCCTCGGCCAGCTCGTGAACCTGCTGCGCAACGGCCAGCCCGTCAAGATGAGCAAGCGCAAGGGCACCATGGTCCCGCTGCGCGAGCTGCTCGACGAGGTGGGTGCCGACGCCACGCGCTTCACGCTCGTGTCCAAGAGCTCCAACCAGATGATCGACTTTGACATCGAGGCCGTGAAGCGCCAGGACAACACGAACCCCGTCTACTACGTCCAGTACGCCCACGCGCGCATCTGCTCCATCCTGCGCCGCGCCGCCGGCGTGACGGCCGAGCAGGCCGCCAAGCTCGGCATGAACGAGGTTGCCCTGCGCGCCTGCCCGATCGACTGCGACCTGTCCGTGCTCACCGACCCCACCGAGGCCGCGCTTGCCCGCAAGCTCGGCGAGTTCGGGGAGCTCGTCGAGGGGTGCGCCCGCGACCGCGCTCCGTTCCGCCTCACGCACTACGCGCAGGAGCTCGCCGCGGCGTTCCACGCCTTCTACACCGTCTGCCAGGTGCTGCCCAGCGAGGGACGCCCGGTCGACGCGGTCGTCTCCACGGCCCGACTCGCCGCCTGCGACGCCTGCCGTCGCGTGCTCGCGCTCACGCTCTCGCTCATCGGCGTCAGCGCCCCGGAGCGCATGTAGCGCACGCGCCGCAACGTCCGCTCATTGAACCTTTGAAGCCCGACACATGTCATGTGCCGGGCTTTTTCATTGCCGAGCAACAAATTCGGCTACTATCCCTAAATTTAGCGCTCAACGGAGATAATTAGGGGTATCCTAGGAATGAGCTAGTACGCTGCTTCTCGGGGGTCTTGTCGTTGAAGGTGTGTGAGTATCTATCCGTACGCCGGGCCTTTGGCCTGGTGCGCCAGTCCACGCCTGCCTCCGGCCGCGTCACGTTCGACGAGCTCGGCATCATGTGCCACCTCGCGAACGTGGGCAAGCCGCTCCGCACTTCGGAGATAGCCGAGCACCAGGGAGTGCTCAGACCAACCATGACGCACAGGGCCTGGCACCTTTCCGAGCTTGGCCTCATCGAGCGTCGCATGGGTCGGACCGACCGCAGGAGCGTCTGCTGCTCCCTGACGGACGCGGGCGTGAGCGAGGTCAGGCGCATCGTCACGGGCGTCTGTCGCAACATCACGGCCGGCATGCCCCTGTGCCGCTGCACCCCTCGCAGGATGTCGCTCATCATCGACGAGTGCGCGAGGGCCACCGTGTCCTCTGCCGACATGGTGCTCATGGCCCTTGCCGACACGGCTGACAACGAGCGTGGCCGTACGGTAAGCGAGCTCGTCTCCTACCTTGGCCTTTTGCAGCCGACGGTGTCCATGGCCGTCTCTTCCCTCGAGAAGGCCGGCCTCGCCGGTCGCTCCGAGCCGGATGCGCGCGGCATCGCCGGCGTGTGCCTCGCGGACGCGGGCAGGCGGCGCGCGAGGCAGGTTGAGGAGCAGCTCGAGTCGCTTCGAGTCGGTCATGCTCGCGCGAACAGCCCTTCAGTGCTATAGTCACGGTCGATAAGGGTCAAATGACCCATTTGCGCCGCATATCGGCGCTCTTCCATGTCCCCAGCATGACAGCTTCGCCCAGGTGCGGTTGCATTCCAGACCCGTCCCCAAGTCCTGCCATGTGCCGGGAGGCGAAAAGTTCGCCAGACACGAAGGATCACCCACGTGACAGAAGAGAAGAACGAGGACGTCCAGGCGCCAAAGCGCCGTCGTACCCGTCAACGCAAGCCCCAGGGCGAGGACGCGGCTGCTCCGCAGGCCGCCGGTCCCAAGCAGACCGGCGCGCCCAAGCAGTCCGAGGATGCTCCGCAGCCCAAGCGCCGTCGCACGCGTCAGCACAAGGACGCCGAGACGGCGGACCACGAGGCCGCGCCCACCCGCGACCGCGAGTCCCAGCAGCGCGAGCAGCCAAAGCCCCAGCGAGGCCATGTCCAGCGCGAGAACCGCGACTACCGCGACAATCGTGACAACCGCGGTGGCCGCAGCCAGCAGGGTCGCAACCAGCAGTACCAGAACAACAGGCGTCGCGGCCGCCATGGCAGCAACAACGCCGGACAGGGCATCGTGGAGCCCAAGCTGTCCCGAGAGATGCTCTCGTCCATGCTCGTCGCCGAGCTGCGCGTGCACGCCGCCGGCCTGGGCGTCGAGTACGTTGGCGTGAGGAAGGCCCAGCTCGTCGAGGACGTCTACGTTGCCTCTGCGCGCGCGGAGGGCTTCCGCGACGTCGCGGGCGTGCTTGACCTCACGAACGAGGGCTACGGCTTCGTCCGCACGGGCAACTACATGCCCGGGGATGACGACGCCTTCGTCCCCCAGCAGCTCATCAAGCACATGGGCCTGCGCCGTGGCGATTGGGTCGAGGGCACCGTGCGCCCCAGCCGTCCCAACGACAAGTACCCGGCGCTGCAGAAGGTCGCCTCCGTGAACGGCCTTCTGCCCGAGGTGCTTCGCTCGCGTCCGCGCTTCCGCGACCTCACGCCCGTCTATCCCAACGAGCGCCTCACCATGGAGCACGGCCGCGACTCCATCACCGGACGCGCCATCGACCTCGTGGCGCCCATCGGCAAGGGCCAGCGCGGCCTCATCGTGAGTCCGCCCAAGGCCGGCAAGACGACGGTGCTCAAGCGCATATGCGAGTCCATTGCCGCCAACAACCCCGAGGTGCACCTCATCTGCCTGCTCGTGGACGAGCGTCCCGAGGAGGTCACCGACATGCAACGCTCCATCCGCGGCGACGTCGTGGCCTCTACGTTCGACATGCCCGCGGACAACCACACGGCCGTCTCCGAGCTCGTCATCGAGCGCGCAAAGCGTCTCGTGGAGATGGGCCGCGACGTCGTGGTCATCCTCGACTCCATCACGCGCCTCGCCCGCGCCTACAACCTCGCCCAGCCGGCGAGCGGACGCATCCTGTCCGGCGGCGTGGACGCCTCGGCGCTCTACCCGCCCAAGAAGTTCCTGGGCGCCGCGCGCAACATCGAGAACGGTGGCTCGCTCACGATCCTGGCCTCGGCGCTCGTCGAGACGGGTTCCAAGATGGACGAGGTCATCTTCGAGGAGTTCAAGGGCACGGGCAACATGGAGCTCAAGCTCGATCGCGAGCTGGCCGACAAGCGCATCTTCCCGGCCATCGACCCGGTTGCCTCCGGAACGCGCAACGAGGAGCTGCTCATCGACCCCGAGCTCCAGCCGTTCGTGTGGGGCCTGCGCCGCATCCTTGCGAACATGAACAACATCGAGCGCGCTGAGAACTCACTCATCAAGAGCCTGAAGGCCACCTCTAACAACGAGGAGTTCCTCATTCGCTCGGCCAAGAAGGCCCAGCAGAGCGAGTACTCCGATCCGCTGTAGGCGATGTGCGGGGGCGGGCTGGCGACGCCGGCTCGTCCCCGCCTCTCTTTCACGTGGCGTTTTTCGCGCTGGGGCCGCGTGAGCGTGCAATAACGCTACGGCAAGGTGCTAGGCATGCAAAAACGCCCCGCGAATGAGCCTCGCATGAAAATGGCAATGAAACTGCTGTATAGTGCTTCTGACGGACGCGTTGCGTCCACCTAGGAAATTCGTACGAGCGACGGTACACGCACCCAAACCAGACCACACCGTTGCCCGATTGGCCGAGTAGCCCGTTAGGCGCTCGGGCCGTCGCCGCAATAGCGTCTGAGGACTCGCTGCCGTCGCCTCACAGGGAGGCGTTGGGTCATGACGAGCAGGCGAGCAAATCCTGCCATCTATGCCGGCCTGGCCGGAGCTTGCGCATGGGGCGTCCCCACGTGCGCGCAGGCGCTTACGGTCATGGGCCACGAGGTTCCCACGTCTGACCCTGCGTTCACGTTTGCCGCCGGCTGCGTCGTCGGTGCCGTCGTCGCAGGTGGCATCTCGGCCGTCGTGTCTCACGCCGTGGCCTCCCGCGCCGCACGTGACGAGGTTGCCTCGGCCATGGCCGCCGCGCACGAGCCCGTGCGACGCACCGCCGGCGCCTCCGCGCCCGCTGCCGACGAGACGGCCGCGCGCTCCGCGCAGTCCCGTCCCTCGGCCATGCGCGAGTGGGAGCAGACCGGCAACATCCGCGTCCAGTCCGTCTCCGACTCCGAGCAGGCGGAGGCGGCCATCGAGGACGCCTGGAGCGCCTGGGAGGCAGGTGCCAAGGCCTCGAGCGACTACGTCGACGTTGCGGAAGGGTATGTGCGCACACGCACGTTCGCCGAGCGCATGAGTGCCCGCGCCAAGGGCGTCGCCAACGTGCTGTCCGAGCGCCTCGGCGCCGCGAAGATGGACGGCCTGCCCGTGATTGCCCGCGCTGACGGCTCGGTGGGCGATGTGGGCGAGAGCTGGTGGGACGAGGCGTTCGGCGCAGACGTCCGCACGGTGGCCTCTGCCTCGTTCGGCGGCCAGTCGGTCGAGGACACCATGGCGGGCAACAGCGCCGTGCTCTTCACGGCCCAGACCCCTGCCGAGGCCGCTGCCGCCCGCGCCGTCTGGCAGTCCCAGCAGCCGGGCACGCCCCAGCCGGCGGCCGAGCCCCAGGCGCCCACCGCTTCTCAGGGAACGCCCGCACCCCGGCCCACGGCCCCGGCGTCCGACGCGCCCACTGTCCGGCAGCAGGCCCAGGCCCGGCCGCGCTCGGTTCGAGACGAGCTGGATGCGCGCCTCGGCAACCCCGAGGAGGCCTTCCCCGAGAAGAAACGCTACACGGACGAGCAGCAGGACCTATGGGCCGTTGCGCTCGCCGCGCTCGACGAGCGCTACGAGGAGCAGGTCAACATGGCGGCTCCCGCTCCCGCGCCCGCGCCGATGCCCGCGAGCGCAGAGATGCTCGACGAGCCCGAGGGCCTTGCGGCAGACACCGCCTTCATTCCGTTCAGGCCCCAGGCGGGCCATCCCGAGGTCGTGGACACGGACAGCTACGTGGACCTTCTCGTGGACCAGGAGCTCGCGCGCAACGAGAGCGCAAGCGTCCGCAGGCTCGCGCGCCACAAGATCCGCGACTACTTCAAGGTGATTGACGGCACGGGCGACATCACGGGCGCCCGTCACCTCGCGGCAAACCAGGCATAGGCATGGGCGAGGACAAGCCAAGCCACTCCACGGGCCCACGCATTGCCGCATGGGTCCGTTGGCTTGCCGTGGCGGCCTGGGCCTGCTTCGTCTGGAGCAGGTCGCTGTGTGACGGCCCGGAGTCGAGCGCCCAGAGCAACGTCGTCGCCGAGCTTCTGAGGCCCGCCCTTGCGGCCCTCGGCGTCCATGAGTTCTCGGCGTGCACCTTCATCGTGCGCAAGGCAGCGCACTTCCTCGAGTACCTCGTGCTCGGCGTCCTGCTCGCACTCACAAGAGAGGAGGGCACGGGTCCCTTGTGGCCCCGCGCCCTCCTTGGCGTGCTCGTCCCGTCTGCGGACGAGACCATTCAGCTGTTCGTGCCCGGTCGCTCGGGCCAAATCGCAGACATTGCGCTCGACTGCTGTGGCGTCGCGTGCGGCATGGCCCTCGTCGCCGCTATCAGAGGTACTCGATCTGCGCGCCCTCGGTGTCGCAGGTGAGGATGTGCGTGGCGCACTGCGGGAAGCGCTCCTGCAGACGCACCTGCAAGAACTTGGCCACGATGGTGTCGTCGGTCACTGCCATGAGCGTAGACCCCGACCCAGAGATCCACATCGTGGCGGCGCCACCCTCAAGGCACGTCTCGCGTATGGCGTCGTAGTCGGGGATGAGGGCGCGGCGGTAGGGCTCCTGGATGCGGTCGTCGTTCGCGGCGGCGATGAGCGCGGTGTCTCCCGTCTCCAGCCCGCGCGTGAGGCCCGCGATGCGGCCCATCTGCCACACGGCCGTGGAGAGCGCGACCTGCTGGGGCACAACCTTGCGCGCGTCTGCGGTGTGGACCTCGTAGGGCGGGATGATCGTGAGGAACCGCAGGCGGCTGCTCACGTCATAGCGAAGGCAGCGGGGGAGCTGCCCCTCGGGCGTGAACGAGCACACGGCGGCGCCGAGAATGGCGGGCGCGACGTTGTCCGGGTGGCCCTCGACGCGCGTGGCCATGGCGACGAGCTCCTCGCGCGTCACGGTGTGGCCCGTGAGCGCCGCCGCGGCCATGATGCCGGCGACGACGCACGTCGAGCTCGAGCCCAGGCCGCGGGCGACGGGGACGTCCGTCTGAATGTCTATCGCCACGCCGAAGGGCTTCTCGCCCCACTCGGCCAGGGCGTCCACGAGCGAGACATAGACGAGGTTGTCCTCGTTTTGGAACTCCTCGGGGCAGCCCGTGATGGTGAGCTTCTCGGCGCGCTCGAACGTGAAGTGCGAGTACAGCGAGACGGCCATGCCCAGCGTGTCGTAGCCGATGCCGAGGTTTGCGCTCGTGGCGGGTACGCTTATGCGAATCATGCGAGGACCCTCACGGCCGAGTCTTCCGCGTAGCGGTTCATGTCCGAGACGCTCACGACGTCGTCGAAGCGCTCCTCGGCGTCGCGCAGGGCGGACAGCGCCGCCGGGGGCTCGGTGCCCGTGAGCTCGGAGAGCGCGTCCATGCAGGCAAAGCCTCCCATGCCGGACACGTCGTGACCAAGAGCTGCGAGCACGTCGGCGGAGAACTTGTAGGGACTCGCCGTGGACAGGCACACGCGGGCCACGCCGTCAGCGGGGCGCGCGTCGAGCACGTGGCGGGCCACGGCCGTGTGCGGGTCGAGCAGCACGTGGTGCTCGTCCCAGACGGCCCGAATGGTCTCGCGCGTGGCCGCGTCGTCGGCCCGGCCGCAGGCGAACGTCTCGTGCAGGCGTGTCAGCAGCGTGGGCGGCACGGTGTAGGCGCCCTTCTCGGCGAGGTCGGCCATGAGCGAGGAGACGAGCTCGCAGTCGCCGTCGGAGAGGTAGAACAACAGGCGCTCGAGGTTCGAGGACACGAGGATGTCCATGGACGGAGAGATCGTCTTGTGGAACGGGCGGCGGCGGTCGTAGGTGCCGGTGGTGATGAAGTCCGTGAGCACGTCGTTGGCGTTCGAGGCCACGACGAGCGTGCGCACGGGCAGGCCCATGAGCTTGGCGTAGTAGCCGGCGAGCACGTCGCCGAAGTTGCCCGTGGGAACGCAGAAGTCGATGGCGTCGCCGGGCTTGAGGGCGCCGGCGGCGGCGAGCTGCGCGTAGGCGTCGAAGTAGTAGGTGACCTGCGGCACGAGGCGCCCGACGTTGATGGAGTTGGCGCTGGAGAGCACGACGTTTCGCTCGGCGAGGCGGGCACGCAGGGCCTCGTCGGCGAAGATGCGCTTCACCTCGGACTGGGCGTCGTCGAAGTTGCCCTCGATGGCGCAGACGGCGACGTTGGCGCCGCGCTGCGTGGCCATCTGCAGGCGCTGGATGTCGGAGACCTTGCCGTGCGGGTAGAACACGGTGACGCCCGTGCCCTCGACGTCGGCGAAGCCCTCGAGCGCGGCCTTGCCGGTGTCGCCGCTCGTGGCGGTGACGATCATGACGCGACGCCCGTCGCCGGCGCGCGAGACGCGCATGAGCTGCGGCAGCATCTGCAGTGCCACGTCCTTGAACGCGCTCGTGGGGCCGTGCCACAGCTCGAGCGTCCAGTCCTGTCCGCACGGCGTCACGGGGGTGATGAGCTTGGAGTCGAAGTTGGCGCCGTAGGCTGCCTCGACGCAAGTCGAGATCTCCTCGGCCGTGAAGTCGTCGAGCAGGTGCCCCAGCACGAGGCGGGCGCGGTCCTGATAGGTGCCGGCGAGGAGTTGCTCGAGCGAAGGCGCGCCCGCGGCAACGTCGTCGCGCACGAACAGGCCGCCGTCCTGGGCGATACCCTCGAGAATCGCCTGCTTGCTTGTTAAGGATTCGTTTCGCGAGCGCGTGCTATGGTACGTTGTCACTGCTCTTCTCCTTGCATCGTGAGCGATTGGGCAGACGGGGCGCCGCCCCATCTGTGCGTATCGTCCATAGTAGCGCCGGAAGGGCATAAGCCGGGACCCGGCAACCACATATGAGACAGTATGGAAACCTCGGGTGACGCCCTGACGGCACAGCGGACGAAAGCGGGCCACATGATCAAGATCACCAAGTTCGGAGGCTCGAGCGTCGCCGACGCCGGGCAGTTCAAGAAGGTCAAGCGCATCATCGAGGCCGACGAGGGCCGCAGGTTCGTCGTGGTGTCGGCGGCCGGCAAGCGCAACTCTGATGACAACAAGATCACGGACCTGCTCTACCTGGTGGACGCGCACCGCACCTACCACGTGGACTGCACGCCGCTGCTCGAGGACATCAAGCAGCGCTTCGTGGGCATTGCGAGCGAGCTTGGCCTCAAGTACCCCATGGCCGAGAAGTTCGACGAGTTCGCCGCCAACATCAAGGGCTACACCACCGAGTACATCGTGAGCCGTGGCGAGTACTTCACGGCCCAGCTCATGAGCGAGTACCTGGGGCTGCCGTTTGCCGACGCCGCTGACTACGTGCGCTTCCATCACGACGGCACGCTCGACATGCAGCGCACGTGCGACCGCATCCACGACCTGGTGGTGCGCGAGGGCAGCTTCGTGCTGCCGGGCTTCTACGGCGCCACGGCCGAGGGCGACGTCCGCCTGTTCAGCCGCGGCGGCGGCGACATCACGGGCGCCATCGTGGCGCGCGCCCTCAACGCCGACCTGTACGAGAACTGGACTGACGTCTCGGGCTTCCTCACGGCAGACCCCCGCATCGTCAAGCGCCCGCGCTCCATCCGCCGCATCACGTTCGACGAGATGCACGAGCTGTCCTACATGGGCGCGAGCGTCCTGCACGAGGAGGCAATCTTCCCCGTGCGCGAGGCCAACATCCCCATCGCCATCCTCAACACGAACCACCCCGAGGAGCGCGGCACGATCATCCAGGAGCGCGTCGAGTCGAGCGAGGACGACCCGGTCATCACGGGCATCGCCGGCAAGAAGGACTTCCTGACCGTCCACGTCTCCAAGACCAAGATGAGCGACTCGGTGGGCCTTCTCGCGCGTGCGCTGGGGATCTTCGAGCGCTATGGGGTCTCCGTCGAGCACGTGCCCACGGGCGTTGACTCGTTTGGCGTCGTCGTGAACAGCGCCGACGTCAAGGACAAGATCTACTCGATCGTGGCCGACATCCAGCGCGAGCTCAAGCCCGACGAGGTGAAGGTCATCGACCAGCTGGCCCTCATCAGCGTCGTGGGCCGCAACATGTCCAACCGCCCCGGCACGTCGGGACGCCTGTTCTACGAGCTGGGCAAGAAGGACATCAACATCCGACTCATCACGCAGAGCTCGCAGGAGATCAACATCATCTTTGGCGTGAACAACAGCGATTTCGAGGACACGATTCGTGCGGTGTACGACGCGTTCCTCGACGAGGAGGCATAAGGGTCATGGCAGACGAGAAAAACGTTGCGATCCTTGGCGCGACGGGCGCGGTGGGCACGCAGATGCTCCAGTGCCTGGCCGAGCGAGACTTCCCGGTGGGCGAGCTGCGCCTGCTGGCGAGCGCGCGCTCCGCAGGCAAGGAGGTCGAGTGGTGCGGGCGGCAGATTGAGCTCGTCGAGGCAACGCCCGAGGCCTTCGAGGGCATGGACATCGTGCTGGGCGCCGCCGGCGACGACGTTGCCAAGCAGCTCCTGCCCGAGGCCGTGCGCCGAGGTGCCACCGTGGTGGACAACAGCCACGCCTTCCGCCTCGACGAGGACGTGCCCCTCGTCATCCCGGAGATCAACGCCGAGGACGTCTCCTGGAACCACGGGCTCATCGCCAACCCCAACTGCGCCACGATCATCGGCCTGGTGCCCACCTGGCCGCTGCACAAGCTCGGTCACGTCTCGCGCATGGTCGTGAGCACCTACCAGGCTGCGAGCGGTGCTGGCGCCCCCGGCATGGCCGAGCTCGAGGCCGAGATTTGCGCCATGGGCCGTGGCGAGAAGTTGCCCGAGCCGCGTGCCTTTGCCGACCAGCTCGCGAGCAACCTCATTCCCCAGATTGGCTCCGAGAAGTTCGAGGGCTACACCTCCGAGGAAATGAAGATGCAGAACGAGGGTCGCAAGATCATGCACGAGCCCGGCCTGCGCGTGAACTGCACCTGCGTGCGCGTGCCGGTGCTGCGCTCGCACTCCGAGAGCATCACGCTCGAGTTCGACGAGCCGGTCTCGCTTGACGATGCCCGCGAGGCGCTCGCCAGCGCGCCCGGCGTGAGGCTCGTCGACGACCTTGCCGCCGAGAATGCCCGCGACCGCTTCCCGATGCCTCTGTACACGAGCGACCAGGATCTCGTGTGGGTGGGCCGCGTTCGCCGCGACATCTCCAACCCCGACGAGGCCCGTGGCATCACCTTCTGGTGCTGCGGCGACCAGATCCGCAAGGGAGCGGCCACGAACGCCGTCCAGATTGCCGAGCTGTTGCTTTAGGGCCTTTCGCGCATCGCGTGTGCACTTCTCGCGCTGAACTTGCATAGCTGCCGTCTTGGGGCCGCCCGCCACGCGCGGACGGCCTCTTTCTTGTGAACGGGGACAAAAGTTACATCCCTCTGTCCCCAAGGGTCCGCTAATTTAAGCGGGGTTGCTATGACAACCCGGTCTCGCGCTATCATTCTTGGCTAGTTAAGCGGTTGGCTAGGAGGAGTTGCACGTGAGACTCGACGCGTTGGAGATTGGCAAGGACGCGATCATTGCCTCGGTGGCATCGGATGATGCGGCGCTGCGCCAGCACATCCTCGACATGGGCCTGACGCCCGGCACCGAGGTCACCATGATGAAGTACGCACCCATGGGCGACCCCATGGAGATACGCCTGCGCGGCTACGAGCTCACCCTGCGCCGGGCAGACGCCGCGCGCATCGAGCTCGTTGACGTCCATGACACCGACGCGGTGGCGGCCGCAAACCCCCATCGCGAGGCCTGTGCCCACCCCGCCTTGGGCGAGGGCGTGACCCCGCGCGGCGGCAAGATGGCCATCGCCGCCGGCGCTCCCATCCGCTTTGCCCTGGCGGGCAACCAGAACTGCGGCAAGACCACGCTGTTCAACCAGCTCACGGGCTCGAACCAGCACGTGGGCAACTTCCCGGGCGTCACGGTCGACCGCAAGGACGGCACCGTCCGCAACCATCCCGAGGCCACGGTGACTGACCTGCCCGGCATCTACTCGCTGTCTCCCTACACGGGCGAGGAGGTCGTGAGCCGTCAGTTCATCCTTGACTCGCGGCCCGACGCCCTCATCAACATCATCGACGCCACCAACATCGAGCGAAACCTCTACCTCACGCTGCAGCTCATCGAGCTCGACCGCCCCATGGTGGTGGCGCTCAACATGATGGACGAGGTGCTTGCCAACGGCGGTTCGGTCGACGTGAACCGCCTCGAGGGGCAGCTGGGCGTGCCCGTGGTGCCCATCTCGGCCGTAAAGGGCGAGGGTATCGACGAGCTGGTCGAGCACGCCGTGCACGTGGCGCGCTTCGATGAGCGCCCGGGGCGCCTCGACTTCTGCACGCCCGACGGCCCCGGCGGCGGCGCTGTCCATCGCTGCATCCATGGCATCGCGAGCCTCATCGAGGATCACGCGCACGCCTCGCAGATTCCGGTGCGCTTTGCGGCCACGAAGCTCGTCGAGGGCGACGAGCTCGTGATCTCGGCCCTTCACCTCGACAAGAACGAGCTCGACGGCATCGAGCACATCATCTCGCAGATGGAGGAGGAGTCGGGTACCGACCGCCTCTCGGCTCTCGCCGACATGCGATTCTCGTTCATCGAGGGGGTGTGCCAGGCCTGCGTGACCAAGCCGCATGAGAGCCGCGAGCACCTGCGCTCGGTGGCGATCGACCGCGTGCTTACGGGCCGCTACACCGCCATCCCGGTGTTTCTGCTCATCATGGCGGCGGTCTTCTGGCTCACGTTTGGTGCGGTGGGGGCACCCCTGCAGGGCCTCATGGAGCAGCTCGTGGGCGCGGGCATCTCGGCGATTGACGACGCGCTCACGGCGTTTGGCACGAACCCGGTGGTGAAGTCGCTCGTGGTGGACGGCGTGCTGGCGGGCGTGGGCAGCGTGCTGTCCTTCTTACCCATCATCGTGGTGCTGTTCCTGCTGCTATCGATTCTCGAGGACTCGGGCTACATGGCGCGCGTTGCCTTTGTCATGGACAAGGTGCTGAGGCGCTTTGGTCTCTCGGGCAGGAGCTTCGTGCCCATGCTCGTGGGCTTTGGCTGCAGCGTGCCGGCCATCATGTCGACGCGCACGCTGCCCTCCGAGCACGACCGAAAGATGACCGTGATGCTCACGCCGTTTATGAGTTGCTCGGCCAAGCTGCCGGTCTACGGCCTTTTGTGCGCGGCGTTCTTCCCCCAGGCAACGGTGCCCGCCATCGTGTCGCTCTACGTGCTGGGCATCGTGGTGGGGATGGTCGTGGCACTCGTGCTGCGCCGCACGGCGTTCAAGGGCGAGCCCGTACCGTTCATCATGGAGCTGCCCAACTACCGCCTGCCGGGGTTCAAGACCACGCTCATGCTTGCGTGGGACAAGGCCAAGGGGTTTGTGACCAAGGCGTTCACGATCATCTTCGTGGCGAGCGTGGCCGTGTGGTTCCTGCAGACGTTCGACGTGCGCATGAACGTGGTAAGCGACCAGTCCCAGAGCCTGCTGGCGATGGTGGGCGGCTTCATAGCTCCGGTGTTTGCGCCCCTGGGGTTTGGCGACTGGAGGGCATCGTGCGCCCTCGTGTGCGGCCTTCTGGCCAAGGAGAGCGTCATCTCCACGCTCACGGTGCTTCTGGGCTCCTCGTCCGCGACGGCGCTCACGGGCATGTTCGTGCCGGCGACGGCCTACGTGTTCCTCGTGTTCACGCTGCTCTACCCTCCCTGTGTGGCCGCCATCGGCACGGTCAAAAGCGAGCTGGGTGGCCGCTATGCCGTGGCCGTCTTTGCTCTGCAGGTGGGCGTTGCCTGGCTCGTGGCGTTCGCCTTCCACACCGTGATGTTGGCGGTTGGTGTGCTGTAGGCCTGCGTGCGTGGCGAGGGTTGCCTGATCGGCCGCACTTCGTATGAATATGGCCCATTTTTGCCCAAACGAATAGGGACACAAAAAGAGGTCGGAAGGCGAAACGTGCCCTCCGACCTCGTGCTTTTCTGGTGCGCCCTGAGCGATTCGAACGCTCGACCGTCGGATTAGAAGTCCGGTGCTCTATCCAGCTGAGCTAAGGGCGCCTGCGAGGTGCCGTGCGCACCTGCGGTCTGAACATTCTAGACCAACGGCAGCCAATCGTCTTGGTGGAAGGGCAGTGGTGCCGCGTAGAAAAGAATTTCAAAAAACCGCTTGCATCGCAGACGGCTGGTGTGCATAATAGACGAGCTGCTTAAAGGCGTGGCCAAATGGTGGGTGTAGCTCAGTTGGCAGAGCGACGGACCGTGGCTCCGTAGGTCGAGGGTTCGAGCCCCTTCACCCACCCCATCACGCCTTCAGGTAACATGGTTCGTTAGCTCAGCTGGTAGAGCAGGGGACTCTTAATCCCAAGGTCCAGGGTTCGAACCCCTGACGAACCACCATTGACATTCCCGCCAGGTAGAGTATTCTACTTGGAGACATACAGATGGTTCGTTAGCTCAGCTGGTAGAGCAGGGGACTCTTAATCCCAAGGTCCAGGGTTCGAACCCCTGACGAACCACCATCTAATGCACAGACCCCGGGTGAGAATCCGGGGTCTTCTGCTATGCCGAGGCTTCGCAACTCGACGGGTCATGGTCTGCTCGCTCACAGATGCGAAGCGACGCTTCGATTTGTCCTTACATACCCTTACATACCGTTTGTCTATTAATTCATAGCCATTTGGCAAATAATGCTTGCATTTTTATGAGGTTGAGAGATTGATTTGCCGAACGCATCGTTACACGGTTAAAATCAACACCGTTGTTCAAGTGCGGCCGACGTAGACGGCCGAGACAAAGGGGAGTTCGCATGGCTATCCTTGATTCGTCCCACGTGTTCCTAGACTGCTCCGCCGCTACCCGCGACGAGGCGCTCGAGCTTGCCGCCAGCAAGGCCGTCGAGCTTGGTGCCACCTCTGACGCCGCCACTCTGCTCGAGGGCCTCAAGGCTCGCGAGGCCGAGGGCTCCACGGGCATGATGGGCGGCTTTGCCATCCCGCACTGCAAGAGTGCCTCGGTCTCCGACCCCTGCATCGTCGTCCTTCGCTTCTCCGAGCCTGTCGAGTGGCAGACGATGGACAAGGCGCCCATCGACTGCGCCATCGCCCTGTTCATTCCCGATGGCGAGCTGGGCACCGAGCACCTGCGCATCCTCTCGAAGCTCGCGGCCTCGCTCATGCACGAGGACTTCTGTCACGCCATCAAGGGCGCCGCGGACGCGGACGCGGTCGTCGCGGCAATCAACGAGGGGCTCGAGAACTAGCCTCCTTCCGAGGTTCCGCAGCGTATGCCCACGGAATCGAGGTCAACTTTTTACTTTGACGGCTCCCTGACATGCATGTAGGGGGCCGTTCCTGTGTCATACTGGAGTCTGGAAAATTTCGTGTGGAAGGGGCGATCTCTTGATCTACACCGTTACCTTTAACCCCGCCGTCGACTACGTCATGCACCCGCTTACGCTCGACATGGGCTTCACGAACCGCTCCTCGAGCGAGGAGGTCCGCTGCGGTGGCAACGGCATCAACGTCTCGAGCATCCTCAACGAGCTCAACGTCGACACGATCTGCCTTGGCATCATCGCCGGCTTCACGGGTGACTACATCCTCGACACGCTGCAGTCCGCCGGCGTCACGTGCAACTTCGTGCGCCTGGACAAGGGCTTCACGCGCATCAACGTCAAGCTCAACGGCATCGTGATGACGATCATCAACGGCATGGGCCCCAAGATCCCCAACGACAAGGTCGACGAGCTGTTCGGCCGCCTGGACCGCATCAAGGCCGGCGACACGCTCGTGCTCACGGGCTCCATTCCCAAGTGCCTGCCGGACGACATGTACCAGATCATCATGACGCGCCTGGCCGGTCGCGGCATCCGCTTCGTCGTCGACGCCCCCGGCTCTCTGCTGCTCCAGTCGCTCGAGTCCGAGCCGTTCATGATCAAGCCCAACAACCACGAGCTTGGCAAGCTGTTCGACGTCAACCCCGAGACGCCCGAGGAGTGCATGCCCTATGCGCGCATGCTCCACGAGCGCGGCGCCCAGAACGTCGTCGTCTCCTGCGGTGGCGAGGGCTCGGCCCTCGTCGCGGCCGATGGCAACGAGTACATCACGAAGTGCCCGCCGTGCCACCTCGTGAACGCCACAGGCGCGGGCGACTCCATGGTCGCGGGCTTCCTCGCGAGCCTCGACCGTGGCATGTCCTACCAGGACGCGCTCAACTTCGCCTCTGCGTGCGGCTCTGCCACCGCGGCCAGCAAGGGCCTCGCCAAGCGCGCCACCATCGACAAGTTCTATGCCTCGTTGCAGGGTGTCATGGCCGAGTACGAGGCCGAGAAGGCCAAAGCCGCCAAGTGCGCCAAGAATGCTGATAAGTAGATGAATGGGCAACTACCCGCCAGACGTTGTGTATGTGCGTGCGTTTGGCGGGTATTGTTATGTCATTAACGCTTCACTCTGCTAGACTTCACGTCAGGTAATTTCAGTGGCCCGTGCGTGCGGGGGCATCTCGAGCGCGCAGCTGCTGTGATTTGCGGAAGGGGCTCGGCAAGAGCCAAAGAGAACAAGGAGTTCAACATGGTTTCCGAGAAGGTCACGCTCATCAACCCGCAGGGTCTGCACATGCGTCCGGCTGGCACGTTTGCCTCCGCCATGGGCAAGTTCGCCTCCACCGTCACCGTCGTCGCTGACGGCAAGGAGACCAACGGCAAGTCGCCGATGGCCCTCATGGCCGCTGGCCTCTCCTGCGGCACTGAGATCGAGATCAAGTGTGACGGTGCCGACGAGGCCGACGCCCTCGCCGCCGCCGTCGAGCTCGTCAAGAGCGGCATCGGCGAGTAGCCTCGCCTGCGGGCCTCTTGGCCCATGCCACATATGGCGCTCGAGGAGGGGCACGGCGCTTGCGCTGGCCCCTTCTTTCATTAACGCAACAATCCGGGGGGATTACATGTACAAGGGTGTCAACGCATCTGAGGGCATCGGCATCGGCAACGTCATGGTCGCCGTCGAGCCCGACCTGTCCTTCGAGCCGCACGAGGTCGCGGACGCCGCTGCCGAGAAGCAGCGCTACGCGGACGCGCTTGCCGTCTTCTGCGAGAAGACCCAGGCCCAGGCCGACCACATGAAGGAGACCGTGGGCGAGGCCGAGGCCGAGATCATGAGCGGCCACATCATGCTCGCTCAAGATCCCGGCATGACCGACTCCATCAACCAGGCCATCGACGGTGGCACCTGCGCCGAGCAGGCCCTCGTTGACACCTCGACCATGTTCGAGAACATGTTCCTGGCCATGGACGACGAGATGTTCCGCCTGCGCGCGGCCGACATCGCCGACATCCGCACCGGCATCCTCGCCGAGCTTCTCGGCAAGGAGGTCGTCGACCTGTCCGTCCTGCCCGAGGACACCATCGTCGTCGTGCACGACCTTACCCCGTCCATGACGGCCACCATCGACAAGCCGCACGTGGCTGGCATCGTGACCGAGACCGGTGGCCGCACGTCTCACTCCGCCATCATCGCTCGCGCCCTGGAGATCCCGGCCGTCCTGTCCGTTGCCAACAGCTGCTCCGCGCTGCGCAACGGCATGCGCGCCATCGTTGACGGCACCGAGGGCGTCGTCATCGCCGACCCCGAGGCCGACGTGCTCGAGAAGTACACGAAGGCTGCCGCCGACTTCGCCGCCGAGAAGGCCGCGCTCGAGTCCTTCCGCGGCCAGAAGACCGTGACGGCTGACGGCATCGAGAAGATCCTCGCCTGCAACATCGGCTCGCCCGACGACGTCGCCAACGCACTCGACCACGACTGCGAGGCCATCGGCCTGTTCCGCTCCGAGTTCCTGTTCATGGACTCGCCCGAGCTCCCCTCCGAGGACGAGCAGTTCGAGGCCTACCGCAAGGTCGCCACGGCGCTCAAGGGCGCCCCGGTCATCATCCGCACGCTCGACGTGGGCGGCGACAAGGAGATCCCCTATCTGCACATGCAGAAGGAGGACAACCCCTTCATGGGCTTCCGTGCCGTGCGCTACTGCCTGGCCAACCCCGACCAGTACAAGGTCCAGCTCCGCGCCCTGCTGCGCGCCTCCGCCTTCGGTGACGTCAAGATCATGATTCCGCTCGTCACCTGCGTCGAGGAGGTCAAGGCCGTCAAGGAGCTCGTCGAGGAGTGCAAGCACGAGCTCGCCGACGAGGGCCGCAAGTTCGACGAGAACATCCAGGTTGGCATCATGGTCGAGACGCCTGCCGCCTCCCTCATTGCCGACAAGCTCGCCGAGGTTGCCGACTTCTTCTCCATTGGCACGAACGACCTCATTGGCTACACGATGTGCGCCGACCGTGGCAACGACACGATCTCCAACCTCTATCAGGTCTACTACCCCTCCGTCCTGCGCTCGCTCAAGAACATCATCGAGAGCGGCTCCAAGGCCGGCATCATGGTGGGCATGTGCGGCGAGGCAGCCGCTGACCCGCTGCTCGAGCCGCTCCTGGTCTCCTGGGGTCTCGAGGAGTTCTCCATGTCCGCGCCGAGCATCCTGCGTGCCCGCAAGACCATCTCCCAGTGGAGCAAGGCCGAGTGCGACGCGCTCGCCGAGAAGGTTCTCGCCCTCGACACCGCCGCCGAGGTCAAGGCCGCGCTCGAGGCTGCCCAGAAGTAGCGTCTGCGCCTCATAGCATCATTAAGGTCCCGGGCCCGACGGCTCGGGACTTTTCTTCAAGACTTTAGTCCGCTGGCCGCGCAGCGGCCAGCTTTAAACCACCCGCTACGCGGGTGGAGACAAACGGCTTTACAAAGCCACCCCTCCGACCGATATTGACGATTGTTCAGGCCGTCAAGAATTCGAGTCGAAGGGGTGGTCGCCATGGCCCAGAAGGCCTACAGCCTTTCCCACACGAAGTGGATGTGCAAGTACCACATCGTGTTCACGCCGAAGTATAGGCGCAAAGTGATCTACAACCAAATCAGGAGCGACATAGGGGAGATCCTCAGGAAGCTGTGCGAGTACAAGGGGATCGAGATAATCGAGGGGCACCTGATGCCCGACCACGTGCACGTGCTGCTGGCGATCCCGCCGAAGTACAGCGTCGCGAGCGTCATGGGCTACCTGAAGGGGAAGAGCTCGCTGATGATATTCGACAGGCACGCCAACCTCAAGTACAAGTTCGGCAACAGGAAGTTCTGGGCGGAGGGCTACTACGTGTCCACCGTCGGCCTGAACGAGGCGACGATCGCCAAGTACATCAGGGAGCAGGAGTCCCACGACATCGCGCTGGACAAGCTGAGCGTGAAGGAGTACGAGGACCCCTTCAAGAGGGGGTGATGCTGCCGGTTCGACCGGCGCGCCACGGGTCAAGATGCACTAGGCCTGGACGAAGTCCGGGCCCGCGCCTTTAGACGCGAGCCCGGGGCCCGTGGGTTATACCCTAAGAGCAAACCACCCTTTTTAAGGGTGGTTCTGATTGGGGAGCCGGCTTTTCTCGTTTGCCGAGACGGGCCGGCTCGCCTATACTTAACCGGCGTTCCGGGGCGTGGCGCAGTTTGGTAGCGCATCTGCTTTGGGAGCAGAGGGTCGCTGGTTCGAATCCAGTCGCCCCGACCAACGCACGCGGGTGTGGTTCAACGGTAGAACCTCAGCCTTCCAAGCTGATGACGCGGGTTCGACTCCCGTCACCCGCTCCATGAAGAGCAATCGGGCAGATGGCCGCTTGGCTGTCTGCCCGATTTCTGTATTGGCCCTCCTTGCGTGGCTCTCGCGTTTGGGGCCCGAGCCGAGCGCTGCAAACGAGTCACTTTGGGCGGCCAAAGAGGGCTCAATCTATCTCGTTTGCAGCGCTCGCGAGAAGGACGCCATGCGAGGCGTGGTGGCGGTACAATCGCGCTGACCGTCAGGGCCGGCGCGGGAGGGATGAGGCGTGGTGCTTCACCTTGGACATACGCTCGTCATCGCCAACCCCGCCTCGCAGAGCGGCGCGGGCGCCGAGGGAGCCGAGTTCGTGCGTCGCACGCTTGCCGCCTACGGGTCGGCGACGGATGGCTTTGACGTGCGCCTCACGACCGGTCCGGGCGTCGCCACGCAGATGGCGCGCGCGGCCACCGGCTTTGACACGGTGCTCGCGCTTGGTGGCGACGGTGTGATTCATGAGGTCGTGAACGGCCTCATGAAGATAGGGGAGGCGCGTCGCCCGCGGCTGGGCATCATCCCGTTGGGGTCCGGCAACGACTTCGCCCGCACGCTCGGCATGGCCGCAAACTCGCCGGAGCGCTCGCTTGGCCAGCTGCTCCAGGGCGTGGCGCATCGCCTTGACCTTGGCATCGTGAACGGCACCTACTTTGACCAGACGCTCTCGTTTGGCGTGGACGCCGCCATCGCGCTCGACACGATGGAGCGCCGCCAGCGCACGGGCGCGCACGGAACGCGCCTGTTCATGGCCTCGGGCGTCGACGTCGTGCGCCACCAGCTTCGCTCCTGGTCCCATCGCGTCCGCTTCGACGGTGGGGCCGAGCAGGACGGCGACTCGCTCATCTTTGCGGTCCAGGTGGGCCCCACGTACGGGGGAGGCTTCAGGATCTGCCCCGAGGCGGACCCGGAGGATGGCCTTCTCGACGTGTGCTTCTCGCACGGCTCGCCCTCGGCGGCCGCCGCGCTCGCGATTCTCGCGCGCGCACGGGTCGGGCGTCACACGGGTTCGCGCTACCTTGGCTTTCGGCAGGCCTCGAGCATCGTCATCGACTTCGCCGGCGAGCCTCCCTGCCAGGCTGACGGCGAGCGCGTGCGCGGCTCGCACTTTGAGATTGGCGTGGCGCACCGTGCTCTCGAGGTGATACGCCCCACCTGGCAGTTCTGACCCATACCGGGCATTAGTGCCATTCTTGGCCTCTAGCTGCGGATTTGCTGCTTTTGTTACGACAATGCAACGGTCGGGTGCTTCACCTGATTGCGCGTTGCCCAGAATTGTATTTTGTTTAAACGTCTGTCAAAGCGTGGCCGTCCCGTGGGGGCACGGAGCGGTCGCGAGGCGGGCGCCGGTCTTGCGCGTCCGCCGTTCCTGCGCATTCGTGCGCGTGAGAGGAGACGTCACATGACGTACACCGAGAGGGTCCTCGACGAGCTCAAGGCCCGCTACCCCGAGCAGACCGAGTTCATCCAGGCCGCCACCGAGATCCTCAACACCCTGCAGCCCGCCATCGACGCGCACCCCGAGTACGAGCAGGCCGCCCTGCTCGAGCGCTTCGTCGAGCCCGAGCGCGTCATCATGTTCCGCGTGCCGTGGGTGGATGACGCCGGCAAGGTCCAGGTCAACCGTGGCTACCGCGTCGAGTTCAACTCCGCCATCGGCCCGTACAAGGGTGGCCTGCGCTTCAACCCCACCGTCACGCTCGGTATGCTCAAGTTCCTCGGCCTCGAGCAGATCCTCAAGAACTCCCTCACCACGCTTCCCATGGGTGGCGGCAAGGGCGGCTCCGACTTTGACCCCAAGGGCAAGTCCAACAACGAGATCATGCACTTCTGCCAGTCGTTCATGACCGAGCTGTGCCGCCACATCGGCCCCAACACCGATGTCCCGGCCGGCGACCTGGGCGTTGGCGGCCGTGAGGTTGGTTACCTGTTCGGCCAGTACAAGCGCATCCGCGACGAGTGGACCGGCGTCCTCACGGGCAAGGGCCTGTCCTTCGGCGGCTCGCTCGCCCGCACCGAGGCCACCGGCTACGGCCTCGCCTACTTCGTTGACGAGTACCTCAAGAACAACGGCGACTCCTTCGAGGGCAAGAACGTCGTCGTGCACGGCTCGGGCAACGTCGCCATCTACGCCGTCCAGAAGGTCTCCCAGCTCGGCGGCAAGGTGCTCGCCTGCTCCGACACCCACGGCTGGGTCGAGGACCCCGAGGGCATCGACTACACCGTCCTCGAGCATGTCTACAACAAGAAGCGCTCCGGCCACGACAAGGGCGTCTCCCTCGCCATGTATGTCGACGAGCGCCCCGCCGCCACGTGGCACGAGGGCGACGGCCGCGGCGTGTGGCAGCTGCCGTGCGACATCGCGCTGCCCTGCGCCCGTGAGAACACCCTGCACCTCGAGGACGCCAAGGCGCTCGTCGCCAACGGCGTGAAGGCCGTGGGCGAGGGCGCCAACATGCCCACCACCATCGAGGCCACGGAGTACTTCCAGGAGCACGGCGTTGCCTTCATGCCCGGCAAGGCGGCCAACGCCGGCGGCGTGCTTGTCTCGGGTCTCGAGATGAGCCAGAACGCCGAGCACCTCTCCTGGACGTTCGAGGAGGTCGACGGCAAGCTCGAGCAGCTCATGCGCGGCATGTTCCACAACGTTGCCGACACGGCCAAGGAGTACGGCCACGAGGGCAACTTCGTCATGGGCGCCAACATCGCCGGCTTCCTGAAGGTCGCCGACGCCATGATGGCCCAGGGCGTCTGCTAGTCTCGGCACCAAGACATTTGCACGCACCTCGCGCGTAGGGGAGGCCGCCGTTCTCGGTGGCCTCCTTTTTTGTGGGCTGGGGATGTGACGCTCGTGCGAAGGTGCGGGATGGGGTATTATCTGAGAGCTGTCGCGCGGGCGTGGCGGAACTGGTAGACGCGCTGGATTTAGGTTCCAGTGGGGGAGACTTCGTGCAGGTTCGATTCCTGTCGCCCGCACCATCGCGCTTGAGGGGAGGCTGCCGGTCCGATGGCCTCCCTTTTGCGTAGCGGCGCGGTGATGGTTTGGCCCCGTGCCCATGGTCACCGCTACGCTTAGGCGCGCATTTGCTAAAATGAACTAGTTTTGTGCATGCGTGCGAGCCGATTTGTTCGAACGCAGAAGAACGATCCATCAGGAGGAACGTTGAAGATCACCGTCACCGCCGCCGAGCCCAAGGACAACACGCTCGAGGCCAAGCTCACCGTCGCCGCCGCCGATGTCGATGCCGCCATCAAGAAGGCGTACAAGGACATCGCCAACAAGTACCGCTTCCAGGGCTTCCGCAAGGGCAAGGCCCCGCGCCCGGTCATCGACGGTCTCGTGGGCAAGGACAACGTGCTCGCCCAGGCCTCCGAGGACGTGCTGAACGAGGCCACGCCGCTCATGCTCGACGAGCTCGACGTCGTGCCCGTTGGCCAGCCCACCTACGGCGACGAGCCCGTCCTCGTCTCCGAGGGTGCCGACTACGAGGTCACCGCCAAGATCTCCCTGCGCCCGGACTGCGAGCTCGAGAGCTATGACGCGCCCGAGATCAACATGCCGCCCGCCGAGGTCACCGACGCCGAGGTTGCCGAGCAGCTCGAGACGCTCATGAACTACCACGCCACCTACGAGGACGCCGGCGAGGACTTCGCCGCCGCCCAGGGCGACATGCTCACCCTCGACATCGAGAACGTCGAGAACGGCGAGGACCTCGCCGGCACCGACCGTCCGTTCATGATCGGCTCCTCCACCGTTCCCGCCGCGTTCAACGACGCCATCAAGGGCATGAAGGTCGGCGAGACCAAGGACGTCGAGATCGCCGTCGAGGGCCACGACCACACCGACGCCGAGGGCAACGTGGAGCACCACGAGGGCAAGACCGTCAAGGTCAAGGTCACGCTCAAGAGTGCCAAGAAGCAGGTCGTGCCCGAGCTTGACGACGAGTTCGCCAAGAAGGCCTTTGGCTACGACACGGTGGACGCCCTCAAGGACGCCCTCAAGGAGGAGATTGCCGAGGACAAGAAGCAGCAGCTCCCCAACATCAAGGAGACCCGCGTCATCGAGAAGGTTGCCGAGGCCCTCAAGCTCGACGAGCTTCCCCAGGACTACGTCAAGCAGGTCTTTGACGAGATCGCCCAGGACTTCCTCGGCCAGCTCCAGCGTCAGGGCCTCACGCTCGACGCCTGGCTCTCTGCCCGCAAGATCCAGATCAGCGACTTCCTGGACGACCTTAACGCCCAGGCCGCCGAGCGCGCCCGTCAGTCCCTGGCCCTCGACGCCCTCGCCAAGAAGCTCAGCCTCGAGGTCACCGAGAAGGACGTCCGCAAGGAGTTCGAGGACGCCGGCGTGAAGGACGTCGATGCCTCCATGAAGGAGTTCAAGGAGGCCGGCCGCATGCCCGCCGTCCGCGAGACCGTCAAGCGCTCCAAGGCCGTTGACTGGCTCGTCGAGAACGCCAAGGTCACCGAGGTCGACGAGATCGCCGAGCGCCGTGCCGCCCGCGAGGCCGCCAAGGACGCCGAGTAGCGTGCCCTCTTGCTGGGCCCGCTCGGGTTTCAGCTCCCATTAGGGGTATAAACGCCGGGCGGGGAATCTCTCCCCGTCCGGCTTTTTTCTCACGTGGCGCCGCGCCGTCGGCGCCCGCAACCGCAAGGAGGACCGAATGTTCAGCCCGGTTCGCAACATCCCGAACATCCCGTACGTCGTGGAGCAGACGCCGCGTGGCGAGCGCAGCTATGACATCTACAGCCGCCTGCTCAACGACCGCATCATCTTCCTGGGCGAGGAGGTCACCCGCGACTCCGCCAACCTGGTCGTGGCGCAGCTGCTGCACCTCGAGAGCCAGGACCCCGACAAGGACATCATGCTCTACATCGACTCGCCTGGCGGAGACGTCTACGCGGGCATGGGCATCATCGACACGATGAACTACATCAAGCCCGACGTCTCCACGATCTGCGTGGGCATGGCCGCCTCCATGGGAGCCGCCATTCTCGCGTGCGGTGCCAAGGGCAAGCGCCTGGCGCTGCCCAACTCCATGGTGCTCATCCACCAGCCGAGCTCTGGCGTGCAGGGCCAGCAGACCGACATCCAGATTGTCGCCGACGAGACCAAGTGGATTCGCCAGCACCTCAACGAGATGCTGGCCGAGGCCACGGGCCAGCCCGTTGAGCGCATCAACGAGGACACCGAGCGCGATCGCTACCTGCGTGCCGCAGAGGCGTGCGAGTACGGCCTGGTCGACAAGGTCATCACGCGCCGCGTCGACGCGGCCAAGGAGGAGTAGCCGTGCCAACCTACCACGACCCGCGCGACCCTCACGAGGACGAGGTCCGCTGCTCGTTCTGTGGGAAGACCCGCAGCCAGGTCCGTAAGCTCGTCCAGGGCCCGGAGGGCGTCTTCATCTGCGACGAGTGCATCGACGCCTGCTCTGACATCATCCGTGACTCCGACGCCTTTGACTCCGACGTGGTCGATGCCTACGGTGACATGCCCGCGCACGCCGCCCCCTCGCCGCTGCCCATCGATGATCTGCCCACGCCGCACCAGATCTATGACGAGCTGTCGCAGTACGTCATGGGCCAGGAGGACGCCAAGCGCGCCATGAGCGTGGCCGTCTACAACCACTACCGCCGCGTGCTGTACGGCCTTGAGGACGAGCAGTACGAGCAAGACTACGAGCGCCTCGAGGCCAGCGCCCGCGCGGCCGGCGCCGATGAGGTCATGGACCGCGAGCCCGTCGAGCTCGCGAAGAGCAACATCTTGCTGCTGGGCCCCACGGGCACGGGCAAGACGCTGCTTGCCCAGACGCTTGCGCGCTTCCTCGAGGTGCCGTTTGCCATCGCAGACGCCACGACGCTCACCGAGGCGGGCTACGTGGGCGAGGACGTGGAGAACATCCTGCTCAAGCTCATCACGGCCGCGGACGGCGACGTCGAGCGCGCCCAGGTGGGCATCGTCTACATCGACGAGATCGATAAGATAGCCCGCAAGGCCGAGAACCTCTCCATCACCCGCGACGTCTCCGGCGAGGGCGTGCAGCAGTCGCTGCTCAAGATCCTCGAGGGAACCGTGGCGAGCGTGCCGCCCCAGGGCGGCCGCAAGCACCCGCAGCAGGAGCTCATCAAGATCGACACGACGAACATCCTGTTCATCTGCGGCGGCGCCTTCGTGGGCCTCGACAAGATCGTGGCCGACCGCGTGGGCAAGAAGGGCATCGGCTTCAACTCCGAGCTCGCGACGAAGGTCTCCGAGTCCGAGGACGAGCTCATGGGCGAGGTCACGCCGCAGGACCTGCACAAGTTCGGCATGATTCCCGAGTTCGTGGGCCGCATCCCGGTCATCTGCTCCACGAGGCAGCTTGACGAGGACGACCTCGTGCACATCCTCACCGAGCCGCGCAACGCCATCGTCAAGCAGTACCGTCGCATGTTCGAGATCGAGGGCGTGGAGCTCGAGTTCGAGGACGATGCGCTGCGCGAGATGGCCCACCTCGCCCTCGAGCGCAAGACGGGCGCCCGTGGCCTGCGCGCCATAGCGGAGAAGACGCTCCAGCAGACGATGTTCGACGTCCCGAGCGACCTCTCGGTTGCGAAGGTCGTCGTGACGAAGGCCGCCGTGGATGGCGACGAGCAGCCCAGGCTCGTGCACACCCACAAGGCCGGCCACCGCGCCGAGTAGCGGGTGGACGCGTCACTTCTGGTGGGGCAGGCCTCGACCGTCCTCACCGTTCCGGTTGTCATCGACTATGCGTCGGTGGTCGTCGGCGTCCTCACGGGGGCGCTGTTCGGCTGCCGACGCAGGCTTGACGTCGTGGGCGTCACCGTGGCGGGCTTCCTCACGGGCTTTGGCGGGGGCATCGTGCGAGACCTGCTGCTGGGCGCCCAGGACGTCTACTTCATGAGCCATCCCGATCTCATCTGGGTCTCGCTGGCGATCTGCCTGCTCACGTTCTACTTCCGCGGCATCTTTCTCGACCTCAACAAGTCGATCCTGCTTGCGGACACGCTCTCCGTGGCGCTGTTTGCCCTTGCGGGGTCGAGCAAGGCGTTTGCCTATGGGCTCGACCCCCTCTACGTGGTGATCATGGGCGTCATCACGGCCGTGGGAGGAGGGGCGCTCAGGGACTCGTTCGCGGGCATCATGCCGGCGATCTTTCGGGGCTCCAACTACTACGCCATGGCCTGCCTCGGCGGCTCGTGCGCGTTTGCTCTGCTCGCGTTTGCGGGCGTGAACCTTGTGCCGGCAGGCTTTGCCTGCGTGTTCGTGGTGCTGATGCTTCGCTACCTGAGCATCCGCTTCGACTGGCGCACGCGCGAGGAGGCCGACCTCACGCCGAGGGTCGCCAGCGCCGCACGCACGATGCGCCAGCGCCTGCGCACGCGCTCACGGGCTCGCCGGCGACGCTAGCATGGCGGAGCGGGGCAAGGTGGGCCCCAGCGTCATGCGTCCCCGGCGTTCACTCCATCGGGCTGGATTGCCGCCCTCGCCGCTCGCGAGGAAAATGGAAGGCTGTGAACTCGCGAGCGGAAGGCGTCCCATGTCCGTTGACCTCAAAGCCATAAGCAAGAAGAACCTCGCGCGCGACCTCGGGCTCATCGCCTTGGGGTCGCTCGTCTTTGCCGTGGGCCTCAACTGCTTCATGGAGCCCAACGGCCTGGCCCCGGGCGGCATCTCGGGCCTTGCCATCACGCTGCGTGCCGCGGTGCTTGCCGCGGGCGGCCCCAACCTGCCCGTGGGCATGCAGACGCTCGTGATGAACGCGCTGCTCATGATCGTGGCGGCGCGCGTGGGAGGGGCTAGCTACGTGCTGCGCTCGCTCGCGGGCATCGTCTTGTCGAGCGTGCTCATCGACGCCACGGCTCCCGTGCTGCCCGTGCTTGCGGCAGACGACCTGCTGCTTGCCTCCCTGTGGGGCGGTGTGGTGTGCGGCGTGGGGCTGGGCATCGTGTTTCGCGCTGGAAGCAACACGGGCGGCACCGACATCGTCTGCCAGATCCTCGCCCGCCACACGCCCATCCCCGTGGGCACGTGGGTGACGATAACCGACCTCGTGGTCGTTGCCGTCTCTGCCTCGGTGTTCTCGCTCGAGAACGCGATGTACGCAACCATCGCGATGTTTCTCATGGGCAGGGTCATCGACATGGTCATCGACGGGCCCAGCCACGAGCGCGTGGCGTGGATCATCTCGCGCGAGCACGAGGCGATCGCCCGCGCCGTCATGGATGACCTCGACCGTGGCTGCACGGAGGTCCTTGCCCGTGGCAAGTGGACGGGGGAGACGCGGCCCATGCTGTTCGTCATTCTCGACCGTGGCGACGTGACGCCGCTCAAGACCATCGTGGCCGAGCTCGACCCCGAGGCCATCGTCGTCATCACGGAGGCGCACGAGGCGTTCGGCGAGGGCTTCCGCAAAATCGAGGGCGACACCGGCCTCTAGCAACGGTGACACTTGGGGGCGGGGCCAAACTGTCACCGCGGCCGTGACAGATTGACCCCTTCCCCGTTTGCCACCTGTCCGTCACCGCTAGCCCTCGATGAGGAGGTCCTCGAACTCAAACGTGACGCAGTTGACGTAGCCGCGGTTGGTGAGGCGCAGCTCGGGTACGCAGGGCAGCGACAGGATGCCCATGGTCATGAACGGCGAGGGCATCTTGCAGCCCATGTCCGCCCAGGCCTGCTCGATTCCGGCCACCTCGTCGGCGACCTGCTCGACGTGCGCGTCGCTCATGAGGCCGCAGACGGGCAGTCTCACGAGCGCGAGCACCTGGCCGTCCGCCACGGCCACCTCGCCACCGCCGCACTCCACGAGCGTGCGGGCGGCAAGCGCCATGTCCTCGTCGTTGTCGCCCACGACGAGCAGGTTGTGAGAGTCGTGGCTCACGGTCTGCGCGAGCGCGCCATGGACGCCAAAGCCCGTGCAGAAGCCAAAGGAGTGCGTGCCCTCCTTGCCGTGGTGACGGTCGAACACGGCCATCTTGAGGGCGTCTGCCTCGGGGTTTGCCTCGAGCTTGCCGTTGCGCACCGGCACCTCGACGACGCTGTCCCTCGTGATGGTGGAGCCACCCACGCCGCCGATGGCACGCACGCGGGCAAAGCCGTCCGGGCGGTCGACGCGTATCTCGAAGTCCGCCGGCGTGAAGCTGCGGCCCACGTTCATCGTGTGCGTCATGAAGTCGGGCCACGTAAACAGGGGGTTCTCGAACAGGGCTTGCCCGTCCTGGGCCACGAGGTCTCCATCGATGAGGACCTGTTCGGGCACAAAGCTTGCGAGGTCGGGCAGAATCACGAGGTCGGCGCACTTGCCGGGCGTGACGCTGCCCATGTCGGCGTCGACGCCAAGCATCTGGGCGGCGTTTATCGTGGCGAACTGCAGCGCCGTCACGGCGTCTGCGCCGGCTGCCACGCACGCGCGCAGCGCGCGGTCCATGCCGCCCTCGGAGACGAGCGTGTTGGGGTGGTTGTCGTCCGTGCACAGGCAGATGAGGCGCGTGTCCACACCCGAGGCGAGCACCTGCGGCAGGTAGCCCGGCAAGGAGAGCCAGGCGGATCCGTAGCGGGCCTGGACGTACATGCCCATGCGGAGCTTGGCGATGACGTCTTGTGGCGTGATGGACTCGTGGCAGGCACGCACGCCCGAGGCGATATAGGCGGCAAGCCCGCGGTCCGTCTCCGAGACGGAGTAGTGGCCCGTGACGCACTTGCCTGCCTTGAGGGTCTCGGCTACCTCGTCCAGGGCGTTCTGCTCGCCGGCGAGGATGCCGGGGAAGTTCATCATCTCGCCGAGACCCACGACGTCGGGCCATTCCATGGTGGCTGCCACTTGGGCGGCGTCTACGGAGGCGCCGGCGTCGTCAAATCCCGTGACGGCAGGCACGCAGGAGGGCGTCGTGAGCATGGCCTTGAGCGGCGCGCGGCGGGCGTCATCGAACATGACTCGGACGCCCTCGAGCCCCACGACGTTGGCGCACTCGTGCGGGTCCGCGTAGATGGCCGTGGTGCCGCGCGGCACGACGACGCGCGCGTACTCGGACGGGCCGATCATGGCGCTCTCGATGTGGATGTGCGAGTCGATGTAGCCGGGCGCTACGTACTTGCCGGCAGCGTCGATGACACGGGTCTGGGGCCCGATGCAGTGCTCGGCCGTGTGGCCGTCAAGGCCCAGGTAGGCGATGCGCCCGCAGGAGATGGCGATGTCGGCATCCGGTAGCACCTCATGCGTGGTGACGCTCACGAGGCTTGCGTGTCGGATGACGGTGTCTGCCGGCTCGAGGCCCTGCGCCACGCGGACGAGCGTGGCGTGGCACTCCCAGAGCGGTGACTTGCAGAACGTGTTGAGCATGGCGGCCCTTTCTGCCGAGAGGTGCGTGTGCGCTGACATCACCAGGCTACCCCTCGCGGGCGTGATGGGACCCGGCTCTCGGCGGAAGGCGGCGGGGCCGATGAGGGCGGTGAAAGCCTGGCCCCGTCCCCAGGCGTCACTCGGTGGGCCAGACGAACTCGGCGCGGCCCGCCTCGCCGCCGTCGACGAGCAGGTTCTGGCCGGTCATAAAGCGGTTCGTCACGGCCACGAAGTAGATCCACTCGGCGATCTCTCCCGGCGTGGCCCAGCGGCGCAGCGGCGTGAGCTCCATGATGCGTCCCCACATGGCCCCATCGTCCATGACGCAGCGGTTGAGCTCGGTGAGCACGCCTCCCGGGTCCACGCTGTTGCACGTGGCCTGCGGGGCCAGGCGGTTCGCGACGTTTCTCGTGTAGGCGATGACGCCGCCCTTGCTCGCGGCGTACTCGGGAAACTCCGAGCCCGTGTGGCCGCTTGCGGAGCCTACGTTCACCACGGCGCGGACGCGCGGGGCGGGGCGCGCCGCAAGGCCGTCTCCCGTGAACGCGTACGTCTCGGTGACGTTGATGGTGCCGCGCAGGTTCACGGCGATGTCGTCGGGCGAGTCCTGCACGCCCGCGTTGTTAACGATTATCTCGGGCTCAAGCCCTGCGGGCAGGTCCGCGCGATCGCGCACGTCCGCAATGAGGTGTCGGTAGCGCTCGTGCTCGATGCTTGCCTCGGCCACGTCTAGACCGACCACGTTGTGCCCGCGCTCGAGGAACAGCTCGGCGCACGCGCGTCCGATGCCGCTTGCCGTGCCGGTGACGAGGATGTCCATGCTATGCCCTTGCCTTGAGCTCTGCGGCGTGTGTCCTGACGTATTCCTCGCCCACGCCGTCGCGCGCCCAGCCGCTTGCCACGCGGAAGCCGATCGGCGAGAGCACGACCTCGCACATCAGCTCGGCGGCGGCGCCCGTGAGCGAGCAGGTGATGACCTGCAGCCACGTCCAGCCAAAGAACACGTGGGAGACCACGATGGCAAACACGAGGTTGTCCACGATCTGGCCCACGCCCGTGCTTACGTAGCTGCGCAGGGCAAACGTGGCAAACGTGCCGTTGTCGGTGAGGTGGCCGATGAACTGGTTGACGTGCGAGTTCACGAAGCTCGAGCACAGCATGGCGAGCGAGCTGCCGGCAACCACGTACCACGAGCCGCCGATGGTGGCGTTGAGCGCGGCGTTGACGTCAAGCGAGCCCGTGTCGTAGTAGGCGCCCCACATGCCCGGGGCCAGGCTCACGAGCCAGAACAGCGCGCTCACGGCGAGGTTGACGAGAAGGGCGAGGATGGAGACCTTGACCGACGCCTTGGGGCCAAAGCGCTTGCAGATCATGTCCTGGCAAAGAAATGACACCCAGCTCAGGGTGAAGCCGCAGTCGAGCGCGAGCCATGGCAGGCTCACGAGCTCCTTGTTTGCGAGCAGGTTCATGAGCACGACGCTCAGGACGAAGCACGTGACGGTGGGCGCAGGGATGCTGCGCATGAGGACCCTGTAGTCCTCCAGGACGTTCTTGATCATGCGGTTGTCTCTCTTTCCTTTGGTTTTAGCTTCTATCGCGCTGGATATCGGAGTAGAACAGCGCGGGCGGCGGATCTGCCGCAGGACATGGTAGCAAAAGCGCGTGGCGGTCGCGCCCCGGGCATGGCGAGACGCGCCGGCGGCGTGGTGGTCGCGTGCTGGCGGCACACCGCTAGCGATGCCTGCCTCGCCAGACTGTCGCGGAGCAGCCGTTCGCGGCTTTGAACGCCTGCGCGAAGGCCGCTTGCTGCGAAAACCCGAGCAGCTCGGCGATTTGCGCTATGGAAAGCGAACTGTCGGCGAGGAGGTCTTGCGCGCGCTCCATGCGGCGCCTGCGCATGTAGGCGCCCAGGGACTCGCCCGTCTCGGCTTTAAAGACGGCGCAGAGTCTGGAGCGGCTCGTGTAGAGGCTTGCGGCGAGTTCGTCGATGCCTACGCGCTGTCCGGCGTCGAGCGCCCGTTCGACGGCGGCGGCCGCCTCCCCGGCGAGGCCCGCGCTTGCCCGCGTTCCCGCCGCCCGCAAGGCCCGCCCGCAGGCAGCGTGCGAACAGGCGAGCTCGGCGACCATGGTATCCACGACGCCTCGCATGAACACATGGCCGCCCGCCGAGCGAGCACGCTCTTCGCTGACCCGTCGCAGCGCGTGGTAGATAGCGGATACCGCCTCGTCGCACCACGGCTCGGCGAACGCCTCGAAGAGCCCTGTGAACTCGGTGGGGTAACGACCCTCGAGCTCTTCGAAAAAGCCTGGCAAGAAGAGCACGGAGCGCGAATGATAGAGCTGTCCCGCAAACAGCGGGCTCAGCTCCTCACCGCAGTTGTCTTGGATAAAGCTGCATACCGCGTTGCTCGGCCAGGAGCCGCGCAGCGGCATGAGGTTGGTGGGCGTGATTCCGGCGTCGGGCATGCATGTGAGCGTCGGCACGCTGACTTCGCTTACGCAGGCGTACGGCTCGGGCGTGCGCTCCAAAAGGCGCATGTCGCGCGCAGGGGTGATGAAGTGCTCCATCACAAGGCAGGTGGGGGAGAGGGGTACGACCCATGCCCGCCCATGCGCCTGATCACTTGCCACCTCACCGGTAATGACCGTACCTCTGTCCTTGAGCTCGATGCCGAACTGCTCGAACTGCGGCGCGTAGAGCTCGGTTATGTCGGATGGCGCGCGTCGCATTTGCAAAAACGTCCCCTTCCCTTGCCGAATCGTCCGCGTTCGACCGAACTGTAAGTCAAGGCTAATAACCTAATGATAAGTTCGTACAGGTTAACTCTCAAGCCGTTAGAAAGGAATCGCATGGCAAAGGGATCAAAAAGGGAAGGTGGAGGCATCGGCGAGTTGCTCGCGTATGCCGGTGACCGCAAATTCCTAACGTATTTGGGCATGGCGCTCTCGGCGCTCTCGCAGCTGCTGGGCTTTGGCCCGTACGTGTGCATCTGGTTTGTCGCGCGAGACCTTATCGCTGTGGCGCCTAACTGGAGCGAAGCCATCGATATCGCGATGTATGGCTGGTGGGCCGTTGGTTTTGCCCTGGCAAGCATCGTAGTGTATTTCGTGGGGCTCATGTGCACGCACCTGTCCGCGTTTCGCTGCGCGTCCAATATTCGCAAGACTGCGAGCGAGCACCTGCTTAAGCTGCCGCTTGGCTACTTTGACACGCATGCCACCGGTGAGCTGCGCCGTATCGTAGACGGATGCGCCGCCTCCACCGAGACCCTGCTCGCGCACATGCTACCCGATATCGCCGGCGCCACCGCCATGGTCGTGGGCTTGCTCGTGCTGCTTTTCGCCCTCGATTGGCGCTTGGGCGCGGCATGCCTTATCTCGGTCGCCGTTTCGCTTGGCGCCATGGCCACCATGATGGGCGGCAAGGGCGGCGAGTTTATGAAGGCCTACATGGGCGCGCTGGTCAAGATGAACAAGACCGGTACCGAATACGTACGCGGTATCCCCGTGGTCAAGGTGTTTCAGCAGACGGTCTACTCCTTTAAGGCCTTCCACGATGCGATCGCCGAATACGCCGACATGGCACAAAACTATTCGGGCACGTTCTGCCGAGGCCCGCAGGTGCTCAACCTTACCGCGCTCAATGGTCTTGTGGCATTCCTGCTGCCCGTGGCGTTGCTGTTGGCACCGGGCGAGACGGACTTCGCGCATTTTATGGCAAACTTCACGTTTTACGCGATATTTTCGGCCGTGGTGCCGACGGCCATGACCAAGCTCATGTTTGTGGGCGAGGCCTCTCAGATGAGTGCCGATTCGCTGGCTCGCATCCGAAGCGTTATGGATTCCAAGCAGCTCTCCGTGCCCACCCAACCCAAGCACCCTGCCGGCAACGACGTGCGATTTGAGGATGTGAGCTTTACCTACGAAGGCGCCGAGGCGCCTGCCGTCAACCATGTGAGTTTTAGCGTTTCCGCTGGTAGTACCCTCGCCCTGGTGGGTCCTTCGGGCGGCGGTAAGTCAACCTGCGCAAGCCTGATCCCGCGTTTTTGGGATGTTTCCTCGGGTCGAGTGCTCGTAGGCGGTGTGGACGTTCGCGATATGGATCCACACGAGCTTATGGACCAGGTCGCCTTCGTGTTCCAGACCAACCAACTGTTCCGGCAAACACTTGCCGATAACGTGCGCGCCTCCAAGCCTACGGCCACTGATGACGAAGTACGTGCGGCCCTCTCCGCAGCTCAGTGCGACGACATTGTGGCCAAGCTCCCACAGGGCATCAACACCATGCTCGGCGCCGGCGGAGCATATCTTTCGGGCGGCGAGGTCCAGCGCGTGGCACTCGCCCGCGCGATCCTTAAAGACGCGCCTATCGTGGTGCTCGATGAGGCCACGGCGTTTGCCGACCCCGAGAACGAGGCGCTCATCCAGCGCGCCTTTAGCAAGCTGGCGGCGGGTCGCACGGTCATTATGATTGCGCATCGGCTCTCGACCGTAGTAGGCGCAGACCAAATCGTGGTGCTTAACCAGGGCAGCGTGCAGGAGTCGGGTACTCATGCCGAGCTGCTGTCCCAAAATGGCCTGTATGCCAAGATGTGGGCCGAGTACGAGCAGGCCGCGAGTTGGAAGATTACTGCTACGACCGCGGATGCCGCCGTCGCGAAGGGAGGCGAGGCCTAAATGTTCGCCTCATTCCAAAAGAAGTATTTCCTATCCGATAAAGGCATCGCCGGCGTAAAACGCGGTGTCTTCTGGACCGCGCTCACCAATCTTATTACCATGGCCGGCATGGGCTTTTTATTCCTGGTTATGGCCGGCTTTGTCGAGCATTTCGCCAGCGGGGCTGACCTGCCGGATGCCCTGCCGATCGTGGGCGGCCTCCTGGTCTTTTTCGTGTTGCTCTTTGCCTCTAACTGGCAACAGTATTACTACACCTACTGCATCTTTTACGAGGAGTGCGGCAAGCAGCGTATGGAGATCGCCGAGCGCTTGCGCAAACTGCCGCTGTCGTTTTTTGGTCGTCGTGATCTGGCCGATTTAACCGAGACCATCATGGGTGACGTTCAGACTATGGAGCACGCCTACAGCCATGTGCTGGGAGAACTCTGGGGCGCCATCATCGCAAGCGCCATTGTGTTCGCGTCATCGCTGTTCTTTTGCTGGCAGCTGGCGGTCGCGGCGTTTTGGAGCATTCCCGTGGCCTTTGCCGTGCTGTATCTGACACGCGGCCCCATGACCCCGGTGTTCGACCGCGTGCGCGCCGAGAAGGTCAAGGTCACCGAGGCGATCCAGGAGACGCTCGACTGCGTGCGCGAAATCCGCGCCACCAACCAGGAGGCCCATTATCTTGAGGGGCTCAACGCCGTGATCGATGCCGAGGAGCGCGAGACCACCAAGGGCGAGCTCGTCAACGGGCTTCTGGTCAACTCCGCCTTCTCCATTCTGCGTCTGGGCATTGCCACCACGCTGGTCACGGGCGCCACGATGGTCGCCTCCGGGCAGGTCGACTTTTTGGTGATGTTTGCCTTCCTGCTTATGGTGAGCCGTATCTACGCGCCGTTTGACCAGGCGCTAATGTTAGTGTCCGAGCTGTTTGTCGCCGAGTCGTCTGCCAAGCGCATGCGTTCCATCATGGAAGAGCCTGTGGCGCGGGGCAGCGAGAAATTTGAGCCCGTGGGCCACGATGTGGTGTTCGATCACGTGGCATTTGGCTATGGTGCGGGCGAGGACGGCCGCGCCGGCGAGAAAGTTCTTACCGATGTGAGCTTTACCGCCAAGGAAGGCGAAGTTACGGCGCTGGTCGGTCCTTCGGGTTCCGGTAAGTCTACGGTGAGCCGCCTGGCCGCGCGCTTTTGGGACGCCACCGAAGGCATGGTCACCGTGGGTGGCGTGGATGTTGCGAGCGTTGATCCCGAGGTGCTGCTGCGTGATTACGCCATTGTGTTCCAAGACGTGCTGCTCTTTGACGACACGGTGATGGGAAACATCCGTCTTGGCCGTCGCGATGCCACCGATGAGGAAGTGCTTGCTGCCGCGCGTGCCGCCAACTGCGACGAGTTTGTGAGTCGTATGCCGCAGGGCTACGACACCATGATCGGCGAGAACGGCTCCAAACTCTCCGGTGGCGAGCGCCAGCGCATCTCTATCGCCCGTGCACTGCTCAAAGACGCGCCTATCGTGCTGTTGGACGAGGCGACGGCGAGTTTGGATGTGGAGAACGAGACCGTGGTGCAGCAGGCGCTCTCCCGCCTGCTCGCAGGAAAGACCGTCATTGTGATCGCGCACCGCATGCGCACGGTCGAGAATGCGGACAAGATCGTGGTCCTGAAGGACGGCGTGGTCGCCGAGCAGGGCACGCCCGCCGAGCTCGAGGCTGCGGGCGGCGAGTTCGCTCACATGCTGTCCCTGCAGAAGGAGGCCTCGTCCTGGTGTTTGTGACGTGCTGCAGATTTCCAACCGGTTATGCCTCGCTGCCCCATCGGTCAGAAGTGCTAGACTTGCCCCCTGAAAGTGAGCCTGGTTGAACTTTCTGACCTAGGCCTGAAAATGGCTGCGATTGATTCGCGAAAAGGAGAGGCAACATGAAGAAGTGCACGTATAACACCCTGCTCGTCGGCGGCGGCTTCCTGCTTGGCACGGCCGGCATCAAGCTGCTCAAGAGCGAGCCGGTCAAGAACGCGTGCGTGCAGGGCATCGCGTGTGGCATGCGCATCAAGAGTGACTACCAGGACATGGTCGAGCAGGCGAAGGCCGAGGTTGACGACATGGTCGCCAAGGCGTCGTACATCACCGCGAGCGAGCCTGACGCCGCTACGGATGAGGCCGCTGAGTAGCGCGCTGACACAACTATGAGATTCTCGGTTATTAGCGAGATCCCCGGCAGGACCCGCCTACAGTTGGCGGGTCCTGTGCCAGAGGGGGACCTCGATGCTCTCATCAAGCTGAGCGCGGATATCAAGGGTGTCACGAAGGTCCGGGTATACGGCCGCATCGGGCAGATGGCGATCGAGTATGACGCGCCTAACCGCGCGGACGTGCTCGGCGGCCTTCGCACGATTGACGCGCAGGCGGTCGCCGAGGCGAAGTCCGGCTATGCGATTCAGCTCGAACCGCGCAAGCACAAGCTCATCATGGATCTGGCGACGCTCGTTGGCGCCCATTACGCGCGCCGGTGGTTCCTGCCGACTCCGCTGCGAGCCGTGTTCGTCGTGGCGGGCTACATGGCTTTCCTGCGTGCCGCCCTACGCGAGCTGGCGCAGCCTCGCCTGACGGTGCCCGTGCTCGATGCCTCCGCCATTGGCATCTCGTTCGTGAAGCGCGACGTCAACACGGCCGGGCAGACGATGTTCCTGCTGAACGTCGGCGAGCTGCTCGAGGACTACACGCGTGCCATGAGCGAAAACGAGCTCATCAACTCCCTGCTTGACGTGCCTGACAGGGCGCAGAAGGTCGTCGGCGACACCGAGGTGAGCGTTCCTGCGACGGAGCTTGAGCCCGGTGACCTCGTGGCCGTTCGCACCGGCATGTCCATCTCCATCGATGGCGTGGTCGAGCGGGGAAGCGCCATGGTCAACCAGGCGACGCTCACCGGCGAGCCGCTTGCCGTCGAGCGCTCCGTGGGTGACGACGTGTTTGCCGGCACCGTCGTGGAGGACGGCAGCATCCTCGTGCGCGTGCGCGCCAACACGGCCCAGACCAAGCTTCGCTCGATCGTCTCGCTCGTCCAGACGGCGGATTCCCTCAAGTCCGAGGGGCAGTCGCACATGGAGGAGCTGGCGAACAAGATCGTTCCCTGGAACTTCCTGCTCGCGGGCCTCGTCGCCCTCACCACGCGCAGCATCGTCAAGACCTCTGCCGCGCTCATGGTCGACTACTCGTGCGCGCTCAAGCTCACGGGCTCCATCGCCGTCATGACCGCCATGAGCGACGCGGCCAAGATGGGCGTCATGGTCAAGGGCGCCAAGTACTTCGAGTCATTCGCCAAGGCGGACACCATCGTGTTCGACAAGACCGGTACGCTCACCGAGGCGCAACCTAGGCTCGCCCGCGTGTTCGCGACCGATGGCTGGAGCGAGGACGACGTCTTGCGCTTCTCCGCCTGCCTGGAGGAGCATTTCCCACACCCGGTGGCGCGTGCCGTCGTCAACGCCGCCAAGGCGCGCGGCCTCGAGCATCGCGAGCGTCACGCTGCGGTTGAGTACATCGTCGCGCATGGCATCGCCTCCTCGATCGAGGGAAGGCGAGCGGTGATCGGTTCAGCGCACTTCGTGTTCGAGGACGAGCGCGTTCTCATGGATTCTGAGGCGCGGGAGAGGGTCGAGTCTGAGATGCAGGGCTTCTCGCCTCTGTACCTTGCCGTAGACGGCGAGGTCGTGGGAGTGCTTGGCATCGAGGATCCGCTCAAGCCCGGCGTCAAGGAGGCTATCGCCGAGCTGCATGCGCTTGGCGTCAAGCATGTCGTGATGCTCACGGGAGACTCCGAGCGCACGGCCAGGCGCATCGCTCGCGAGGCGGGCGTCGACGAGTACGCCGCGGAGCTTCTGCCCGAGGACAAGTATGCCTATGTCGAGCGCGCCAAGCGTGAGGGACGCCACGTCGCCATGGTGGGCGATGGCGTCAACGACTCTCCGGCGCTTGGCCTGGCAGACGTGGGCCTTGCGATGGGCGGTGGAAGCGACATCGCCAAGGAGGTCGCCGACATCATCCTGGCGGACACGGACCTCGCAGCGATCGTGCGCCTGCGCAGGATGAGCCAGGGCCTCATCGATCGCCTGACGAGCTCCTACTCGAAGGTGATGCTCACCAACTCGGCGCTTCTGGCGCTTGGCATCACGGGCTTCATCGCCCCTCAGACGTCGTCGCTGCTGCACAACGGCTCGACGATCGCCTACAGCCTCGGTAACGCGAAGGCCTATTTGCCGGCGGCTTCGTAGCGATGCGCGGCCTGCTTGGCGGTGGCTCCGCTGCGTCGACGCCGGTCTGAGGCCGCATGCTGCCATGCCGTCGCTGCCGGCGGCTTCGCGAACCATATTGCCCGTTCTGTCTCCGTGGCCGCCTGCTGGCGCTCGCGGGGATAGAATGGGCTTCTTTGTTTGACGGGCCATCGTACGAAAGGCAATGAATGACTGAATCTCCCAACCTCGCCGAGAAGGCCCGGGGCCTCCTCCTTTGTCTGGCAATCGCCGTGGTCGCCTGGATTTGCGGCCAGCATGCAGATGTGGTCGGAGGGCCGGTCTTTGGCATCCTGTTTGGCATGCTCCTGGCTCAGGTACTGCGTGGTCACGATGTCTCGGCGTTGCAGCCGGGCATCAAGTTCACGTCAAAGTACGTCCTTCAGGCTGCCGTCGTCTTCCTGGGATTCGGGCTTAACCTCGCGCAGGTCGCGAAGGTGGGGGCCACGAGCCTGCCGGTGATCGTTTCCACTATCTCCACGTCCCTCGTTGTCTCCTTCGTGATGTGCCGCGCCATGCACGTGCCCGGAAAGATCGCCACGCTCATCGGCGTGGGTTCCTCCATCTGTGGCGGCTCCGCCATCGCGGCAACGGCACCTGTAATTCGCGCAGACGACGAGGACGTTGCCCAGGCCATCTCCGTGATCTTCCTCTTCAACGTGATCGCCGCGCTCGTCTTTCCCACCCTCGGCGGCATGCTGGGCCTCACCAACGAGGGCTTTGGCCTCTTTGCGGGTACCGCCGTCAACGACACCTCCTCGGTGACGGCTGCCGCGGCCGCGTGGGATGGCATGCACCCGGGCGCCAACACGCTTGACGCCGCCACCATCGTCAAGCTCACGAGGACGCTCGCCATCATCCCGATCACGCTCGCGCTCGCCGTGTGGCAGATGCGCACCGACCGTCGCGCGGGAGGGGAGGGCACGAGCACCTTCAGCCTGCGCCGCGCCTTCCCGACGTTCGTGGGCCTCTTCGTGCTCGCGAGCCTCGCAACCACCGTGTTTGCCCTGCCTGCTGCCGTCACCGCGCCGCTGAAGACGTTCTCGAAGTTTCTCATCGTGATGGCCATGAGCGCCATCGGCCTCAACACCGACATCGTCAAGCTCGTGCGAACGGGCGGCAAGCCCATCGCGCTGGGGGCCTGCTGTTGGGTCGCCATCGCCTGCGTGAGCCTAGGCATGCAGCACGTCATCGGCATCTGGTAAAAAGAGCGCGCCGCCACGTTTGTGACGGCGCGTTTCTTGTTTGATAGTGCATTCTGGCGTGGCGGCACGTCCTGTTTGACGGCGCGCTATGGTTTGGTTCGCTATTCCTTTCGTGCCACCAGGTGTGCGCGGAAGCCCTTCTGCGTCTCGAGCTTGAGCAGGAAGAGCCTAGCTCCTTCGGTGAGCGTGCGAAGCTCGGACACTTTGCAGATTCGGACGTCGCCGTGGCCCATGAGGCGGGCTAAAGGAAGCTCGAGGTTGTTCATGAGCCACACTACGAAATCGTTCGACGTGTAGTCGCGAAGAATCAGACGCCCGCCGGGGCGTAGGACGCGCGCGGCCTCAGAGAAGAACTTCTCTGGATGTGGATAGTGGTGGAAGCTGTTGGAGCAGAGCACGGCGTCGAAGCTCCGGGATTCAAACGGCAGGGCCTCGGCGTCCCCGACGATGAAGCGGACGTTTTCGAGCTGTTTGGCGCGTGCCACCTCGATCATCCTGGGAGTGAGGTCGAGTCCCGTCAGGCGCTTCTCGGGATATTCCCCATGAAGCAGCTCCAGGACGGCTCCGGTTCCGCAACCTACGTCAAGAACGTCCTCGAATGACTCGCTTTGCAGCTCCTCGAGCATCTGCGGATAGTCGTCCTTGCAGATCTCGTAGATTCCGGCGTGGTCGGACTCATAGACCTGCGCCGCCTTGGTGAACTCCTTGATGGACAGCTGCTTGAGCTGCTCCGCTGATTTGGTCATAGCCTCCTCCTACTCCTGGACCTTTAGTGCCTCGGAGAGGCTGACGCGTCTGATGGAGCGCGTGTGCAGGAGCGCCACGACGAGGTATGTCGCGAACCCGATTCCCACGCACGCCGCGATGGACCACCATGGCACGTAGATCTCGATGTTGCCGTTGTAGGCGAGCAGCATCGAGCGGAAGATCGCGGTGAGCGAGCCGATGATCACGGGCTGAGACAGCAGCAGTGCCGCCATGACGCACAACGTGATCGAGCGGATGTAGAGGTGAGAGATCTCGCCGTCTCGATAGCCGAAGACCTTCATGTAGCTGATGGAGCGCGCGCCGCGATCGATCACGGCCTTGGTCAGCAGATACATGAAGAGGAGGAAGATGAAGACGGAGAGGCCGACCATCATCCCGATCAAGTCGCTCATCATGCCGATAAACTGGTCGCCCACGGCGCGCATGTCGTCGGGCGTGGTGTCGCCGGCGAAGTAGCGCGAGTCGAGGTCGAGCTCCTCGTCGCTTACGTAACCGTTGAAGTACGAGGGATCGTTGCCGAAGAGCTCGTTGAAGTCGTCGATGCTCATGTAGACGTTCATGTCCGACTTGGAGCCCCAGGCGGAATTGTCGCCTGCATACTCGAAGGAATAGTCCTTATCCTCGTACTTGTCATGGAAGCCGACCTTTTGTCCCTGCCTCCAGCCGAACTTGTCGAGAAGGCCGCGGCCAAAGACGACGCGCCCGTCGCCAACGCCCAGGCCCTTCCAGTAGCGAGAGTCCGGGGAGACGCCGTAGATGGTTACGGTCTCCACTCCGTTGCCCTCGCCGCGGTCATATTGCAGCTGGTAGACGGTGTACTTCTCGGCTTGGGCGATCTTCTCGGCACCGTTGTCCGTGGTGTTGACGGGGTGGATGTCGTCGTTGTCCGCGTCGATGTCGGAAGCATCGTCGATAAGGTCGATGATTTCGTCGCGGTCGCAGCCGAGGGCGTCCGCGATGTCGTCGAGGCGCGCGTAGAGGGCGTCCTTCTTGTCCTGCGCCTCCTCGAGCGCGTCGCTGGCTGCCTGCATGCTCGCGGCGCTGGGCGACGCCATGGCCGCCTCGGCCGCCGCCTGGGCCGCGTCTGCCGCGTCGTCGAGCTCATCTTGGGCATCCTCGGCGGCGGTGAGCAGCGCGCCGTCGACGGATTGCAGGCGGTCGAGGGCGGCCCACTGCTCGCGCTCCTCGGCCGTACCCTCGAGCTCGAGTGGGGCCTTGAGCGTGTACTGGTGCGCTGCCACGAGGCTCGTCTCGAGGTTGTCCGCGTAGTGCGTCATCGTGGGAAGGATCGCCAGGCCAAAGAGCAGAAGCAGCGAGGCGAACGCGATGCCCACGAAGAGCGTGGCGAAGTTACCGAGGTCGCGCAGGAACACGCGCAGGCGGAAGCGCGAGACAAAGCCAATGCGCTCCGGCAGTTGCAGGCCGCGCTTGGTGCCGGCCTTGCCGCTCGCCTCATGGCGCAGAAACTGCAGGGGCGTCTTGCCCATCTTGCGGAGAAGCCCCGCGAGCGTGATAAGGATGAGCGCGGCGGCAGGTACCACGGCGCATTTGACGATAATCTCCCAGCTCCAAAAGACGTGGAAGGGCGGCAGGCTGTAGGAGCCGTAGTAGAGACTGCGCATGGGCTCGGTGAAGACGCTCACGCCGAGCGCGGTACCCAGAAGCGCGGCGAGGATGCCAACAATGGCGGGAAGCGTGAGGTAGTGGAGGACAATCTCGCACTTGCGGTAGCCGCTCGCGAGCAGCGTTCCGATGATGGCGCTCTCCTCCTCGATGGTGGAGTCGGTGAGCACGACGAAGACGAAGGCCATGATCACGATGATGATGTCGAGCAGCGTCGTCCACATCACGGAGTCGCCGTCCACGTCGTCGCGCGCGTAGCCGATGCCCTGGTTGGAATCCGCGTCGATGAGGTCGTCCACGCGCGCGTCGGCGTCCGTGAGGGCGTCGACCATGTCCTTCTCGGCATCGGTGCGGTCTGCGACGGAGAGGCCGCGATTATTGAAGACAAACGAGTAGGTGTAGGTGGGCGCGCCGCCTGCGTCTTCGAGCGCGGCAAAGCCGGTGTCGGTGACCTCGGCCACGCCATAGGTGACGGTGTTGATCGTGAAGTCCGAGTTGTCGAGGAAGAGCGCCTGGCTGTCGGGCTGGGTCATGATGCCGCAGATGGTGTAGGCGCGCCCTTCGAGCTCGACCGTATCGCCCACGGCGAGGCCGTTGTTTGTGGCGAAGACGCGGTCGATGGCGACCTCGTCGTCTGCCTGAGGTTCCGCACCCTCGCAGTAGGACGCGAGGTCAACCTCGGTGCGGTGGGCGTAGGTGCGCAGCGTGCGCTTGGTGCCGTCGTCGCCCGCAGGCTTCTTGATTGCGGCGTCTATCGAGAAGTTCTTGTAGAGCGTGACGCCTCCTACGCCCTCTGCGGCGTCCTCGGCTGCCTTGGCCTGGGCGTCGGTCGCCTCGAAGGAGGTCGTCACGCGGCCGTCCTCGATTGCGTACTCGTCGCGCATGCCGTCGATGAGGCAGCCGATGGAGTGCGCGGCGAGAAGAAAGCCCGACGTGAGGGCAATCGAGCCGCACATGAGCAGGAATATGCCGAGGTACTTGCCAAGGTTGTGCTTGAGCTCTCGGGGGAGTCGCCTTGCCAGGGGAGTCATCGCGCGCCTACCAATCGAGCTCGGAGGCGGTCACGGGGGAGGCGTTGAGCTCGTCGGACGCCAGGCGCCCGTCGCGAAGGCGCAGCACGCGGTCTGCCATCTTGGCGATGGCGGCGTTGTGCGTCACGATGACGAGGGTGCAGCCGAACTCGCGGTTCACGCGCTCCATGAGCTCGAGGACCTCCTTGGAGGTCTTGTAGTCGAGCGCGCCCGTGGGCTCGTCGCACAGGATGAGCCCCGGGTTCTTGACGAGTGCACGGCCGATGGCGCAGCGCTGCTGCTGGCCGCCGGAGACCTGGCGGGGGAACTTGTCGCGGTGCTCCCAGAGGCCGAGCGAGCGCAGGAGGTCCTCCATGGGCAGCGGGTTCTTGGAGAGGTGCGCGGTGACCTCGATGTTCTCCTGGATGGTGAGGTCTGGCACGAGGTTATAGAACTGGAAGACGAAGCCAAGCTCGCGACGGCGGTACTCGCCGAGGTCTCTGGCCGAGAGGGTCGTGAGGTCGCAGCCGTCGACGGCGATGCTGCCGCCGTCTGCGCCCTCGAGGCCGCCGATGAGGTTCAGGAAGGTCGACTTGCCCGAGCCGGAGGGGCCGAGCATGACGCAGACCTCGCCGCGGTTCACGGTGCAGGTGATGCCGTCGAGTACCTGGACGCGGGCCTCCCCGGCGCCGTAGTGCTTCTTGAGTCCGTCTACCACCAGGTAAGGGGTGTTGCCCTTCATGGGACGCTCCAATCGTCGCGCGAAGGCTAACGGAAGCGGTCTGTTTGGAGGGCAAAGTTAGCCTTGGTGAAGTTAGTTCGAGCTAACAATACCACGTGCGAGGAATTCGTCGGGGCAGATGGGGCTTTGGAAAAAGGCCCGACACAAACGGGGCTCGAACTGCCGGCCGAGGCCCTTCTCGCCCTAGGGCTCGATCACTTGGGCCAACGCGTCCACGAAGCGCCTAACGTGCGGTGCCGGGTCGCGCGGGTAGGCCAGAAAGCAGGGGACCCGGATGCCGCAGTCGAGCTCGATGCCGACGAAGCCAGGGTGTACGCCCGACCAGGCGCCGCTCGTGACCACGACGTCGCCCGACTCGGCCGCGTCGTTGAACAGCGCGAAGTCGAAGCTTTGGACGTCCATCACCTCGATGCCCTCGGTTGCCTTGAGAACGCGCCGCAGGTGGTCGGTGGCGTCGTTGGCATGGCGCAGCATGCGCACGCGCCTGCCGCGAAGGTCGTCGACGGTCAGCCTGCGCCTCTCGGCGAGGGGGCTGGTGCGAAGGACGTCTATCGAGAAGGGCGTCGAGAAGAGGGGGAGCAGCCGGCACATGCCACCCCAGCGGACGGTGGAGTAGCTCGTCTGGACCACGTCGACTTCGGCCCCCAGGCGCGTCATGACGGTCGTCTTGGGGTCGTACAGGTCGCCCACGGTCACGATCTCCAGCTGTAGGTCGGGCACGAGCTCGTGGACCTGCGGCCAGAGCGCCTGAGTGTTTCTGCCAGGCGCCATGAGCGAGACCCCCAGGCGGACCGACGCGGTGCCACCCAGGTTGCGGGCGCGCCAGAGCGCGGCCGCAACCTCGCCCATGATCTTGCGGGCGTCCTCGACGAGCGAGGCCCCGGCGGCGGTGGGTCGGACGCCGGTGTGGGTGCGCTCGAACGCGACGACGCCGAACTCGCGCTCGAAGGTCGTGACCTGCTTCACCAGGGCGGGGGTCGAGATGCTCAGCCGCTCGGCCGCCTTCGAGAAGCTCCCGAGCTCCGCCGCGGCCACGATCGCGTCGAGACGTCTGTCGTACATCTCGCCCCCCCCTGTCTAGTGTTAACCAGTGGTTCATACCATACCAAAACATCGGTAATTCTCAGGCGGCTGGCGCTGCATTAGCCTTCGACTCGCATATTGGAGCCAATCGGAGGGATGGAAATGAATAACTGGCTCAATCTTGAGGGGGAGGTCTGCGTTGTGACCGGTGCCCTTGGCGGCATGGGCGTCGAGATCTGCCGTGAGTTCGCCCGTAACGGCGCGAACGCCGTCCTGCTGGACCTCGACGAGGAGAAGGTCAGGACCGCGGCCGCAGGACTGTCCGACGAGTTCGGCATCCACGCCGAGGGCTACCGCATGGACGCCACCAACGAGGAGGAGGTCCAGGCGGCCGTCGACGCGACCATCCGCGACTTCGGCCGCGTCGACGCGCTCGTCAACACCGCGGGCATCCTGCGCTTCTCGCCCATGGAGGACCTGCCGCTGTCCGACTGGGAGGCCGTCATCAAGGTCAACCTCACCGGCACCTTCATCGCGTCGCAGCGCTTCGGCCGCGAGATGATCAGGCAGGGCGCCGGTCGCCTCGTGCACATCTCGACCGCTGCCTCCTACCAGCCCGAGACCTTCTCCGGCGTCTACAGCTCCACGAAGGCCGGCGTCAACATGATGTCCAAGATGATGGCCGCCGAGTGGGGCCCCTACGGCGTGCGCTCCAACTGCGTGTGCCCCTGCTTCGTCAAGACCCCGATGAGCGCCAACTTCTACTCCGACCCCGAGGTCGAGCGTAGCCGCAGCCGCCTTATCGCCACGCGTCGCATCGGCGAGGTCACCGACATCGCCAACGCCGTCATGTTCCTGGCGTCCACGCGTTCCGACTTCACCACCGGCGCCGAGATCATGGTCGACGGAGGCTTTTCCAACATGATGGGCGACCTCACCGCCAAGCCCGGCGGCCGTCGCGCCTACGCGGAGAACTACCTCAAGAACAAGGGCGTCTCCCTGTGGACCGACGAGGCCGGCATCAAGACCCCGACCGACCAGTAGGAGACAAAGGGACAGTCCCCTTGTCTCCTTTGCTGCTCGTCAACGACTAGAAAGAGACCAATGACTTCCGAGAATTCCAACAAGGGACGCGGTGTCGTTCTCACGGCCGCCTGCGTCACGATGTTCTTCATCAGCTCCATCGCCCTGTACTCCGTGGTGAGCAAGAACCTGCTCGCCGTCTATCCCGACTGGTCCGGTGCGCTCACCTGGGCGTTTCCCGTCTTCCAGACGATCATGGCCGTCACGGGCATCTTTGCCGGCCGCATCTCCGACAAGATTGGCCCGCGCAACGTCGTCATCGCCGCGGCCGTGTGCTATGGCGCCGGTTGGTTCCTGTCCGGTACCGTGACCGAGCCCTGGCAGTTCTACCTGTACTTCTCCGTGATTGCCGCCATCGGCAACGGTCTGGGCTATAACCCGGCGCTCACGACGGGCCAGAAGTGGTTCATCGACAAGAAGGGCCTTGCCTCCGGCATCACCCTGGCCGCCTCCACGGCCGGCCCCGCCGTGCTCTCTCCCGTACTCGCGTCGCTGCTCATCCCGAGCCTCGGCATCTTCGGCGCGCTCAAGGCCCTTGGCGTCATCTTCTTCGTGACGATCCTCGCTTCCGCGCTGTTCCTCAAGGCCCCCAAGGCCGGCTGGCTTCCGCAGGGCTACGTGGCCCCCGCCGCCGGTGCCCACGCGGGCACGTTCGGTGACCTCACGCCCGGCGAGATGGTTCGCACCCCGCGCTTCTGGGTTCTCATCGTGACGTTTGCCTTTGCCGCCACCGCCGGCACGCTGCTCGTGGGCAAGGTTGCCTCCATCGCCGCCGTGCAGTTGTTCGACGACCCCGCGAGCTCCGCAGCCGTGGCTCTCGGCGGCGTGGTCGTGACGGTCAACACGTGCGCGAACCTCGTCGGTCGCCTGTCGTTTGGCCAGATCATCGACAAGCTTGGCACGTACAAGTCGCTGCTCGTGAGCCTCGTCGTGACCATCATCGCGCTCGTGATCATGTCCATGAGCTTCTCGCAGCCGATGTTCTTCGTGGCGCTGGCGCTTCTCGGCTTCAGCTTTGGCGCACTGCTCGTCATTTACCCGCCGCTCACGGGCGGCGCGTTCGGCACGTCCAACCTGGGCGTCAACTACGGGATCATGTTCCTGGGCTACGCCGCGTCCACGTGGATCAGTCAGCCCATCACGGCCGTGCTCTACCACGCCGAGGCCGGCAGCGCCGCCTACCAGCAGTCCTTCTATGGCGCCATCGTGATTGCCGCCATCGCCGTTGCGCTCACCGTCTACATGATGGTCGCCGACGGCAGGAAGGCCGCCAAGTAGCACCCTCCGGGCGGCCCCGCCCACACTCCCCGGGCGCGGGCCCCCTTACCCTTCTCGGCCGGCGATAGCCCCTCGGCCGGCCATCAACCAGCAAGCGGGCGGCCTTGGCGTGCCGTTCGCATACGAAGGTGGGGCGGGCGAGCCCGTCCCCATGTCTCAGAGAGGAACCAACATGAGCGAGAAGGCTCCCGTTCGCATCGCGGTCATCGGCGCTGGCGCCATGGGCCGCAACCACATCCGCTTCGTTACCGAGGAGCCCGAGGCCGAGCTCATCGCCATCGCCGACGCGTTCGAGGGCGCCCGTGCCACGGCAGACGCCGCCGGCGTGCCGTTCTTCACCGACGCCGCGCAGATGATGGACGAGGTCAAGCCCGAGGCCGTCATCATCGCCACGCCCAACGGCCTGCACCTGGGCGTTGCCCGCGAGGCCATCACCCGCAACATCGTGCCGCTCGTGGAGAAGCCCATCTCCGACGACCTCGAGGACGCCGAAAAGTTCGCCGCCGAGGCCGAGGCCGCCGGCGTGCCCGTGCTCGTGGGCCAGCACCGCCGCCACAACCCGTTCGTGAAGAAGGCCAAGGAGATCATCGAGTCCGGCGAGCTGGGCCGTCTGACCGTCTCGAGCTTCCACTACATGATCTACAAGAACGACGAGTACTTCGACGTCGAGTGGCGCCGCAAGAAGGGCGCCGGCCCCATCCTGGTGAACCTCGTCCACGACGTCGACCTGCTCCGCTACCTGCTGGGCGAGCCCGTTGCCATCCAGGGCATGCAGTCGAGCGCCGCGCGCGGCTTCGAGACGGAGGACTCCGCCGTCGTGAACGTGCGCTTTGCCGACGGCTCGCTTGCCTCGATGACGATCTCCGACGCCACGGCGAGCCCCTGGAACTGGGAGGCCTGCGCCCGCGAGGACCCGCAGTACCGCCCGTTCGACGCCGACGCCTACTTCATCGGCGGCACGAAGGGTGCCCTGTCGCTGCCGCGTCTGCAGGTCATGAGCTACGATGGCGCCTCCAGCTGGCACAAGCCGCTGAAGATGGACGTGCCCGCCGTTGACCCAGCCCTGCCGCACAAGATGCAGCTCAAGCACTTCGTGCGCGTCGTCCGCGGCGAGGAGGCCCCCGTCGTGACGCCTGCCGACAACGTCAAGACGCTGCGCGCGCTCAATGCCGTGAAGCGCGCCGCCGAGACGGGCGAGCTCGTGGAGCTGTAGGTCTTGCCATTTTGCGTTATGCGTGGGGCGCCGCCGGTGATTGTCGCCGACGGCGCCCCCTTGTGCGCGTTGGTAGATTCATGGAGACGAAGATGCAAAAGCCACCCGAGGTTTGTGCGGTGTTGCCTCGCTTTGAGGCTCCCAAACCCCTTGCGCGCATATGCTCAGAATTGCTCGCTAGTTGACGCTCACGCCGCCGTCGACCTTGACGCAGGCGCCCGTCATGAACGAGGCCTCGTCGCTGGCGGCGAACAGCACGGCCGCGGCGAGCTCCTCGGGCTCGGCCTGGCGGATCTCGCCATCGAGGCCGGCCATCGAGCGGCCCATGCCAAACTGGTTGATGCCCGCGTCGGCCATCATGGAGCCGGCGATCTCTGTCTTGACGCCGCCGGGGCAGATGGCGTTGCAGCGGATTCCCTCGTGTGCGTACATGTAGCCGGTGTTCTCGGTCATGCCCACGAGCGCGTGCTTGGAGGCCGTGTAGGCCGCACCGGCGCGGGCGCCGTTCGTGCCGCCGATGGAGGCGACGTTGACGATGTTGCCGCGGCTCTCCTGGCCAAGCATGACCTGGACGGCCTTGCGCATGGCGTACATGGGGCCGTTGACGTTGACGGCGAAGACCTTCTCCCAGCGCTCGTCGGAGATGCCGCCGATGGGCTCGAAGCCGTCCATGATGCCGGCGTTGTTCACGAGAACGTCGAGCTTGCCCGTCTGCTCCACGGCAAAGTCGATCATGGCATCGTTGGTCTCGCGGCTCGAGACGTCTCCCACGAAGGGCAGGATCTTGCCCGGCAGGCCGTCCGCCTCGACCTGGGCGGCGAGCTCGGCGAGGCGCTCCTGCCGGCGGGCCACGGCCACGACCGTGGCGCCCTCCTTGGCGAAGTCATAGGCGATCTGGCGGCCCATGCCCGAGCTCGCACCGGTGACGACGACACTCTTTCCCTCAAAGCG